>JAGDDE010000004.1 GCA_017958185.1 Lachnospiraceae bacterium | reverse complement strand
CGGACCGTCCTTCTGCGCGTTGCCAAAGGAGTATTCCATTTTATTGCGGAAGGCCTCGCGTCGGGGGCTTTCCAGCATACCCTCGTAGCGTCCATCCGTGAAAAAGTCCTGTCCCAGAACGGGCTCAAACAGCTGCTTCATCTCTTTTTCTTTGGCTGCCAGCTGCTCTTCGTATGTCATACGGCCCAGCGCGCAGCCGCCGCAGATGCCCAGATTGAGGCAAAGCCTCTTTTGTTCGCTCATGATCTTCCTTTCTGCCTCCGGCCGCCCGGCAGTTTCGCCACCCGGCGGTTTAGCCCGTCATGACGTTTTGCGCGTCCGGCGCCGCGATTGCTGCGCCGGGGCGCTGGCGGAAGGCCCTCTTCACCGGGCCGCTTTTTGCGCCGCACGTTTTCATCGGCGCACAAACCCCGCCGCAGCCCAGATAGCTGCAGCGGGGTCCGTCGTATGGCTGCGCCGCGTCAGCGCAGACCCATTTTCTTCTTTTCCGGTCACTCCTGCGGTTTTTCTTCTTCGGCAGGATCTTCCGGCACTTCTTCGGCGACTTCTTCCGGAGCGGCCTCCGTCTTCTCCTTCACGCTCAGATCACCGTCAAAGAACTCTTCGTCCAGATCTTCATAATTGTCCGCAAAGAAGAAATAATACACAGCGTAGCAAATGGCGCTGACAAACGTCGTGATCCCCAGGATCATCAGGATTTTTTTCCAAAGCGGTTTTTTCTTCTTTTTCTCTTCCTTCTTCATACGGTCGCTCCTTTCCCTGCGGCGGTTTCGTATCGTTACAGCCGGTCCGATCCTCCGGTCGGCTCATCTTCTGCTTGTCAGTATATCACATCGGCCGGATTTTGGCTACGATTTTTTCGGGTCTTGTGTGGAACCGCGGTGGAAGCCTGCTCACATTTCCTCGCGGGTCAGCCCTGCCAGTGAAGCCAGCAGCGTCTTACGGCCGACTCCGTCAAAATCCGCCGTGACCCGGTAGTCCTTCCCGCGGCTTTCCACACTGACGACCGTGCCCGGGCCGAACTTAGGACTGTTCACGCGGTCGCCGGGACGAAGCAGTGCCGGATCGACCGTTTCCGGGCGGCGCTGGTCTTCCTCATAGGAAAACGTTTCCGGGCCTCTGCCGGTACCGGACCCATCGGGTGAACGTCTCGCGCTGCCCCGTCCCGGGTCCGCTCCTCCTGCCGCGGGACCCGCGCCCCAGACGCGGCCAAAGCCAGGAGCGCCTGTGGCCCCGTATGCTGCGCCGCCTCCGAGGAATGCCTTCCCGCGGCTGTCTCTGCTGCCCGCCCCGGGCCCGGATCCTCCCGCGCCCGGCCCTCGGCCAAAGCCCCGTCCGTAAGCGTCTCCGAAATCATTCCAGCCGCCCGGCGAGGCATTGCGCCGCAGTCCGTAGTCATCGTACAGGCCCTCCCGCTGCCGCTGACGGGCCATGCCCTCCGAGGCGCCGCGCATACCACCGCCCTCGCGTTTCAGCAGTTCCGCGGGGATCTCCTCCACAAACTGTGAGATGTCATGGAACTGGGTCTCCCCGTTCACCATGCGCACGCGGGCCGCCGTCAGGACCAGTTTCTCCCGGGCTCGTGTAAAACCGACGTACGCCAGCCGGCGTTCCTCCTCCAGATCGGTCGGGTCACCGGAGCACAGCGCGCGGTTGCCGGGAAAGATCCCCTGTTCCATGCCGGAAAGGTAGACCTTGGGAAACTCCAGGCCTTTGGCACTGTGGAGCGTCATCAGGACCACCCGGTCGTTTTCACCGGCCAGCTGATCGACCTCCGCGACCAGCGCGACTTCCTCCAGGAACTGCCCCAGTGCCTCCGGATCGCCCGGCTCGTCGTGCAGATCCGCTGCTTTGTTTTCCAGCTCACGCACGTTTTCCAGGCGCGCCTCCGCCTGCTCCGAGCCTTCCTCGCGCAGGGCTTCCTGATAACCGCTCCGGATCAGGATCTGCTCGATCAGCTCCCAGATCCGCAGATGCGCGCGGTCCTCCCGCAGAGTCTCGATCAGTTTTGTGAATTTAACCAGCCGGGGCGCCGCCGTTTTCAGAGAAGGTTCCTCACCCGCCAGGCACATAGCCTCGTAAAAAGTGATCTCCCGCTCCGCTGCCAGCGCGGCTACGCGCTCGATGGTCGTATCGCCGATCCCGCGTCGCGGCTCATTAATGATGCGGCGCACCGCCACGTCATCTTTGGCATTTTCCACTGTCTTCAGATAACAGAGGATGTCCTTGACTTCCTTGCGCTGGTAAAAGTTCGTCCCGCCGATGAGCCGGTACGGCACCCCTTCCTGGACGAAGCGCTCTTCCAGCACGCGCGACTGTCCGTTAGTCCGGTAGAGGATCGCGCAGCTGCCGTAGGGGAATCGCGTTTTTTCCTTCATGATCTCCCGTACGATGCCCTGCGCTTCCGCCTGAGCCGTTTCATACTGCCGGAAAACGACCGGATCGCCGGACGTTTTCTGCGTCCAGAGGGTCTTCTCCTTCCGGCCTTCGTTGTTCTTGATCACCGCATTGGCTACCGCCAGGATATTGCCCGTCGAACGGTAATTCTGCTCCAGTCGGATCACCTTAGCTTCCGGAAAGGCCCGGTCAAAATTGAGGATGTTCTGGATGTTGGCGCCGCGGAATTTGTAGATGGACTGATCATCGTCGCCCACGACGCAGATATTCCGGTGCTCATGCGCGAGCATATCGATGATTTGGAACTGCGCCTCGTTCGTATCCTGGTATTCATCCACCAGGATATACCGGAAGCGCCGGCGGTAATCCTCCAGCACGTCCGGATTCTCACGGAACAAAAGGACGGTGTTTACCAACAGATCGTCGAAATCCATGGCGTCCGCTGCCAGCAGACGCCGCTGATACTCCGTATACAGCATGGCGATGCGCTCATCGCGGAACTTTCCGCCGGCCAGCCGCTCAAAGTCCCGGGCGGTCGTCATCTCGTTTTTCATCTGTGAGATCTGCGCCAGGATGTCCTTCTCGCGGTACAATCGCGGATCCAGGTTCTTTTCCTTGATGATGCGACGCATCAGCACTTTGGTGTCGTCGGTATCATAGATGGTGAAGTCACGGCCATAGCCCAGCCGGTCCGCCGCGCTGCGCAGGATCCGCACGCAGGCCGCGTGGAACGTGCTCACGAACACGCCGCAGTCGCCCACCAGTCCGGTCACCCGCTCCTTCATTTCGCCGGCTGCCTTGTTGGTAAAGGTGATGGCCAGGATATTCCAGGGTTTGATCCCCTTTTCTCGGATCATATAGGCGATCCGGTGCGTGAGCGCCCGGGTCTTGCCCGAGCCGGCGCCGGCCAGGATCAGCACCGGCCCTTCAACAGACAAAACCGCCTCAAGCTGAGGCGGATTCAGATCTTCAAAAACAGAATTCATGTCCCGATTCGTCATTTCCCTTCCGAAAGTCTTGAGAGGACGATATCATACCCCTCCCCGCCCAGGCTCAGCGAGCGGTTCACACGGCTGATGGTCGCCGTAGAGGCGCCGGTCTTTTCCGTGATCTCCACATACGTCACGCCGCGCCGCAGCATCTCTGCGACCGCATGACGCTGGGCCAGCGTCAGTATTTCGTTCACCGTGCAGACGTCCTCCAGGTATTTGCGGGCTTCTTCTTTCGTTTTGAGGGATAAAATGGCTTCCAGAAAGCGGTCTACCTGACTGCCCCTCAGTTTCTTGTTCATCATACAGGTTCTCCGATTTGCTTTATTGCACTACAATGATAAAGTATACCATCGGCGGTCCTGTCTGTCAAGGGGCGCGCGCTTTTGATTATGAACGAATTTCGCTTTTCTTTCTCGCGAAGTATGGTACAATGGAGACATTCCGAAGGTTCTGCCTTCTCTTTTCCCCGGAGGCCTCCATGATCCGTTTCGCGCTGATCCTGATCTATATCGTCCTGGTGCTCGTCCCCATCGGGCTGCCGCTACTGCCGGTCTTCTGGCTGATCCGCCTCTGCTCCCCGAAGTTCTGCGACAGGCTGACCTATCCGCTCGTGCGCTTCTTTGCCAACGGCGTCGGATTTCTGGCCGGCATGAAGCTGAAAACGGAATACGAGGAAGAACTGCCGAAGGGCGAGGCCTTCCTTTTTGTAGCCAACCACCGCAGCTTCTTTGACGAGTTTGCCGCCTTCGAGGCGCTCGACCGTCCGTTCGCCTTTGTTTCCAAGGCCGAATACCGCAAGATCCCTTCGATGAACAGCTGGATGAAACTCCTGCACTGCGTTTTCGTGGATCGGGGCAACCTGCGCGACGGACTGCGCAGCGTGGAAGAGATCGAGACCGGTATCAAAAACGGTTATTCCTTCTGGATCCACCCGGAAGGCACCCGTTCTCAAAAAGATCAGATGCTACCGTTCCATGAGGGGAGTTTCCGTCCGGCCTTCCGTACCGGCACGCGGATCGTCCCGGTAACCATCGTCCGCACGGACGATCTCTTTGAAAAGCACGAGCCGAAGGTACGGCCGGCCCGCGTGACGCTGCATTTCGGAAAGCCCGTGGCTACCGAAGGGCTGGACCGCGTGCAGCAGCGCGCCCTGATCGCGCAGATCCACGCCGGGATCCAGTCCGGTTATGAAAGGCTGATAGCCTCCGGGCAGTGAGTGCCGCCGGAGCCGTCCGGACAAACCTTCCGAAGACGCAAAAATCCCCCTCCGCAGAGGGGGATCTTTTCTGTTGCTCTTATACCAGCTCCAGAACGACTTCCATCGCAGCGTCACCGCGGCGGGGACCGATCTTGGTGGTACGGGTATAACCGCCATTGCGGTTCACGTACTTCGGCGCGATCTCCTCAAACAGCTTCTTGGGAAGATCGACTTCCAGCATGTGACGGCCCTTGGCATCCGCCTGTTTCGGCGTATACAGGACGTTCAGCATCTGGCGGCGGGCATGCAGACGGGAAGGCTGGTCTTTCTTGATGGTCTTGGAGATCTCTTCGAACTCGGTGACCTTCTTGCCGTCGACCACGGTCTTCACGCGCTTTCCGTCTTTATCCTTCTTTGCGACCTTGGCGGTAACGGTCACGGTCTCAAAGTTGTCTTTTTCTTTGACCGCAAGAGCGATCAGACCCTCGGCGATCTTCTGAACTTCCTTGGCTCTCGTCTCGGTGGTGACGATACGGCCATGGTTCAGCAGATCGGTCGTAAGGCCTCTGAGCATCGCCTTGCGCTGGCTGCTTGTTCTGCCAAGCTTTCTATAATGTGCCATGGTTATTCCTCCGAATTATTTTGGGCTTACTCTTCGCTGGGTCTCAGTTCAAGCCCCAGTTCTTTCAGCTTGCTCAGCACTTCCTCCAGGGATTTGCGTCCGAGGTTTCTCACCTTCATCATGTCTTCCGGAGTGCGGTTGCACAGTTCTTCCACCGTGCTGATGCCGGCGCGCTTGAGGCAGTTGTAGGAACGGACCGAAAGTTCCAGCTCTTCGATGTTCATCTCCATCGCTTTCTCTTTTTCGGGGTTCTCTTTTTCTACCATCACTTCGGCGCTCTTGGCGCTCTCGGACAGGTTCACGAAGAGGCTCAGGTGCTCGCTGAGCACTTTGGCTGCCAGACTCACTGCATCGTCCGGCCCCAGGGTTCCGTTGGTGTAGACATCCAGCGTCAGCTTGTCAAAGTCGGTGATCTTGCCGACACGGGTGTTTTCCACTGTCGGATTCACACGTTCGATGGGCGTGTAGATCGAATCAACGGCGATCACGCCGATCGGCAGATCGTCGGATTTGTTGTCTTCGGCGCTCACATAGCCGCGGCCGCGGGTAATGGTGATCTCGGCAGTCAGATGCGAATCCTGACCTCCGCTCAAAGTGGCAATGACCAGATCGGGATTGATGATCTCCAGGTCGCTGTCCATGCGGATGTCGGAAGCATGTACCACGCCTTCTCCTTTGAAGTCGATGTAGGCGGTCTTCGGCTCGGTGAAATCACTGTGGCTCTTGATCGCCAGGCTCTTCAGGTTCAGGATGATATCGGTCACGTCTTCCTTTACGCCGGGGATGGTCGTAAACTCGTGAAGAACGCCGCCGAATTTGACCTGGCTCACTGCCACGCCGGGAAGAGAGGAAAGCATGATCCTGCGCAGGGAATTGCCCAGGGTCTCGCCGTATCCGCGCTCCAGGGGCTCGATCACAAAACGTCCGTAGGTCTTATCCTGGGAAATCTCGGCTATCTCAATTTTGGGCTTCTCAAAATCTAACACGTTTACACTCCTTCCGGGAAAGTGGATGTCAGTGCACCATTACTTCGAGTACAACTCAACGATCAGCATCTCGTCGAACGGGACGTCGATCTGCTTGCGGTTCGGCAGCTGGGAGACCGTGATCTTCAGGTTCTCACGATCGGCTTCCAGCCATTCGGGCACCGCTCTGCCTTCGGTAGAGGCCAGGATGCCGTCTTCCGCCTTGTAGCGGGGAGAGGCCTTGGCCGCATCCTTCAGCTCGATCACATCGCCGGCGGAAACGCGGTACGAAGGAATATTGACGCACTTGCCGTTGACCAGGACTTCCTTGTGGTCAACGATCTGGCGGGCTTCCATGCGGGTCCGGGCCATGGCGGCGCGGAACAGCACGTTGTCCAGTCTGGTCTCCAGGATGGTCAGCAGGTTTTCACCGACCATGCCCTTCATCTTGCTGGCTTTATCGTAATAATTACGGAAAGGTTTTTCCAATACACCGTACATGAACTTCGCCTGCTGTTTGGCGCGAAGCTGCAGGCCGTATTCACTTACCTTCTTGTTGGCATTGCGGGCGGTCCGGCGGGACTTTTTGTCAATACCGAGGTAAACAGGGTCGAGGTCCAGAGATCTGCATCTTTTCAGAACAGGAACACGATTAACAGCCACGTTAGTACACCTCCTTATACTCTTCTGCGTTTAGGCGGACGGCATCCGTTATGAGGGATGGGCGTCACATCCTGAATGCTGACGACCTCGAGACCGGAAGCCTGAAGCGCGCGGATGGCGGCCTCACGTCCCGAACCCGGGCCTTTGACAAATACCTCTACGTATTTGAGTCCATGCACTAAAGCGGCTTTGGTAGCGGTTTCCGCTGCCATCTGCGCTGCATAAGGAGTCGATTTTCTTGAACCTTTGAAGCCCAAGCCACCAGCACTTGCCCACGACAACGCATTACCCTGACTGTCGGTAAGGGTAACGATCGTGTTGTTGAAGGATGCTTGAATATGTGCCTGGCCGCGTTCAACGTTTTTCTTGACACGTTTCTTTGTCACTTTTTTTGCTGAGCTTTGCTTAGCCATTAAAAACTAACCTTCTTCCCTTATGGGTTCCTTTCTGAAAATTTTGTAGAGCGTTTGACTGATCGCGTCAGAGGAATTACTTCTTCTTGTTCGCCACAGTCTTCTTCGGGCCTTTGCGAGTGCGCGCATTGTTCTTGGTGTTCTGACCGCGGACGGGCAGACCTCTTCTGTGGCGGATGCCCCGGTAGCAGCCGATCTCCTGCAGGCGCTTGATGTTGAAGGCCACTTCGCGGCGAAGATCACCTTCCACCACCTGGGTGGTGTCGATGACTTCACGGATGCGGGCGACTTCATCGTCCGTAAGATCCTTGACACGGGTGTCCGGATCCACGTCCGCCTGCTTCAGAATACGGTTGGAACTGGTGCGGCCGATACCATAGATGTAGGTCAGACCGATCTCGATGCGCTTCTCTCTCGGCAAATCGACGCCTGAAATACGAGCCATGTGTATGATACCTCCAACTTTCTTTAGCCTTGTCTCTGCTTATGTTTGGGGTTTTCGCAAATGATGCGAATGCTGCCTTTGCGCTTAATGACCTTGCATTTTTCGCAAATCGGCTTCACGGAAGATCTCACTTTCATGATACTTTCTCCTTTTTTAGAGCAGTGCGCAAAAGGCGCACCGATAACTATAGCACAGAATCACAGCCCGCGCAAGCACTTTATTTGTCGCGCCAGCTGATCCTGCCCTTGCTCAGGTCATAGGGAGACAACTCCACGGTCACTTTATCACCGGGGAGGATACGAATATAATTCATGCGCAGTCTGCCGCTGATGTGCGCCAGCACTTCATGACCGTTCTCCAGTTCCACCCGGAACATGGCATTGGGCATTTTCTCGATTACTTTGCCTTCCAGCGCAATGACGTCGTTTTTCGACATTCTTATCTCCTTGCTCTTCCGTTTCTTCAGATCGACCTGTTCCCGCTGCCGGACGGAGGCGTCCTCAGCGGACACCGTCGGCGATGGAGAGGATCTCCGGCTCGCCTTCGGTGATCAGGATCGTGTTCTCGTAGTGAGCGGCCGGCCGGCCGTCACGGGTGACCACGGTCCATTCGTCACTCAGCACCCGTACCTCCCAGGTGCCCATATTGATCATCGGTTCGATGGCCAGCGTCATGCCGGGGCGCAGCCGGATCCCGCGCGACTTCTGACGGAAGTTGGGGATCTCCGGCGCTTCGTGCATTTCGCGCCCGATACCGTGACCGACATAATCCTCGACGATCCCGAAGCCGAAAGGCTCCACGAAGTCTGCGATCGCGTTGGAAATGTCATGCAGGTGGTTGCCGGCGCGGGCCATTTTGATGCCGGCAAAGAAAGAATCTCTGGTGACCTGCACCAGCTGTCTGGTCTTGGGCGTGCCCTCGCCGATGATGTGGGTCCGCGCCGCGTCCGACTGGAATCCCTTCCAGATGAGGCCCGCATCCAGACTGACGATATCGCCTTCCTTCAGGACTCTCGGTCCGGGGATCCCGTGGATCACCTCGTCGTTGACCGAGACGCAGATGGAAGCGGGGAAACCGCCGTAGCCCAGGAAGGAAGGGATGCAGCCGCGCTTGCGGATGAGCCGCTCGCCGAGCCTGTCGACCTCCTTCGTGGTCATTCCGGCGTGCAGCGCCTTCGCCAGTTCGTTGTGAACTTCGCCCAGGAGCCGGCCGGCTTCCCGCATCAGCGCTATCTCTGACGCTGTCTTGATCGTGACCGCCATCTTACTCTCCCAGCGCCGCGACCAGATCCTCAAAAACCCGATCCACGGTCTGTGCAGCGTCTATCTGAATTTCTTTTCCCAGATCGCGGTAGTAGCCGACGATGGGTTCCGTCTGTTCGTGATAGACCTCCAGGCGGTGCAGCACGGTCTCCGGCGCATCATCCGCGCGGAGGATCACCGGGCCGCCGCAGCGGTCGCACACGCCCGGCACGCGGGTCGGTGCGCTCACGATGTGGTAGCTGGCGCCGCAGACGGAGCAGACACGGCGTCCGCTCATGCGGTGGACGATGACTTCGTCGTCCACCGTCAGATTGAGCGCGGCGTCGATCTGGTCTCCGGCGGCGGCCAGGGCCCTTGTCAGGGCCTCGGCCTGTGCCAGATTCCGGGGGAATCCGTCAAGGATGTATCCGTTTTCACAATCGGGCTGGTTCAGACGGTCCAGCACCAGATCGGTCGTCAGTTCGTCCGGTACCAGGGCGCCGGCGTCCATGTAGGTCTTGGCTTTCAGGCCCAGCGGCGTGCCGTTCTTGAGATTCGCGCGGAAGATATCTCCGGTGGAGATGTGCACGATCCCGTAGCGGTCGGACAGGCGCTTGGCGTGGGTGCCTTTTCCGGCACCGGGAGGTCCGAGCAAAACTAACTTCATACGTTTTTCCCCTCTTAATCGTTCAGGAAGCCCTTATAGTTGCGGACGGTCATCATCGACTCGACCTGCTTCAAGGTTTCCAGAATGACGCCTACGATAATGATCAGGGACGTTCCCAGGAAGCAAAGGGAGCTGCCCACACCGAAGATGCCCGTCAGGATGATGGGGATCACCGCCACGATGGCCAGACCCACGACACCGATGAACACCAGGTAGTTCAGGACCTTGCTCATGTAGTCGCTGGTGGGTTTGCCCGGACGGATGCCGGGGATGAAGCCGCCCTGCTTCTTCATGTTGTTCGCGACCTCGGTCGGGTTAAAGGTGATCGAGGTGTAGAAGTAGGCGAATACGACCAGCAGTACCAGGTAGAGCAGCAGGCCCAGCGTGTAGATGGGTTCCTGAGGGTTGCACCAGTAGCTCTGGGTCAGACCCTTGATGATGTGGCCGCCTACGTTGGTAGGGTTGGAGATGTCCATGCCCGCGAATCCGGCGATCATGGCCGGAAGGCTCAGCAGGGAGCTCACAAAGATGACCGGGATAACACCGGCGGTGTTGACCTTGATCGGGATGTTGGAGGACTGTCCGCCCACCTGGCGGCGGCCCTGGATGCGCTTCGCGTACTGTACCGGGATGCGGCGTTCGCCGTCCTGCAGGTAGATGACGAAGACGACGATGGCCAGCAGGATGGCCAGGATCAGGATCGCGATCAGGATGCCGAGCGTGATGCCGGCAGGCCGTACGAACACTTCGAACAGGGTGCGGAAGTCGCCGGGCAGACCGGCCAGGATGTTCACGAGCAGCAGGATGGAGATGCCGTTGCCGATGCCCTTTTCGGTGATGCGCTCACCGATCCACATCAGCGCGGTGCTGCCCGCCGTCATGATCAGAGCCACCAGCAGTACATTGTACCAGGTGTAGTCGGTCAGATAGTTTTCGCCGAAACCAATGGCCATGGAGCCCGCCTGCAGGAAGGCCAGACCGACGGTGACGTAACGGGTGATCTTGTTGATCTTCTTCTTGCCGTCCTCACCGTCCTTGCTCATCTCTTCCAGCGCGGGGATCGCGATGGTAAGGAGCTGGATGATAATCGAGGCCGTGATGTACGGGGAGATGTTCAGCGCGAAGATGGACATCGAGGAGAGCGAGCCGCCCGTCAGCACATTGAAGAAGTTGAAAGCGGAGCCGTTCAGACTCGACAGCAGCAGGGAGATGTACTCCATGTTGATGCCCGGCGTGGGGATCTGGCAGCCGAGACGGACCACGACCACCATCAGCAGCGTAAAGAAGATCTTCTTACGGACGTCCGGGATCTTGAAGGCGTTGATGAGATTCTTAAACATAAGCTTCCTCCCGCTCAGTTCTCTTCAAACTTTCCGCCCGCTGCTTCGATCTTGCTCTTCGCACCTTCGCTGGCCCACAGGCCGCAAACGGTGTATTTCTGAGTCACTTCGCCGTTGCCAAGGAGCTTGACGCCGTCACGGGGATGCTTGACCAGGCCGGATTCGACCAGGGTCTCCACGGAGATGACCGCGCCGTCTTCGAAGAAGTTGTCCAGCATGCCCACGTTGATGCCTACCACATCCTTGGAGTTGATGTTGGTGAAGCCGCGCTTGGGCAGGCGGCGGAACAGAGGCATCTGGCCGCCTTCAAAGCCGGGACGGGGGGCACCGGAACGGGCCTTCTGGCCCTTGTGACCCTTGCCGGCTGTCTTTCCGTTGCCGGACGCGTGACCGCGGCCGCGGCGGAAAGTGTTGCTCTGTACAGAGCCTTCGGCAGGCTGTAAATTCGAAAGGTTCATGCTTCTACCTCCTCAACCTTTACCAGATGGCTGACGTGCCAGATCATGCCGCGCACGGCGCCGTTGTCCGGGAGTTCCACCGTCTGGTGCAGTTTTTTGAGGCCGAGGGCCTCGACGGTCTTCTTCTGCTTCGGGATCGCACCGATAGGGGACTTGACCAGCGTGACTTTGAGTTTGTTCGCCATGTGTTTGTCCTCCCTTAGTTCAGGATCTCGTCTACGGACTTGCCGCGCAGACGGGCGACCTCTTCCGGGGTCAGCATTTTCGTCAGACCGTTCAGAGCGGCCAGAACGACGTTGTGCTTATTGTTGGAGCCGAGAGACTTGGTACGGATGTTGCGGATGCCGGCCTTTTCCATGACCGCACGGGCGGGGCCGCCGGCGATAACGCCGGTACCTTCCGGAGCCTTCTTCAGCATCACCGTGGCGCTGCCGAATTTGCCGATCATGTCATGAGGAACGGAACCGTTTTCATCGGTGCTGATCTCTACCAGATGACGGGAGGCGGATTCCTTGGCTTTGCGGATGGCTTCCGGAACTTCCTTGGCCTTGCCTTCGCCGACGCCCACGTGACCGTTGCCGTCACCGACGACGACCAGCGCGGAGAAGCGGGAGTTGCGGCCGCCCTTGACCGTCTTGGATACGCGTCTGAGTTCGACGAGGGTATCCGTCAGTTCCAACGTATTGGGATCAATAATCGTACGTTTCATGTGTTCGCCTCCTATCAGAACTTCAGGCCGGCCTCACGGGCTGCGTCAGCCAGGGCCTTGACCTTGCCGTGATACAGGAAACCGCCGCGGTCGAAAACGACCTCCGTGATCCCCGCTTCGAGAGCGCGCTTTGCGACCAGCGTGCCCACGTAGGAGGCAGCGTCGGTATCATTGGTCTTTTCCAGATCGGCTCTTGCGGCCTTTTCCGTGGTGGAGGCGGCAACTAAAGTTTTCTGCGCTACGTCATCGATCACCTGAGCGTACATGTGCATATTGCTTCTGAAAACAGCCAGACGGGGTCTTTCGGCCGTTCCGGAGTAGCGGTTGCGCTGTCTCTGGTGCTTTTTGATACGATTGACGGCTTTATTGTCTTTGCTTACCATATCGCACCTCCTTATTTCTTACCGGACTTACCGGCCTTGCCGACCTTGCGGCGGATCGTCTCGGTCGCATACTTGATGCCCTTGCCCTTATAAGGCTCCGGACCTCTCTTGGCGCGGATCTCCGCAGCATACTGGCCGACTTTTTCCTTGTCGATACCCTTGATGATGATCTTCGTCTGGGTCTCGCACACCGACTCGATCCCTTCGGGGTCGGTCATGATCACCGGGTGGGAATAGCCCAGGCTGAGGTTCAGCTTGTTGCCTTCCTTGGCGGCGCGGTAGCCGACGCCGTTGATCTCCAGGACCTTCTCAAAGCCCTGGGAAACGCCCGTCACCATGTTGTGGATGAGCGTACGGGTCAGGCCGTGCAGGGACTTCATTCTCTTGAGGTCGTTGGGACGGCTGACGGTGACGACCGGGCCTTCCACCTTGATGGTCATTTCCTGGGGTAAAACGCGGGACAGGGTCCCTTTGGGTCCTTTTACCGTCACACTGTTATTTTCTGCGACATCCACGGTCACACCCGCGGGGATCGCGATAGGCATTCTTCCGATACGTGACATTTCGCCTGATTCCTCCTTATGATCTTACCAAACGTAAGCGATGACTTCGCCGCCGACATTCTTGGCACGGGCTTCTTTGTCCGTCAGGATGCCTTCATTGGTGGAAACGATGGCGATGCCCAGTCCGCCCAGGACCTTCGGCATATCCTCCGCACCGGCGTACACACGCAGACCGGGCTTGGAGATGCGGCTCAGGCCGTGGATGACCTTCTCGTTCTTGTCGCTGCCGTACTTTAAGGTAATATGAATGTTCTTCTTGACGCCGTCTTCCGACACTTCGAACTTCTTGATGTAGCCTTCGCGCTGCAGGATGCCGGCGATGGCCACCTTGATCTTGGAAGAAGGAACATCAACGGTATCGTGCTTCGCCAGATTGGCGTTGCGGATTCTCGTGAGCATATCCGCGATCGGATCACTTGTTACAGCCATGATAGTCTCCTCCTTTCACCTTACCAGCTCGCTTTGCGCACACCGGGGATCTCGCCCTTGTATGCCAGTTCGCGGAAACAGATTCTGCAGATGCCGTACTTCTTCAGAACAGCATGAGGACGACCGCAGAGGCGGCAGCGGGTGTAGGCTCTGGTGGAGAATTTGGCCGGACGCTGCTGCTTTACTTTCATAGAAGTCTTTGCCATGTTCTTTCCTCCTAGTTCTTCGCAAACGGCATGTTGAAGAGGCGCAGAAGCTCTCTGGCTTCCTCATCCGTCTTGGCGGTGGTGACGAAGATGACGTCCATACCGCGGGTCTTGTCGATCTTGTCGTACTCGATCTCCGGGAAGATCAGCTGTTCGCGGATGCCCAGGGCATAGTTGCCGCGCCCGTCGAAGGAGTTGGGGTTCACGCCGCGGAAGTCGCGCACGCGGGGCAGCGCCAGGTTGATCAGGCGGTCCGCAAATTCGTACATACGGTCGCCGCGCAGGGTCACCTTGCAGCCGATCTTCATGCCTTCACGGATCTTGAAGTTCGCAACGGACTTCTTGGCGGTGGTCATGATGGGCTTCTGGCCGGTGATGATCTGCATGTCCTTCATGGCGCTTTCCAGCAGCTTGGCATTTTCCTTCGCTTCGCCGACGCCCATGTTGACGACGATCTTGTCCAGCTTCGGAACCTGCATGATGTTCTTATAGCCGAACTTCTTTACCATAGCGGGAACGATATCGCTCGCATAAAACTCTTTTAATCTGCTGCTCACTGGAGACCTCCTTAACCGATCACGACGGGGCCGGCAGCCGTCTTGGCTACACGGACCTTCTTGCCGTCGCGCACCGAGAAGCCGATGCGGACGGGTTCGCCCTTGTACAGGTACATCACGTTGGAAGCGTGGATGCTGCCTTCGGTACGAAGGATGCCGCCGTTGGGGTTCTTGGCGTTCTGCTTGGTGTGCTTGGTGATCATATGGACACCTTCCACCACCACGCGTTCGCTCTTATGGTCGTAGCGGAGCACTTTGCCCTCACGGCCCTTTTCTTTGCCGGCGATCACACGGACCGTATCTCCGACTTTGATCTTGGACATAGCCATAAAAGCACCTCCTTACAGTACTTCCGGAGCCAGGGACACGATCTTCATGAACTGCTTCTCACGAAGTTCGCGGGCCACCGGTCCGAAGATACGAGTGCCGCGGGGGGTCTTGTCATCACGGATGATGACGGCCGCGTTCTCGTCGAATTTGATATAGGAACCGTCTTTGCGGCGGGCGCCGTGCTTGGTACGGACGATCACGGCCTTGACCACGTCGCCCTTCTTCACCATGCCGGCGGGGGTCGCGTCCTTGACCGTGGCGATGATCACGTCACCGATATTGGCATATCTGCGAAGCGAACCGCCCATGACACGGATGCAGAGAAGTTCCTTGGCGCCGGTGTTGTCGGCGACTTTCAGTCTGCTTTCCTGTTGAATCATTTGTCCTTGCCTCCCAGATTATTTCGCTCTTTCGATGATCTCGACCAGTCTCCAGCGCTTGTCCTTGGAGAGCGGTCTGGTTTCCATGACCTTGACGGTATCGCCGATGCCGCAGGTGTTCTCTTCATCGTGAGCCTTCAGCTTGTAGGTCCTCTTGACGATCTTTCCGTACAGAGGATGTCTTACGTGGTCCTCAATGGCAACCACGATGGTCTTATCCATCTTGTTGCTGATCACCTTACCCGTACGGGTCTTTCTCAGATTTCTTTCCACGTTGTCGTCCTCCTTACTCAGCCTTCTCGCGCAGGACCGTCTCGATGCGGGCGATGCTGCGTCTGACTTCCCGGATGCGGGCCGTATTGTTCAGCTGATTCGTAGCGTTCTGGAACCGAAGGTTGAAAAGTTCCTTCTTGGCAGCGGTCAGGGCGTCGTTCAGCTCGGCCGCGCTCTTGGCTCTGTATTCGGTCAGATTCTTGGTGGTCTTCATTCGGTGTCACCGCCTTCCAGTTCCGCCTTCGCGGCGATCTTGCACTTCAGGGGAAGCTTATGCATGGCCAGGCGAAGGGCCTCTTTGGCAGTCTCTTCCGGAACACCGGCGATCTCGAAGAGAACGCGGCCGGGTTTGACAACAGCTACCCAGTATTCCACGGTGCCCTTGCCGGAACCCATACGGGTCTCGGCCGGCTTGGTGGTCACGGGCTTGTCCGGGAAGATCTTGATCCAGACCTTGCCGCCACGCTTGATGTAACGGGTCATGGCGACACGGGCGGCCTCGATCTGATTGGACTTGATCCAGGCGGGTTCATCGGCTACCAGACCGTATTCGCCGTAGGTGATCTCGGTGCCGCGGGTGGGCTTGCCGGCCATGGAACCGCGGAACTGCTTACGACGCTTTACTCTTTTCGGCATCAACATGATTAGTTTTCGCTCCCTTCCTTATTTTTCTTGGCGGGAAGCACCTCGCCCTTGTAGACCCAGACCTTGACGCCCAGCTTGCCGTAGGTGGTGTTGGCCTCGGCAAAGCCGTAGTCGATGTCGGCACGCAGAGTCTGCAGCGGGATCGTGCCTTCGCTGTAGAACTCGGTGCGGGCGATGTCCGCGCCGCCCAGGCGTCCGCCTACGGCAGCCTTGATGCCCAGCGCGCCGCTCTTTAAGGCGCGGCTCATGTTGGACTTCACGGCGCGGCGGTAGGAGACACGGTTCTCCAGCTGACGGGCGATGTTTTCGGCGACCAGCTGCGCTTCCTTATCGGGGCGCTTGATCTCCTTCACATCGAGGAAGACCTTCTTGGTGGTCATCTTCTGAACGTCGGCTTTCAGCTTTTCGATCTCGGCGCCGCCCTTGCCGATCACCTGACCGGGCTTAGCGGTGAACACCGTGATCTTCACACGGTCGGAAGCGCGCTCGATGGCGATCTTGGAAACGCCGGACTCATAAAGGGTCTTCTTCAAGAACTTGCGGATCTTGTTGTCTTCCACAAGGTTGTCGGCAAAGTCGGGTCCTTCGGCATACCAGTTGGAATTCCAGCCGTCGATCACGCCGACTCTCAGGCCATGAGGATTAACTTTCTGTCCCATATCGTACCCCCTTATTTCTTCTCGTCCAGAACGATGGTGATGTGGCTGCTGCGCTTTAAGATGCGGTACGCTCTGCCCTGGGCTCTCGGCTGGATCCTCTTCAGGGTCGGGGCCTGGTTGGCGTAGCACTCTGCCACGTACAGATTTTCCACATTCAGACCGTTGTTGTTCTCGGCATTGGCGATGGCGGACTTCAGCAGCTTGGTGATGAGTTCGGAGCCGTAGCGGGGATTATAGGTGACGATCGCCAGCGCGGTCTGGGCGTCTTTGCCGCGGATGGAATCCAGGACGAAGGCAGCCTTCTGCGCGGAAATTCTCGCATAAGAGAGCTTTGCCGAGGGATGGGTGTCCTTATTGGCATTTCTCTGTCTCTTGATTTGGGATCTGTGTCCTTTTGCCATGGATGAACCTCCTCCCGTTACCTTCTGCTGGTCTTTTCGTCTTTGCCGTGACCGCGGTAGGTACGGGTAGCGACGAATTCACCCAGCTTGTGGCCGACCATGTCTTCGGTGATGTATACCGGCACATGCTTGCGGCCGTCGTGGACAGCGATGGTGTGGCCGACCATGCTCGGGAAGATCGTGGAGCGGCGGGACCAGGTCTTGATGACCGTCTTCTGTCCGGTTGCATTCAGAGCATCAACCTTTTTCAGCAGATGTTCGTCTGCGAAAGGGCCTTTTTTTAATGAACGAGCCATGATTTACCTCCTCTTACTTCGCGGCCTTGCCGTCGCGTCTTCTGACGATCAACTTGTTGGACTGCTTCTTAGACTTGCGAGTCTTAAGACCCAGAGCAGGCTTGCCCCAGGGAGTCGTAGGGCCGGGACGGCCGATGGGCGCTCTGCCTTCACCGCCGCCGTGAGGGTGATCGTTCGGGTTCATGACCGAGCCGCGGACCGTGGGACGGATGCCCATGTGGCGCTTGCGGCCGGCTTTGCCGAGGTTCACGAGGTTATGCTCGCCGTTGCCGACCACACCGATGGTGGCGCGGCATTCGATGGGGACCATTCTCATTTCGCCGGAGGGCAGACGCAGGGTCGCGTACTTGCCTTCCTTGGCCATCAGCTGAGCACTGCCGCCCGCTGCGCGGACCATCTGGCCGCCGCGTCCGGGGATCAGCTCGATGTTGTGGATCTGAGCACCGACCGGGATGCTGGACAGAGGCAGGCAGTTGCCGAGCTTGGCTTCCGCCTGAGGGCCGCTGATGACGGTCATGCCGTCGGTCAGGCCTTCCGGAGCCAGGATGTAGGACTTGGTGCCGTCCGCGTAGCAGATCAGAGCGATGTTCGCGGTGCGGTTGGGGTCATACTCGACACCGATGACGGTGGCCGGGATGCCGTCCTTGCCGTTGCGCTTGAAATCGATCAGTCTGTATTTTCTTCTTTCGCCGCCGCCGTGATGTCTCACGGTGATCTTGCCCTGGTTGTTGCGGCCGGCGTTCTTCTTCAGCTGTACCGTCAGAGACTTTTCCGGGGTCTTCTTGGTGACTTCCGCGAAGTCCAGACCGGTCATCTGCCGACGGGACGGAGTATAGGGATTATACTTTTTAATGCCCATGGTGAACGTTTTCTCCTTACGTAGTAATCATCACGGCGCCCGATACGCCGTATAGTCAGAGGGGCGCTTTACAGCCCTTCGAAGATCTCGATGTCCGCACTGTCGGCCGTCAGGGAAACGACAGCCTTCTTGGACTTCGCGGTTCTGCCCTGGGTCATCCCGCGGCGGCGGAGCTTGCCGCTCTGGTTCAGGGTGTTGACGGAGGCGACTTTGGTGCCGGCGAACAGTTTTTCGACCGCATCCTTCACCTGGGTCTTCGTTGCATCGGGATGAACGTAGAAGGTGTACTTCTTCTCGCTCATAAGGTTCATGCTTTTCTCCGTGATCACGGGACGGAGGATGACGTCATAGTATTTCAGGTCTGCCATTATGCATATACCTCCTCAATCGCTTCCACGGCGGACTTCGTGATCACCATGCTGTCGAACTTCAGGATATCGTACACGTTGATGGTGTTCACCTGAGCCGTCTTGACGTCCGGAACGTTCCGGGCGGACAGGATCACGTTCTCGTTGATCTCGTCCATGACGACCAGCGCCTTCTTCAGGTTCAGGGCCTTGAGCACGGCCGCGAACTGCTTGGTCTTGATCTCGTCGAAGTTCAGCTCGTCCAGGACGAAGAACTTCTTTTCGTTGACACGGCTGGTCAGCGCGCCCTGCAGGGCCGCTCTCTTTTCCTTCTTGTTGAGCTTGAAGGTGTAGGAGCGGGGAACGGGAGCGAATACCACGCCGCCGTGCGTCCACTGAGGAGCTCTCGTGGAACCCTGGCGGGCGTTGCCGGTGCCCTTCTGTCTCCAGGGCTTGCGGCCGCCTCCGCTCACTTCGCCGCGGGTCTTCGCTTTCTGCGTGCCCTGGCGGTTATTGGCTTCCTGCTGCTTGACAGCCATGTGGATCAGATGCTCGTTGACTTCGGCACCGAAGATCTGATCGTTCAGTTCCAGCTCGCCGACTACGGCGCCGGACATATTATAAACAGATACTTTTGCCATCTCGGGTCATCTCCTTTCTCTCTGCCTTACGCCTTGACAGTCTCTTTCAAAGTGACCAGAGACTTCTTGGGACCGGGCACGGAGCCCTTGACCAGGATCAGGTTGTCTTCCGCATTCACGCGCACGACTTCCAGGTTCTGGACGGTGATCGTCTTGTGGCCCATGTGGCCGGCCATCTTTTTGCCCTTGAACACACGGCTCGGATCGGAGCAGGCGCCGTTGGAACCGGCGTGGCGGTGATACTTGGAACCGTGAGCCATGGGGCCGCGGTGCAGGCCGTGGCGGTGGATGGCGCCCTGGAAGCCTTTGCCCTTGGAGACGGCCGTCGCGTCGACCTTGTCACCGGCGGCAAAGATGTCAGCGGTGATCACATCGCCCAGCGCGTATTCGCCTTCGAGCTTCAGTTCGCGCACGAAACGCTTGGGGGTGGTGCCGGCCTTGGCGAACTGGCCCTTCATGGGCTTGTTGACCAGAGATTCTCTCTTCTCGGCGAAGCCGACCTGAACGGCCTTGTAGCCGTCGTTTTCCTCGGTCTTGACCTGAGTCACGGCGCAGGGGCCGGCCAGCAGGACCGTTACGGGGGTCAGGACGCCGTTCTCGTCGAAGATCTGCGTCATTCCGACTTTGGTTGCTAAAATCGCTTTCTTCATGTTTCCTCCTACAGCGGAGCGCCTCGGCGCTCATACTAGAATGATGTGTTTTTTGCCCGTGTTTGATCGTTTGTTTTCTTACTGCGGCTCCTGAGCGGAGCCTTCTTTAATAAAGTAGAGTTCCGGCGAAGGCCTTAACGGCTCTTCATGGTGATGTTGATATACACACCGGCCGGCAGTTCCAGACGGGACAGGGCGTCCACGGTCTTCTGGTTGGGACCCAGAATGTCGATGAGTCTCTTATGAGTCCTCTGTTCAAACTGTTCCCGGGAATCCTTATACTTATGAACGGCGCGGAGGATCGTCACGACCTCGCGCTTGGTGGGCAGCGGCACCGGACCGCTGACCTGGGCGCCGGTGCGGCGGGCGGTGTCCACGATGCGGGCAGCGCTCTGATCCACCAGCTGATGTTCGTAAGCCTTCAAAGTGATTCTCATTACCTGACTTGCCATAAAAAAAAGTCGCCTCCTTGATTCGTACTTTTCGGGGAAGTACGACAAGCGGTGACTGTACACGCTTCCGTGTGTGTCCTAAGACCTTGCACACGTGATCTCTGCTTCTCACAGATCGTTCTGGTACAGTGACTTGTCGCCAGTTTCCTAACTTGACATTCGCTCCACGGAAAACCTGCCACGGGCGGACAGCAACCTCGCGCTTCACAGCTATCAATGTCACAGCAAGAGACAGTCTACCACAACGATCTGGGAAAAGCAAGAAATATTTTCTTTATTTTCTTTTGTATTTTTCTATGGTTCTTAATTTTTTACGGTTTCTTCGAGTTTGGTGGTGATCTTCTGCGACGGGGTCATGAGCCGCTCCAGCGAACTGTTATGGTTCATGGTGTCGATCACGCTGGCCAGATACTCGCTCATGTCCACGCTGGCATACCAGTCGCGCTCCAGCAGCTGCGGGTTCTGGTAGATCAGGTTGGTGGTGAGCACCCGGTCGATCAGGCCTTCGCGGCAGGCTTCGTCCATGACCTCGAGCCCCGAGGTGAAGAGGCCGAAGCTCGCGCAGGCGATGACGGAGCGGGCGCCGCGCGCCTTGAGCTGGCGGGCGACGTCGACCATCGAGTCGCCGGAACCGATCATATCGTCCACGATGATGGCGGTCTTGCCCTCCACGGGCTCGCCCAGATATTCATGCGCCACGATGGGATTGCGGCCGTTGATGACCTGCGTATAGTCCCGGCGCTTGTAGAACATGCTGACGTTCACGCCCAGGATGGTCGCGAAGTAGATGGCGCGCTCCACCGCGCCTTCGTCGGGCGAGATGATCAGCACTTCGTTTTTGTCGAATCTTTCGTGGAGGTTCAGGTTGATCAGAGTCTTGACGAACTGGTAGGAGGTCGGGAAATTATCGAAGCCGGTGAGCGGGATCGCATTGGAGATGCGGGGGTCGTGCGCGTCGAAGGTCAGGATATTGGTCACGCCCATGGCGGCCAGTTCCTGCAGCATGTTGGCACAGTCTAACGATTCGCGGACCGTGCGGCGGTGCTGGCGGCTTTCATAGAGGAACGGCATGATCACGTTGATGCGGGCCGGCTTGCCGGTGCACGCCGCGATCACGCGCTTGAGATTCTGATAATGGTCGTCCGGAGACATGGGGTTCTGCTGCCCGCACAGATCGTACGTCACGGAATAGTTGCAGACGTCCACCATGATGAACAGATCGAGCCCGCGCACGGTCTGGGGCAGGATGCCCTTGGCCTCGCCGGACTTGAACCGGGGGACCTTCACGTCGACCAGGAAACTGTCGCGCTCGCAGCCGGCTTTCGGCTCGCGTCTGCGCCACTCCGTCAGATACCGGTTCACCTGGCAGGCCAGTTTTTCGCAGCCGGGCAGCGGGATGATCCCAAGAGGTCCGAATTGTTTTTTCAACGCCATGTTTACTCTCTCCTCGGTTTCGATCTCTTCTCTTTTCTCTGCGCACTGAGGGGTCCCCGCCCCGCAGCGTTTTTATTGTAGTGCAAAACCGGGCGGGGCGCAAGCCCTGCGGCGGCAAAAAGCCGGGAATTTGCGCACACGGCGCCCGCTCCTAGGATCCGCTGCGCTTTAAACTGCGGATATCGCTTCCGGCAAAGACCATCACTTTATAGCCGCCCAGGATGCGCGAAGCCACGCGTTCCGTATAGCGTTCCGCGATCTCGCTGAGCCGCAGGTTGGTCGAGATGATGGTCGGCCGCTCTTTGATAAGGCGGTCGTTCACCGTCCGGAGCAGGCAGGTCCGTACGAAGGTGTTCGTCGTCTCCATGCCCAGATCGTCCAGGATCAGGAGCTCGGCGCCGGCCATGACCTCCTCGAAACTGCCCCCCTCCCCGCTGCCGAAGGCGGCCTGCGCCATCCGGTCGAAATACTCCGGAGCAGAAAGACTGAGCACCGGCACGCCCTCCCGCAGGAGCGCGTCCGCGATGGCGTGGCAGAGGAAGGTCTTGCCCGTTCCGACCGGCCCGGTCATCAGCAGACTGTGCGGTTCCGCCGGGAAGCGCGCCACAAAGTTCTTAGCCGTACGCACATGCCCGCGCATGTTTTCCCGGACGGTCTTCCCGTTCAGTTCCGGGAGCGGGCGGGTGTCGTCGAACCAGCGGTAGGAAAACGTGCCGAAGTTCTCCTTCAGCAGCGCGGCCTGCATGGCCGAGTCACGGGAGAACAGCTCCACTTCCGCCTGCCGGAAGCAGCGGCACTTTTCCCCGTTCACGAAGCCGGTGTCTCCGCAGAGCCGGCAGCGGACCGGGACCTCCAGCCAGTCGCCCGGCAGTCCGGCCTCCTCTAAGAGTTCCCGCTTGCGCACCGACTGCCGCAGCGCCGCCTGTTCCAGCGCGGCAGCGCCTTCCCGGTCGCCGGCCAGGAGCGCGCGTGCTTTTTCCATCTGAAGGGACAGGCGTTTTTCCTCGCAGTCCTTCAGGCCCGGCAGTCTGCCGTAGGCTTCTTTCACCCGTTCGTCACGAAGCTTCTGCGCGCTGCGGCGCCGTTCCTGAAAGATCTCCAGGACCCGGTTGAACTGTTCATTGCTGAGCGGCATGATCAGACCTCCTGCTGCAGGATCGCATCGTAATCGACGCTGCGTTCATAATAGAAATTCTTTTTGCCCCGGCCGCTCTTCCTGCGCTCGGGCAGGGCCCGGACCGCTTCCATCGTGTGCGCCCCCTGCTCGTGGAAGGCGCGCAGGATGGCTTCGGCGTAGGCGAAATTCGGCTCATGGATGGAGGCGATGGTGCGCCGGCAGGCCTCCGCGATCACCTCGGACGGCATGTTCAGTTCACTGTGCCAGCGGTTCACCTGTTCGCGCTCGTCCGGCGTGAGCGTGCGGCCGCTGATGCCGAAGGCGCCCAGCACCGCGCGGTTGTCCTGTGCAAAGCTCTGCGACTCCTCCCGCACCTGCGCCAGCGTGCGCAGCCCTTTGCGGTGCCAGTTGAGGGCCACCTTTTCCATATAATGCAGGCTGCGGTGGCCGCCGCCCACGCAGTACTCCACCAGATACTCCAGGACGCTGCAGGGCAGGCCCAGATCCCGGTAGAGCCAGGCGAAGGTCTCGGTCTCCGCGACGCTGAGCGGATGCGCCAGATAGGCTTCCACCGCGAAAAGCATCTCGCCGAAATCCGGATCCACCGCCTTGAGACGTTCCAGGACGCTCGGCGGATAACTCTTCTTTTCGGGGATGGCGCCGGCGGCGAGGTCTGTTTCCTGCGCGGCCTTCTCCGCCAATCCGTCCGCCGCCGAGACAGAGGCAGGCGCAGCCGCAGGCAGGTTTTCTGCTTCGCCGCCGCTTTCTTCCCCGGCAGACTCCCGGGCCGCAGGGCTCTGCATGCTGCGGCGGTAGACCTGCGCCACGTCGAGCAGCTTCATATCCGCGATCTCCCCGGAGGCGTCCAGTTCCAGTTCCAGCAATCCCTGTTTTTTCCAATACTTAAGCGCCCGCAGCACGTCCCGCTCGGAAACTTCGAGCAGGTCCGCCAGGAGCGCTGCGGTAACGTCCTTTCCCTCCAGACGCAGCAGGAGCAGATACGCCTTCACGTAGCTCCCGCTGGCCCGGGGCATATATTCATCTATAAAAAGGTTCGGGACAGGCGTCTGGCCTGCCGCGACCTCACTGCGCAACACCATGATCTGTTCTCCCTCATCACGATACCGGATATCGTGTACACCTGCAGTATAACAGGAAGCCCGGATCCTGACAACCGCAGGGCAGCGCATGATTTGCGCCGCCCTGTGAATGTGGAAATCGTGAAATTTGTGGAAAAAGCCCTGTTTTTTCGACCTTTTGAGCCGGTTTTTCCACGGGGCTTTTATCAACTATTCGCTGTGGAAACTGTGGATAACTTTTCAATTGCCTTGAAATCCCAAGGTTTTTCGCTTCTCGTTATCCACGTGCTCCAGTGGATAAAAATATTTTCATACGTTTGGATGATTATCCGAGCAGCGTGCTCTCCAGCAGCAGGATCCCCGCGCTCAGCAGCACGTTCAGCGCGAACGTGCCCAGGGAAGCCAGCAGCGGGAGCCCCAGCCACAGCCCCAGGGCGATGACCGCTGCGGAGGGCAGGATCCCCAGATAAAAGAAGCTCACCTGCAGCACCTGCTTCAGGACCTTCCCCATGCCGGACGGGGCAATCGCATCGATCAGGCTCCCCGCCGCGCTCCCGTACAGGTCGATGGAGACGATGGCCGGGATCCAGAGCAGCACGGTCAGCACATCGCCCTGCAGGATGATCAGCCCGACCGCCGCGGGCAGCAGGATATCCAGCAGGCAGTTCACGCCGCCCGCCAGCAGCGACCAGGCCAGTTTGGCGAACATCGGTTCCGGCACCATGAGGAAAAAGCTCTGCGAAACATCCTGGCGCAGGGGATTGCCCAGCGTGCGGAAAAAGGCGCAGACCGCCAGCACCAGCATCATCGGCAGGACCGTGTCCGAACCGGCCGCAAAGCGCGTGATCAGCGCGGTCCCCGCGGCAAAGACCAGATAGAACTCCATCGGCCGGGTCAAAAAGCCCAGATCCGCGAAACGGAATCGGTTATACAGCGCCTTGTGGAAGAAAACGGAAGCGCCCTGACCGTGCCGCAGGCCGTCCCGGCGCAGTTTGTCGCTGCGGTCTTTCTCCCGCTGCACCACGACGGTCCCGTCCTCCGACTGCGCTTCGGCCAGCAGGCGGCCGACCTTCTCGGCATTGATCGAGGCTTCCTCGTAAAAGTCCGCCCGGATGCCCCAGATCACCCGCACGAGCAACGCGTACAGCAGCAGCTGCGCGCCAAACAGCGCCAGCGCCTGCCACACACTGCCTTCGCCGGCAAACAGCAGGATGCCCTTGAGCCAGCCCCACAGCGGGATGAAGCGGCTGCCCCGGGCGCAGAAGAAGGCAAAGACGGCCGGCAGCATCGGCAGAGAGCTGCTTTGCTGAAAGATCAGGAACGCTGCGACCAGCACCAGCAGAAAGGCCGAAACGCCCCGCCGCAGCCAGATTTTCCCTTCCGGCGAGCGGGAGGCCAGCAGGTAGGCCAGCATCTGGATCAGCTTGCTGCCGATCAGCAGCAGCCCCCAGGTGACGATCAGCGCCGCGATCCCCGCCGCGTTAAAACCCATGCGCAGCAGACCGGGGATCTGGAACAGCAGATACCCGCTTGCCAGAAACGAGACCCCCATCTGGTTCATGAGCCGGAACAGGAGCACGGACTGCGGTTTCATCGGTGCCGGGAAAAGCAGCGCGGTATCGGCGGGCAGAAAGATCTCTGCCCCGCTTTTATCCGCCGTATAAAGCATCATCACGAACATCAGCAGCACCACGGCGCCGCCGATCAGTTCCACGATCTGTCCGAAGGTGACAGTCGTCTCCCCCAGTTCCACGGGATCGTCCCAGGCGGGCGGCGCATCGTCCTCCGGACCCTCCGGGTCTTCGGGACCGATCACGGTCTCTTCCTGCTCCCCTTCATCCCCCTGGATCAAAGTGCCCACGACCCCGATCGTCATGCCGAGGAGCAGCGCCCCGGCAAAACTGGCGATGAACAGCGCCAGCACCCAGCTCCGGAACATCTTGCGGATCTGGTTCCACACGGAGTGCACGGCATAGTAGGCAAAAAGTCTCATTCTGCTGCCCCGCTCTCTGCGGGCGCCTCTTTGCCCTGCCCTTCGGTCACTTCAAAGAAGAGGTCCTCCAGGGTGCTGCCCGACTCCTCCAGCTGCGTGCGGGTCATATTGGCCCGGATCTCGCCGGCCTGCAGGATGAGCGCGCGGTCCCAGAGCATATCCACGCTGTCGATGATGTGCGTGCTGACCAGCAGCGTGCGTCCTTCGGCGCGCATCTCTTCGATGATCTCCTTCAGCTGGCGGATCGCGTGGGGATCCAGACCGATCATGGGCTCGTCCATCAGCAGCAGCTGCGGCTGCGGCAGAAGGCCCAGGCACAGATTCAGTTTTTGCTGCATGCCCTTGGAAAGCTCGTCGCCGAACTTCCTGCGCTTGTCGTCCAGTTCAAAACGCCGCAACAGTTCATCGATACGTCCGCTGTAGTCCGTCAGGCGGTAGGCCCGCGCGATGAATTCCATGTGTTCCGAAACAGTCAGATTCGGATACAGCGAAGGGAATTCCGGGATGTAGCCCATGATGCGGCGCGCCTCGACGCTCTTGTTGCGCAGTCCGGCCACCTGGATGGCGCCGTCATAGCGCAGAAACCCGATCACGGATTTCATCAGTGTGCTTTTGCCGGCGCCGTTGGGACCCAGCAGGACCGTTACGCTGCCCGGATCCAGCGCAAAGCTGATATCGCGGCAGGCGGCGGTCTTTCCGTAAAACTTCGTCAGATGGGAAACTGTCAGCATAGTGCTGCCTCCTTTGGGAAAAGAATCGCGCCGGGGCCCGGGAGCTGCCGACGCGGTCTTTCTATGTTCTGCTTCTCCCCGGATCTTCCGGGGATCGTTTTTACTTGCCGCTGCGGCCGTTTTCAGACCTTCACGAGGCGGATCTGCGGAAAGAATGCTCTGACCCGCTGTGACGCCTGCGCGCTGTCCGCCCGGAGGCTCCCCTGGACAAAGTCGTCCCGGCCGCCCCCGCGCCCGTCAAACGCCGCATTCAGATCCCGCGCAAGCGCGCGCAGACTGCCGCTTTCCTGCAGGAACACATAGCGGAGCGTCCCCGCCTCTTCGGCGAAAACGCCGCACACGCCGCCGCAGACTGCTCCCACGGCGTCCGCCAGACGCCGGGCGCCGTCGGCGGAAAGGTCTTCGGCGGTCAGCAGCACATCGCCCGCCCCCGTAAGACGGAGAGCCAGCTCCGCCGCCGCCTTCTTTTCCAGCGCTGCCGCGCGCTCCTGCCGCTGCCGGCTTTCCTCCTTGAGCCGCAGCACCGCGGCCGAAAGCTGCGAAGGTTTCACGGAAAGCGCTACCGCGGCCCGGTGCGCCTCTTCCGTGATCCGGCGCACATAGCGCAGCGCCCGCTCGCCGCAGACCATTTCGATCCGTGTGCCGCCGCGGTGAGGCTCCGCGCTCAGCAGTTTGATGAGGCCGATCTCGCCGGTCCTCTCCACATGGGTCCCGCAGCAGGCGCAGCGGTCCGTTTCCGGAAATTCCACGATGCGCACCGCGCCGCTCAGCGCTTTTTTGCTGCGGTATTCCAGCGCCTCCAGCGCCGCCGCGTCCGGCCAGAAGATGCGCACGGGAAGATCCCGGCGGATGCGCTCGTTGGCCGCATCCTCGATCTCCCAGAGCTGCTCCCGGGAAACGAAGGCGTTGAAATCGATCGTCACCGTATCCTCGGAGATGTGGAATCCGACGTTGTCACAGCCAAAGCGCGCGCAGATGAGACCGCTGACCACATGCTCGCCGGAATGCTGCTGGGTATGATCCAGCCTTCTTTCGCGATCGACGCAGCCCGTCACCCGGGCGCCCTCCGGAAGCGGCGCCTGCGTCAGGTGCCGGATCACGCCGTCCTTCTCGCGCACGTCCGCGACGGGAACGCCGCCCAGCTGCCCGTGATCGGCGGGCTGTCCGCCGCCCTCCGGGTAAAACGCCGTCCGGTCCGTGACGATTGCCCACAGCGCGCCTTCCGGCGTGCAGGAGATCACCTCCGCCTCGAACCGGGTCATTTTGGGATCTTCGTAATACAGTTTGCCTGTTTCCACTCCGGTACCTCCCGTGAAAACCGCCGGTTTCCGCACCGCTCCTCGCGAAGCCCCGGCAAAGCGCAGGACCGTCTCCGCAGCGCAGGTGAGGGACCTTACGGCTCCTTTCCTTCTGCCGCGCCGGCCGTTTCCGAAAAAAGGGCGCAAAAAATGCTCAGAGCCGGAATCGAACCAGCGACACGAGGATTTT
>JAGDDE010000043.1 GCA_017958185.1 Lachnospiraceae bacterium | reverse complement strand
GTCTTCATAACTCAGTTCCAGAACATGCGGCACTCCAAAAGCGGCAAAATCATCAGAGCCGGGATTGTCTTCATAATGGTAATAGAGTCTTGTCACTTCGCTGACATTTGCCTTGATCGTACCCCCGGCTGTCCAGAACGCGCTTTCCGGCAGCACACTGATAACAGCCTCATCGATCACAGCTCCCATACGAATGCCCATCCCGTTTACACTCTCCTGCCGCAGCAGAGCAAGGTCTAATGCTTCTGTACCGTCCGCATACAGCATCAGCAGTTTTTCATGACCGCAACCTAAGGATTGATCAAGGTCTGTCAAAACAGGCAGAGTTCCTTGAATTCGCCCTCTGTCAACGGGATCGGTTCTGTTTCTGTTCTTCTCTGAGCCATTGCGACTGCGAAAAGAAGATTGCCAAGAAGCAGTAATACTCCAAGTACAGCGATAGGCAATTGGTTCCATCGTTTCATTTTCAAGTCCTCCTTAGGAATTGTTTGATAAGATCACTCCTACCAATACTGAACTGGCCAGGTTCAAAGATAAAATACTACGAAACCTATTGAAAAGGAAGACTATATAAGATATAATGATGAAAATTAAAAGTTGTCATGCATCCTTGACGGATTTGGAGAGGCTTCCTTTATGTACAACCATTATATTGACTCTTTCCTTTGTGTTGCGCAGAACTCTAGTATAAACCGTGCTGCGGAAATACTGTATATTTCTGCCACAGCTCTTCAGAATCAAATGAAATCACTGGAGAAAAAACTGGGAGTATCTCTGTTTAAGCGATCTTCGCAGGGAGTGGTACTTACCGAAAACGGGCAGGCGTTTTTATGGGAGTGTCATCGGCTGATCGATACTTCGGAAGACGTCATCCGAAACACCAGGCACCCTCTTCAAGCAGAAAAAGCCCCTATTCGTCTGGGCACTTCTGTCTTAAGTCCTACGGAAGGTTTTATCCGCTTGTGCCAATCCCATCCCGAATTAAGGAAATACCGCATTCAGATTGTTTCGGTTCCGGCAGGGATCAATTCCATCGTTCCGTTGAAGGTACAGAATCCAGACTTGTTTGAGATCGGATTCGCAGCTGAACCATCCATCGAATCTTTCACAGAAACCGATTTCGTTCCGTTTGCTCGATACGAATTGTGCTGTGCTGTGCCGATGACCCATCCTCTGGCTCAAAAGGCTGTGCTGACACTGCCGGATCTGGAGGGAGAGGTCCTGTGCTTTCCATCCCGTGGAAACCCGGGACTTACCCATGATTTTACCGATGCCCTGCGGCGGGAATGCACCGGTATTAAGGTCGTGTCGCCACCGATATTCTACGATTTCGACTTGTTGAACACTTGCGCAGAAGAAGGCCGAATACTCGTTTCTCCGGCATCCTTGAAGAATATCCATCCCGGTCTGGTCCACGTTCCGGTCGAATGGGATTGGTTCATGCCTTATGGTTTGATTTGGAAAAAGGACGCCCGTAAAGAAGTGCTGGAGTTCACTGCCGCCTTCCGGAAAGTCGTTCAGGAACAATAAAATAGAGCCCTCGGGGCACACTTCGTAAGTGGCATGAAAGCCCACTACAAAACGGGCTACCAGTCCACCGATGGGACTTCCAGTGTTGACTTGGGTAGACAGTTTTTACGGCTATGGGGAAAAATCTGTCTTAATTAATGGTGTTCCAATGAGGTGGAATATGATAAAGAAATTGCGGAATCTTCTACGGTATTATTATGGCACAGCTGAAACTCAAGGAGTAATGGGTTCGATAAACACCCTAGGTTGGTTTGTTTTTGGATACTTACAAGCCATCCCACAGGGAGAGATTCTATGGGGGTGGCTACATGATTATATTGCTCATTACTACTCTGACAAGAGGTCACTGGGATGGGTGAGTATTATATCTGAACACGAGGATGTCGAAAAACGGGTTGAAACAGGTTTGAGACTTCTTGAGATGTTCTTTGATGATTTAGAAAACAAAGGATACCCGGATTTTGAGCCACCGCATTTTCAAATAGGCGGAGTGTATCTTTACAATCTGGATGTAAAAGAATACGTTGCGCTGATTCTTTCATATGATAGCGGATATTATTTGGTCGCGTTTCCTAAAGGGACGGTCCAGAAAGTTCGAAATATGACAGGGGGAGATATACTGAATCGACAACTATACAGGATCGCCTGGATTCCTTGTTGTCGAATGCTTCCGCCGTCCAAGATGCATCTGATTGACCACGTAACAATCACGAAGGATATGTCTCTACTCCCACTGGTAAGGCTGCATGAAATGAACTGTGAAACAGAGGAAATATGGCGGCATAAAAGGATGAACCGAAACGACAAACCATGCATGTCAACAATAAGGGGCTATTTAGGCATGCATCCATTTGATGAGGCACGAGAAAGTGAGGACTGACAGAACCAGGTCACCTGTGGTCCTCTGTCAAGATTTAGTACAAAATATAATGAGGTGATTCCCGTTTCGGTTCAGGTCTTATCACAAATTGCTTCAGGCGTCAATAACAAAGGGTGACGCCGGCGCGAGTGCCCTGGCTCCTAAGCAGTATAGAGAGTATAACAGTTGAGGAAAGCCGGGCATTATACTAAAAAACGGAGGAGAAATAAGATGAATGCCACAACGAAAGCATCCTTGATCACAACGGGAACGATTCTGACGATTCTTGTAGTCCTTCTTACGTGGTTTTTGATTTCAAAAACAGGCCGGAGCATTGAGCCGCCAAAGTTTGAACTAGACTCATACAGGGTCTCTTATAAGTCGTTTCCTGAAGATAATTACCAATACGGTGACATCGGTTCTGTGGTGTTTATTCATGTAAGTGTGAAGAATACGGGCGGGGATTTCAATTGGGAGTCGTTAGGTCGTCCTCCTATGGAGATCACGCCTGTGCTCAAAGACAAACAGGGAAAAGTGTATAAACAGCATGTAACCAAGGGAATAGATGGTAACGACGAGTATCGCAAAGCGGGACAGCATGATCCTTATGCTTACACTTTGAGAAAAAATGAGGTTTTCACTTATATGTATGTTTATGATGCACCGATTCCCAATGGAGAATATACATTGACGTTCCACTATTCGGACACGGAATTTGTTCTTCCATTGACAATAGAATGGCCTAAATCATTCTGAATCGAATGATCTTGGCGAACCTGCATGTTGATCACTCTGGCTGACACAAGACCCGGGGGCGTCACTTCCTTACGAAGTGCCGCCCTCGGGCTCTTTTTTTATTTATTCTTTCTGGATCAGGCGGGCTATGAAGGAGCGCCGCACCTTCATGGCGCCCGTCGGGCAAAACTCCTGACAGCAGAAGCAGTGCACACATTTAGAACGTTTGATCTTTGCCTTGTCTTTTTCGATGCGGATGGCTCCGGCCGGGCACAGATCCCGGCAGTGACCGCAACCTACGCAGCCCTCTCCCAGCGCCGGATCGGAACGCAGCAGCAGTGACAGCCCGTCCTTCAGTGTCCTGCGGATCTTGGAATCCTGCGGATCGGGCAGAAACCAGCTGCTTGTGGCACCGGAACGCACAAAGTCTGTCAGACGGTAGGCTTCGGCAGCCTCCCGGCTGTCCGGTCCTCCCTCTGCCGGCAGCAATCCCCGGCGTTTGGCCGCCTCCAGATATGTGAGCGCCGACTCTTCCACTCCCAGAAGCCAGGCGTGCAGGCGGTCCAGGCGGTAAGGATCCGTTCCGCCCGTCAGAACGCCTAAATGCCGGGGCGTCCCCTGGGTCGGGCCGTTGCCTTCCATGATCTCCACCGCGTCGCAGAGATACCAGACCGGTTTCAGATACTCATTCAAATCTACGAGCAGATCGGCAAAATCGGCCCGATCGCTGTACCGGAAATGCAGTTCGCTTTTGAGCGTCCCCGGAATGATGCCGAAGGTGTTCTTCACGGCGGCGGTCATGCTGACCAGCCCGTGCGCCTTCAGCTTGCAGAAACTGATCACGGCGTCGCACTGCGCGATCCAGGAGGCCAGGGTGAACTGCTTCAGCACTTTTGCTTCCGGGTACTGTACGGTCTGCGATTCGTAATTGCGGTTCAGTTCCCCGCCGGAGGCCGTACAGGGTTCTTCCAGACGGCAGGTGTGGTAAATGCGGCCCACGACCAGCGGACTGAACGGTTCTCCGGGGGCATCGCCCCAGACGACGCTGGCGCCGCGCGCGGTCAGCAGCCGCGTCAGAGCAGCTGCCGCAGCCGGATGTGTGGTCGCGGCGCGTTCCGGCTTAAATCCGCCGCACAGATTCAGTTTGATGCCGATCCGCATGCCGGGCTTTACCCAATCCAGACCGCCCAGACGGTCCGTCAGCTGCCGCATAGCGGCATCCAGTGTCTCTGTTTCATACGAATCGCAGGGGATGAGCACTGCTGCGTTCTTTTCCATGATCTCACCTTGTCCGCAGCCGGCGGCTGCTCTTTCCGATCGGATCGACTGTCCCCTTCTCCGCCTGCATTCCGCGGATAAACCTGCCGGCGCAGCGGGACGGGGCAAAAAGTGTTATAAGACAGGCCGGAGAACCCGAGGCTCTCCGGCCCTTTGCGTACAGTTCTGCTCTGCCTTCCTGCTTACGTGGTACCAAAGGCAGCCGCGATATCTTCCCAGGTCAGACCCATGGCCGCGATGATCTGGTCTTTAAAGATCCACATCAGGATACCGCCGATGATCACGACGGCCAGCCCGATCAGAAGCATGATCAGCCGGGACTTGGCAAAGTTCTTCAGGCTCTTGTTTCTTCCGGAAAAACTCATGACCAGCACGGCTATGAATCCGATGACCGGGATCGCATACAGGACCGTCAGCCAGAAGAAGGCGCCGGTAGAGACCACGCCGGCATCGGCAGCTTTTTCTCCCTGCCGGGCTTTCATCTTCTGTGTTACGTTCTCATCGCCCATATAAGACGGCTGATACACCGGCTGTGTGGGGGGAGCGCCGTAAACCGGGGCATAAACAGGTGCCGGAGCGGGCGCCCCGCCGCCCTGGTACACCGGCGTATAAGGCTGTGCCGGGGCCGCAGGGGTCTCGGCGGAGGCGGCTGCCAGAGGGGCGCCGCACTGAGGACAGAACTTCAGGCCGTCAGCAACTTCGGAGCCGCATACACTGCATTTCATGGAAGGTCCTCCCGTTTTATTTCAGGAATCCCAGATTCCGGACGATGGCGGGTTCTTTCGCCTGTCCGTTGCAGATCTGGAAGAAGCAGATCACACGGATCACCATGATGACGAGGAACGCGATGGCGCCTGCGATCGGGACGATGATTGTCCAGGCCAGCAGGAGCATGGCGATGCCGATGAGGATCTCGCAGATGGAGAGTTTCAGGGACTGGCGGACATGGAAGTCCGTGTAGGGCGATTTCGCTGCGGCCAGCATGGCGATGATGATACCGACGACCCCCATCAGGTAGACGATCATGCTGTAAACTTTGTTGTCCGAGATATCTCTGGGATCAAACTCGGCCGTGTGGTCGTAGGGGTCGGCCGCCGGAGCCGTATAAGCCGGTGCACCGGTAAAGCTGTAACCGCAATTGGAGCAGAAAGGCGCGTTATCATCGGCGATGTTTGCGCCGCAGGTGGGGCAGATCTTCATGATAAAACCTCCTGAAGTATTTTGATTTCCGTTTCCGGTCTTACCTGTTCATTATCTCAAATCTCACGGAAAAGTCAATCGGAAATTCACGTTTCCCCAAAAAAGGGCGTCCCGGCAAAGGGCCGCCGGTCTGCCGCGCCCGCCGGCTGGCGGAAAAACGGCAACCGCTCTGCCTTCGGAACGTGCGGATCGGGATGCTGTCCGGGCAAAGCGGTTGTATGCAGAACGAAAACTGTTGGGGGACCAACAAGATCTGAAGCAGGGTACGGGAGTCGAACCCGCCTCCGATGCTTGGGAAGCACCCGTACTACCGATGTACTAACCCTGCGAGGGGTTTTGGAAAAAGTGCGGGAAAAGGGACTTGAACCCTCACGATCGTCGATCACATGATCCTTAGTCATGCCTGTCTGCCAATTCCAGCATTCCCGCCCGCCGGCCGAAACCGACTTTGGAAGTATAGCACGCCCGCCTGCGCTTTGCAAGCCTTTTTTTGCAGAAAAGCGCTTACGGGCGATATTTCCGCTGCCGCACCACCTCATAGGCCAGAATGCCGGCGGCAACGGATGCATTCAACGAATCGATATCGCCGGCCATGGGAATGGACACCGTCACGTCGCAGGCCTCTTTGACGAGCCGGGAGATGCCGCTGCCCTCTTTGCCGATCACCAGGCCCGCAGGCCCCGTCATATCACGGGTAAACAGGACCTCCCCGTCCATATCGGCGCAGAAGAACCACAGGCCTTGTTTTTTCAGTTCACGGATCGTCTGCACCAGATTGGAGACTTTGGCCACCAGCGTATAACTGATCGCTCCGGCGGAGGCTCTGGCGACGGCGGCCGTCAGGCCCACCGCGCGGCTTTTGGGGATGATCACCCCGTGAGCCCCGGCCAGATTGGCCGTCCGGATGATGGCTCCGAGGTTATGCGGGTCTTCGATCCCGTCCAGCAGGATCAGAAACGGCGCTTCCCCTTTTTCCCGGGCGCGCGCCAGCATATCGCCGACCTCGGCGTAGGCGTACGCGGCGATCTGCGCGATCACGCCCTGATGCCGGCCGGTCTCGGAGAGACGGTCCAGCTGTTCTTTTTCCGAAAACCGGATCTGAGCCCCGGCCTCGCGCGCCCGGCGGACGATCTCCGAAAGGGCGTGATCCGCGGTCTTCTGTACATACAGGCGGTCGACGGTCAGCCCGGCGCGCAGCGCCTCTGCGACTGCATTGCGGCCCTCGATCAGCTGTCTGCCCTCTTCTTCAGTTCCCGGCTTCGTCTTTTCCCGCTCCATGGATCCGTTCGGCTCCTTTCCGTATGATCTCCGCCGCCCGCTGCGTACGCCCCGTCAGGTACAGATATCCGATCAGGGCTTCCAGACCGGTGGCGCGGTGATACTCGCCCAGTCCCGCGTGCTTGGAGACCGAGTCCGGCTGCGCGTTGCGTCCGCGCCGGTAGACGGCTGCCTCCTCTTCCGTCAGAAACGGCTGCAGCACCTGGGCCATGGCCGCCTGCCCGCGTGCGGAGGAAAGCTTCTGCACGCGCATGCTCAGCGCATGCCCTTTGTCCTTCTTCTGCTCCGCGAAGGCGGTCCGGACGATGAGTTCAAAAGCCGAATCGCCGATAAACGCCAGCGTCAGCACCGGCATCGTATCAGGATTCGGCTTTTCCGTTTCGAAGGCATTTCTTATGCTCTCTTCCATTTGACTCCTTCTTTGGTATCCTCCAGCAGGATGCCCTGCGAAGCCAGATAGCTGCGGATCTCGTCGGCGCGGGCCCAGTTTTTCGCCTTGCGGGCCTGGGTGCGCTCTTCGATCAGCGCTTCGATCTGCGCATCCAGATCGGCTTTCTCGGCCGGGCGCAGGCCCAGGATGCCCGTCATGTCGGCCAGTTTGCCGCGCAGATACTCCAATTCCTCTTCGGAACGGTTTTTCGGCACCAGCTGATTGGTGTAGCGCACCAGTTCGAACAGGGCGGCCAGCGCGTCCGCCGTATTGAAGTCATCCTCCATGGCGGCTTCGAACTTTCTGGTAAAGGCATCGGCCGCCTTTCTGGCGGTGGCCGAAAGCGGACGCTTCCTGCCGCGGCCCCTGGCGTCCTCCAGCCGCTCGACGGCCGTGCGGATCCGCTCCAGGGAACTCTTGGCGGATTCCATCAGTTCGGCGCTGAAATTCAGCGGGCTGCGGTAATGAGCGCTCAGCATGAACAGACGGAGCACGGTCAGGTCGTAGCGCTCCGAGATCTCGCGCACGGTAAAGAAGTTGTTCAGGGATTTGGACATCTTCTTATTGTCGATATTCAGGAAGGCGTTGTGCATCCAGTAGTGGGTAAAGATGTGGCCGCTCTCCGCCTCGCTCTGCGCGATCTCGTTCTCGTGATGCGGGAAGATCAGATCTTCCCCGCCCCCGTGGATATCGATCTCCTCGCCCAGGTAGCGCCGCGACATGACCGAACACTCGATGTGCCAGCCTGGACGGCCCTGCCCCCAGGGAGACTCCCAGGAAGGCTCTCCTTCCTTTTTGGGCTTCCAGAGGACGAAATCCATCGGGTCTTCCTTCTCTTCTTCCCCAGTCACGAGCAGGGAACGGCTGCCGCTGCGCAGATCGTCCAGGTTTTTGCCGGACAGACTGCCGTAGCGGGAGAACGTGCGCACGCGGTAGTAGACCGTCCCGTTCACCTCATAGGCAAAGCCTTTTTCGATCAGGTCGGCGATCATGTCGATCATGCCGCCGATCTCTTCCGTGGCCTTGGGGTGGATGGTCGCGGGACGTACGCCCATGGCCTCCATGTCTTTTTTGCATTCGGCGATGAAGCGTTCCGAGATGACCGAGGCATCCACGCCCTCCTGCAGAGCCCGTTTGATGATCTTGTCGTCAACGTCGGTAAAGTTGGAGACATAGTTCACGTCGTAGCCCTTGTATTCCAGGTAGCGCCGGACCGTATCGAAAAAGATCATCGGGCGGGCGTTGCCGATATGGATGTAGTCGTAGACCGTCGGGCCGCAGACGTACATGCGTACTTTCCCGGGCTCGATGGGCACGAACTCTTCTTTCACGCGGGTCATGGTGTTATAGATCTGCATGAGACCTCCTGCCGCCTCTGCGGCACCGGCCGGGCCGGGCCCGGCGGATCATCATAAAACGAACTTGTCGGCAAACCAGGCATCCAGCCCGGCGATGGGCACGCGGACCTGCGCCATCGTATCGCGTTCCCGGATGGTCACGCAGCCGTCCGTCTCGGTATCGAAATCGACCGTCACGCAGTACGGCGTTCCGATCTCGTCTTCGCGGCGGTAGCGCTTGCCGATATTGCCGGTCACATCAAAATCGCAGTTGTATTTTTTGCAGAGCTCCAGATAGATTGCTTCCGCCGGCGCGCTCAGTTTTTTGGAGAGCGGCAGTACGGCGATCTTCACCGGCGCGATGGCCGGGTGGAAGTGCAGCACCGTACGGACATCGCCCCGTTCGGCATCCAGGACTTCTTCGTCATAGGCGCCGCAGAGGACTGCCAGCACGCTGCGTTCCACGCCCAGCGAAGGCTCGATCACGTAAGGGATGTAGCGTTCGTTCGTATCCGGATCGAAGTAGCTGAGATCCTGCCCGGAGGTGTTCTGATGCTGGGTCAGGTCGTAATCCGTGCGGTCGGCCACGCCCCAGAGTTCTCCCCAGCCGAAGGGGAACAGGTACTCGAAGTCGGTAGTGGCCTTGGAGTAGAATACCAGCTCTTCCGGATCGTGGTCGCGCAGGCGGATGTCCTCTTCCTTCAAGCCGATGGAGATCAGCCAGTCATGGCAGAAGCTGCGCCAGTAATCGAACCACTCCAGATCGGTGCCGGGCTTGCAGAAGAACTCGAGTTCCATCTGTTCGAATTCACGCACACGGAAAATAAAGTTGCCGGGCGTGATCTCGTTGCGGAAGGACTTGCCGATCTGGCCGATGCCGAAGGGCAGTTTGCGGCGGGTCGTACGCTGCACGCTCACGAAGTTCGTGAAGATGCCCTGCGCGGTCTCCGGCCGCAGATACAGCGTGTTCTTGCTGTTTTCCGTGACGCCCTGGAAGGTCTTGAACATCAGGTTGAACTGGCGGATATCGGTAAAGTTGTGCTTGCCGCAGGTGGGGCAGGGGATCTGATGCTCTTCCACGAAAGCCTTCATCTCGTCCTGCGTGAAGGCGTCGATGGGCTTGGGCAGGGTCAGGCCCTTTTCGCCGCAGTAGTCTTCGATCAGCTTGTCTGCACGGAAACGTTCATGGCATTCGCGGCAGTCCATCAGCGGATCCGAAAACCCGGCCAGATGGCCGCTGGCCACCCAGGTCTGGGGATTCATGAGGATCGCGGCATCGAGGCCGACGTTGTAGCGGTTTTCGCGTACGAATTTCTGCCACCAGGCCTGCTTGATGTTGTTTTTCAGTTCCACGCCCAAAGGACCGTAGTCCCAGGTATTGGAAAGTCCGCCGTAGATCTCGGAGCCGGGGAAGATGAAGCCGCGGTTTTTACACAGGGCGACGATCTTGTCCATTGTTTTTTCCATGCTTTCAGTGCCTCTTTTCTGCGGTAGCCCGCGGTATTGCCCGCACCGGGCGGGACGGATGCTTATTTGAAGATCACATATACCGGCCGATCGCTGTTGATGCGGATGGTATATTCATTGGCCGGGATCAGGGTGTCGGTGCAGAAGCGGATCTTGTCTTCAAAGATCACGAGCACGCTGCCGCGGATCTCCGCCAGATTGTTCAGGTTGTTTTCAAAGGCTTTGGTGGCCAGAACCGTCACGCCGTTCACATCCATCACACCGGAAATGGCCAGTTCCTCTTCCTTGGCCTGGGCGATGGTCATCACGCGCAGCGACTTGAGTCCGAACTCCGTCCCCTGGAAGGCCATGAAGCTGTCGGCGTTGTCGTAGGACAGGATCAGTGTGGCTTTGGCATCCGCCACGGTGACGGATTCCATCTTGACGGCCTCGCGGCCCTGGCTCACGTTGAACGCGCGGATCCAGCCTTCGACCATTTCCTTCAGACCGGCTTCCGTGTAGCGCGGCTGGGCAAAACCGCTGTTGTCAAAAGACGTCACTTCCGCGCTCTTGATGCTGCCGTCGCGGCGGATGAAGATGCTGGTCTGCGTGGGTTCGAATTCGATGAAGCTGTCCGGCTCCGCTGTGGAGGGCTGGGTCGGTTCCGTGGGTTCCGTGGAAGGGGCCACGGTCGATTCCGCGGTGGACGGCTCGGCGGAGGAAGGCACGGCCGAAGAAGACGGCACGGCCGAACTCTGCGAAGGAGACGGCTGCGTCTGTGTGGGCGCCGGCTGTGAAGAAGTCGGCGACTGCGGCACGTACGGGATGGTCGGCCCCGCCGGCTGGGTGGGCTGGACCTGCGTCTCGGTCGGCTGAGCGATCATCGACTCGCCGGAAGGGACTGTCTGCCGGGCGGGGTCGGTATTTATGATCACGGGCTCGGTACAGGCTGAGCACAGGACCATGACCAGCACGAGCAGTACCGCTAAAAAGATTCCGTTGGTCTGTTTGTTCATTGCGGAAACACCTCCATGACTGCAGTTCCTCCCGGGAGGATGAGACAGCATAACTGCCTACAGTACCGAAGTATTATACTCTATCCCGGGCCGGAATGCAAGGAAATATTCCTAAACCGCGTCCGGTTTCTCAGCCGATCGCCCGGACCGTGTATTCCTGATCTTGCACGGCCCTGGCAAGGACGGCATCGTCTACCGGGGCCGAAAGCGTCACGACGGCCGTGCCGGCAGTATGGCTGACCTGCGCGTTCTCCACGCCCGGGACCGCTTCCAGCGCCTTTTTGACGCGGGCCTCGCAGTGCGGGCACATCATTCCTTCGATCGTCATCGTTTTGATCATGACAGATCCCTCCTTCTCTCCGCCTCCGTCCGGGGCGGTCTCTTCCTGTGCAGGTCTTTCGCCGGCTCCTGGGCCGGGGGGCCCGGAGCCCGGGTCCTTCCCGGGCGTTTCCGCGCGGTCTTCTTCTTCTTCTCCGTCCGGCAGCGCCGGCTTTCTCAGCGGGCGGTCCCCGGAAGCGTCGTAGATATCCAGCCGGTTCAGCCGGAGCGCGTTCAGGCAGACGCAGAGACTGGAAAGGCTCATGGCGGCTGCGGCATACATCGGTTTCAGCGCGATCCCCCACAGGCCCATGGCCAGCGGGATGCAGGCCGCGTTATAGAAAAAGGCCCAGAACAGATTCTCGTAAATATTCCGGATGGCCGCCCGGCCCAGCCGTACGGCAGCGGCGGCATCTTTCAGGCTGCTCTTGACCAGGACGATATCCGCCGCATCCAGCGCCACGTCGGTGCCGGCGCCGATCGCCATGCCCAGATCCGCCGCCGTCAGGGCCGGCGCGTCGTTGATCCCGTCTCCGACCATGGTCACTTTGCCGTACTGCTTCTGGCGGGCGATCTCCGCCGCCTTTCCGTCCGGGAGCACTCCGGCGCGCACCCGGGAGATCCCGGCCTGATGCGCGACGGCTGCCGCCGTTCCCTCCTGGTCGCCGGTCAGCAGGACGGTGCGCACGCCCAGGCCTTTCAGCCGGGCCACGGCCTCCGTCGAATCCTCCCGGATCACGTCCGCAACGGCGACAGCGCCCAGCAGACGGTCCTCTTCCGCAAAATACAGCGGCGTCTGACCCTGCTGCGCCAGTTCCCCGCAGCGTCCAGACAGTCCGGCGGGGATCGCGCAGAAACTGCCGATATAGGCGGCACTGCCGCCGAAGAGCCGGGCCCCGTTCACCGACGCGGTCAGTCCGCGGCCCGGCAGCACGGTCAGATCCCGGGCAACGGGCAGCGTCAGGGCTTCCTCCTGCGCCCGCCCCGTCACGGCGCGTGCCAGCGGATGCTCGCTGAACTGCTCCAGTGCGGCGGCTTTTTCCAGCAGTTCCTTTTCGGAAACGCCCGGGGCCGGCAGGATCTGCGTGACCGCCGGCTGCCCTGCGGTCACGGTGCCCGTTTTGTCCAGGACCATGATCTGCGTGCGCCCGATGTTCTCCAGCGCGGCGGCCGTTTTGAAGAGGATCCCGTTTTTGGCGCCGACTCCATGGGCGACCATCACGGCTACCGGCGTAGCCAGGCCCAGAGCGCAGGGACAGCTGATGACCAGCACGGAGATGCCCCGGCCCATGGCAAAGCCGATCTCCCGCCCTGCGAGCAGCCAGCCGGCCACCGTGAGAACGCCCAGCACGATCACGGCCGGAACGAACACGGCAGAGACCCGGTCGGCGATCCGGGCCAGCGGCGCTTTAGTGGCGGCGGCATCGGAGACCATCCGGATGATCCCGGACAGGGTCGTATCTTCTCCCACCCGTGTGGCCCGGCAGATCACATAGCCGGAGGTGTTGACCGTCGCGGCGGAGACCGGGTCGCCCGGCGCTTTGTCGACCGGGATGCTCTCGCCCGTGAGCGCCGATTCATCGGCCGCGCAGCGGCCTTCCTCGATCACTCCGTCCGTGGGGAAGTGCTCCCCGGGACGCACGGCAAAGCGATCGCCCGTCTTCAGTTCTTCGATCGGGACCGTGACTTCCTGTCCCTCCCGCAGCAGCACGGCGGTCTTCGGCCGCAGCCGCATCAGCGAACGCAGCGCATCGGTCGTACGGCCCTTGGAGACCGACTCCAGCAGCTTGCCCACGGTGATAAGGGCGGGGATCATGGCCGCCGACTCAAAATACAGATCGTCCGCCAGGCGCATGACTTCCGCATGGCTGCCCTGCCCCTGCGCCAGGATCATCTGGAACAGGCCGGCGACGGAATAGACGAAGGCGGCCCCCGAACCCAGGGCGACCAGCGTATCCATATCCGGCGAGCGCTGCAGGAGCGCCCGAACGCCGCCGGTAAAGAAACGTGCGTTGATGAGCATGACCGCCGCCGCCAGCAGCAATTCGGTCAAACCCAGGACCACGTGGTTTTCAAAGGGGCCCGGCACCGGCCAGCCCCACATCATATGGCCCATGGACAGATACATGAGCGCCAGCAGGATCAGGACCGAAGCGGCCAGACGCCGCACGAGACGTGGCGATTCCGTATCCTTTAAGAGATCTTCCCCGGCGGCCGGCGCGCCTGCGGCGGAAGGCCCGCCCCGCAGCGAAGCGCCGTACCCGGCCGATTCCACGGCGCGGATGACCTCGAAGGCCGGTGCGCTCCCTTCCACGCTCATCGAATTCGTCAGAAGGCTGACCGTACAGCCCGTGACGCCCGGAACGGCTGAGACCGCCTTTTCCACCCGGGCGCTGCAGGCAGCGCAGCTCATGCCTGTCACCTGATACTGGTCCATCGTTCCTCCTTCCGGCTCAGCGCATGAGTTTCTGCAGCAGAGCGACCATCTCGTCCACGGCCTCTTCATGGCCGTTGCGGATATCTTCCGTCACGCAGCTGCGGAAATGCTCCGCCAGCAGCACTTTGCCGAAACTGCTCAGCGCGCTGTTCACGGCTGAGACCTGGACCAGGATATCCGGACAGTAGGCGTTCTCTTCCAGCATCTTCTGCAGGCCGCGCACCTGTCCCTCGATCCGTTTCAGCCGGTTCATGAGATCTTTGTATTCTTTTTCGCTCCGCTCTTTGATGCGGCCGCTGCAGGCCGGACAGACGGCGGTGTTTTCTTCCCCGGTCATAGTCATGACAGTGATCCTCCGGAAAGTGTTCTGAAAGGGAGCGGCCGGAAACAGTATACCCCCGGCCGGTATCCACTTTCATGGTATACCTTCCAGGGGTATTTGTCAAGCGTTTTGCCGCCGGAGTTCTTCAGTTTTTCCGGGCGGTCTGCGCTCCGGATATCTGCTTTTCCCGGGCCGCCTTCAGTTTGGCTTCGCGGCGGTTGCGCACTTCCTCCGGCTGAGGGGCGATATCGCCCGATCGGGTCAGGGCCCACTTGGTCAGCAGCGGGCCGGCGATCTCATAGACCAGCACCGCAAACAGTACGATGCTGCGGATGAGCGGCCCGTCACCCGGCAGCTGCTGCGCCGTCACACACATGCCCAGCGCCACGCCGGCCTGCGGGAACAGCGTGATGCCCAGATACCGGACCACGTTGGGACTGCAGCGCAGCGCACGGGCCGAAAGGCTGGCGCCGAAATACTTGCCCGCGCAGCGCACCAGGATGTAGACTACGCCGATCACCACGATCAGGCCGTTGCCGAAGACCGAAAGATCCAGATCGGCGCCGCTCACGACAAAAAACAGGACCATCAGCGGCGAAGACCACTTATTGGCCCGCTCCATGATCTCGTCCGAGAGCGGACAGATGTTCACGAAGAGCGTGCCCAGCATCATGCACACCAGCAGCGGGGAAAAGCCGACCGTCACCGGGCCGATCTCAAAGCGCAGCATGGACAGCGCGACCGTGAGCAGGATGAACGTGATCGTCATGGACAGACGGTTGGTATTGGAGTGGAACAGTTTTTCCAGCTGTGTCAGGCACAGGCCGGCGAGCGCGCCCAGCAGCAGCGACAGCACGATCTCCAGGAGCGGATTGACCAGGACAGAGAACAGATCGGGCGTGCCGCTGATCATGGCGCGGGCGATCCCGAACGAGACCGCGAACAGGATCAGGCCGACCGCATCGTCCAGGGCGACGATGGGGAGCAGGAGGCTCGTGACCTCGCCTTTGGCCTTGTACTGGCGCACGACCATGAGGGTCGCGGCCGGCGCCGTGGCCGAGGCGATGGCGCCGAGGGTGATGGCTGCCGGAACGGACAGGATGTCCGGGAACAGGAAATGGAACAGCAGCAGCGCTACGTCGACCAGCAGCGTGGCCAGGACCGCCTGGACCACGCCGATGATCACTGCCTGCTTCCCCAGCCGGCGGAGAGAGCTGAGCGAAAACTCCGAACCGATGGAAAAGGCGATGAATCCGAGCGCGACGTCCGAGATGAAGCCGAGCGCATCCAGTTCCTCGAAGGAATGGAAACCCAGACCGGTGATGCCGAAACGGCCCAGCAGAATGGGTCCGAGCAGCAGGCCGGCGATCAGATATGCCGTGACGTCGGGCAGTTTGAGCGGTTTCAGCGCCCGGGTCAGCAGCAGGCCGGCGCCCAGCGAAACGGCAATGGCAAGCAGTTCAGACATGATAAAGACCTTCTTTCTTTGCGGAGGAACGACTCCCCCACAAGGAACGGATTGTAGCACTCTTTGGAGACACTTGCAAGCGTCCCGCGCGGAAAAGCGCAAAAGAAAAAGACCCGCCCGCAGGCAGGTCTCGGTCCCGGAAAAGCGCTCGGGGAGCCGGCAGCGCCGCTTCCCCTTTCGGCGGGCGGGCGGTGCTCAGCCTTCCGGCACGGCAGGCGTCTTTTCCCGGACGGGCAGGCGGATGCCGCGGGCAGGGATAGGCGTGGAAAAAACGATGTGCGTCTCGGTGGAGCCGAAACGCTGCAGATCCTCGATAAAGGCATCCAGCTCGTTCGTCGTCATGAACGCGGCCTTCACCAGCATGGTAAAATGCCCTGTCACGAAATCGCAGGAAAGGACGTTCGGCACCTCCCGGATGTACTCCACGAAAGGCTGTTTGTTTTTAGGGGGCATTTCCACATCGATATAGGCCGTGATATGATACCCCATTTTTTCGGGATCCGTACTGGCATGATAGCCGGTGATCAGACCCTCGCGCTCCAGTTTTTCGATGCGTGCCGCTACAGCCGGGGAGGATAGGAACACCTGCTCGGAGAGCTGCTTGAGCGAGCAGCGGGCGTTGTCCTGAAGCAGATTCACGATTTTCTTGTCATTTTCATCCATGAGACTCTCCCTCTCATCTTTTGCTGAAAACACTCTACCACAAAAGAATTGAAAGTGCAAGGACATTATTTTTTATTTAGTTTCGGAGGAAGCGGCCGATCGTTAAGAATCTTGCCCGGGATCCGTCAGCGATCTTCTTCCGGCAGATGATAGAGGCGTCTGCCGAAGACGGCCGTCCCGATGCGGATCATCGTGGATCACTCTTCGATGGCCGTCTCAAAGTCGCCGGTCATACCCATGGAAAGCTCCGAAAGCTGCACGCCTGGCAGGCCGAGAGCCTTCAGTTTTTCCTGAAGCTGCCGCATTTTTCGGAAGTAGGGTCGGTTCTCCTCCGGGGTGTCTGCCGGCGGCGGGACCGCCATCAGCCCCCGCACGCGCAGGTGGGGCAGAGCCGCCGCAGCGCGCAGGAGCTCCTCGGCGGATGTCTCGCCGGTCCCGTGTTTGGATGCTTCGTCCGCGATGTTGATCTCCAGCAGAACGTCCGAAATCAGGCCGCGCGCGGCGCTGACACGCTCGATCTCGCGGGCCAGCTGGGGCGAATTCACCGAATGGATCAGCACGCTCCGGCCCACGACGTATTTCACTTTATTGCGCTGCAGATTGCCGATGAAGTGCCAGCGGAGCCCTTTCGGGCACTCCTCCTGTTTGGCGCACATCTCCTGCGCCTTGTTTTCCCCGAAGTCGGTCTGTCCGGCCGCAGCGGCTTCGCACACCGCCGAAGCCGGATTTGTTTTGCTGACGGCGATCAGCGTCACCTCCCGGGGATCCCGGCCGGCCCGGAGGCAGGCGGCCTCTGCCCGCCCGCGGATCTGTTGCAGATTCTCGGCGATACTCATGATTCTTCTCCTTTCCGGGCGCAGAGCGTTTCCGGGGTGACCGGGACCATAACGGGGACGCCTTCCTGCCCCTGAGGCAGCAGGACCCGGAGCTTCAGATACTCACGGGTGTGGCCCGTCCAGACGGGGCCCTCCGGGGCCATACGCACGGTCTCCGGCAGGATCTCCCGCATCTCTCCCAAAAACTGCGCTTCATAACGCCGCCGGTTCGTTTCGTTCAGCGCGGCCAGCACCTGGCTGCGCGCCGCTTTCACCGGTTCCGGCACCTGGCCGGGCATCCGGTCGGCGACAGTCCCGCGGCGGCGGGAATAGCGGAAAATATGTGTCTCGTACAGTTCGATCTCTGTCAGAAAACGGACGGTCTCTTCGAATTCCTCTTCCGTCTCTCCCGGGAACCCGACGATCACGTCCGTCGTCAGCGCCGGACGGTCAAAAACGCGGCGCAGGCGTTTGAGGCTCTCGCGGTACTGCGCAGCCGTGTATTTACGGTTCATACGCCGAAGGACGCTGTCGCAACCGCTCTGCAGAGACAGATGGAAATGCGGACAAAGCTTTTGCACCCCGGCCAGTTCCTCCGTGAAGCGTTCCGACATGATGCGCGGCTCCAGGGAACTGAGGCGGATGCGCTCCAGGGCGGGGATCCGCTCCAGCTGCCGTAAAAGCTCCAGCAGCGGCCGGCCGTAGTTTTCGCGGAGCCCGGCATCCCCGGACAGATCCAGGCCGTACGAGCTCACGTGGATACCCGTCAGCACGATCTCCCGGCAGCCGGTCTCCGCCAGGCGCTCCGCCTTCTTCACCGCGGCCTCCGGAGAGAGGCTCCGCACGCGGCCGCGCACATACGGGATCAGGCAGTAGGAACAGAACTGGTTGCACCCGTCCTCGATCTTTAGATAGGCCCTCGTGTGCTCCGGGCGGCCGACCGTCATTTCCTCAAAGTCGGAGCTGTGCGCGATATCCGTGATCAGCGCGCTCTTCTGCCGCTTCTGCAGGCTTTCCTCCAGGATCCGGGGCAGATAGCTCTTGCGGTCGTTGCCGATGATCAGATCGACGGCTTCGTCCCTCAGGAGCTCCTCGCCGGCCGCCTGTGCGTAGCACCCGGCTGCCACGATGAGCGCTTCCGGATTCAGCGCGCGGGCCCGGTGCAGCATCTGGCGGCTCTTGCGGTCGGCGATATTGGTGACGGTGCAGGTGTTGATCACACAGACGTCCGCCGGCTCCTCAAAGGGAACGATCTCATAGCCCAGTTCCGCCAGTCGGCCGGCCATGGCCTCTGTCTCGTACCCGTTCACCTTGCAGCCCAGATTGTGAAAAGAGACCCGAATTCTTTTATCTTCCATGCCTTAACTGCTCCTTGACAATTCGCAAAAGCGCGCTATACTGAATATAGCGCAAAAACGAAGCGGTATCAACCCATTATTCCAAAGGAGGACACCCCATGCAATCTGCTTTTGTTCTGCTCAATTCGATCGATAAAGTCAAGAACTTCGTCAATACGGTCTCCCGTTTTGACAGCGATATCGATATGCGTTCCGGCCGTTTCACGATCGACGGCAAGTCCATCATGGGCATTTTCAGCCTGGACCTGGCCCGGCCGATTGAAGTCGTGATCTACAACGACGAAGAAGTGCCCGCCGTGCTGGAGGCGCTCACGCCTTTCAAAGTCGAGGTCGAATAAGCATCCGGAAACGGAAAAGAACACACAGAGGGAGTTTGCCACGGCAGACTCCCTCTGTTTTTCCGTCTGAGCCGCCGGTGTTTCCCGCAGGGTGCTCCGATGCCCGGCCCGGGCCGCGCCCTCCGCTTGCCGGCGCCTTTATCCGCACACGACGACTTCCGCGGTGCGGATGGCTTCCTCCACCAGTTCGTCCATTTTCGGGAGCAGGCGCTCCTCGCTGCGGCGGATGATCCCGGCATTCGGCTTGGTCACCGGGTGCTTGGCCACAAAGATGGTGCAGCAGTCTTCATACGGCAGGATCGACGTCTCGTACGTGCCGATCTTCTTGGAGAGGTCGATGATATCCTGCTTGTCGAAGGCGATCAGCGGCCGGAAGACCGGCAGGCGGCAGACTTCGTTGGTCACCGCCAGGCTGTGTACGGTCTGGGAAGCCACCTGGCCGATGGATTCGCCGGTCACCAGTCCCAGGCAGCCGTTTTCCGCCGCGAGACGCTCGGCGATCCGCATCATATAACGGCGCATGATGATAGTCAGCTCTTCGTGCGGGCAGGTCTCGTAGATATGGAGCTGCGGCGCCGTGAAATTCACGACGTGCAGCCGCACGGGCCCCGCGTACCGGGCGATCTCCGCGGCCAGGTCCACGACCTTCTGCCGGGCGCGCTCGCTGGTGTAGGGCGGAGCATGGAAATAGACCGCCTCGATCGTCACGCCGCGCTTGGCCACCATCCAGCCCGCCACCGGGGAATCGATGCCGCCGGACAGCAGCAGCATGGCTTTGCCGTTGGTCCCGACAGGCATGCCGCCGGGCCCCGGCAGGACCCGCGAATACAGGTTGATCTCCGAACGGATCTCTACGTGGAGCCGGATCTGAGGCTGATGCACGTCCACATGCAGATCCGGGAAGGCTTTCAGGATGGCCTCGCCCAGCAGACAGTTGATCTCGTTGGATTCCAGAGGATAGCTCTTGTCGGCGCGGGTCGTGAAGACCTTGAAGCTGCCGGAGGCCTGCGGGTACATCTCCCGCATATAGTCCACGGCGGCTCCCGCCAGTTCTTCCGGCTTCATGAGCGGCAGCTGCACCAGCGGACAGATGCCCGCCACGCCGAAGACGCGCTGCAGCGCCTCGGCCGCCTCTTCCACATCGAAAGGCTCCGGAGAGACCGCGTAGATCCGGCCGGTCTTTTTATATACGTTGAAAGGGACCGGCAGATCCTTTAAGGCGCGGGCGCACTGGCTGACCAGCTTATCCTCGAACAGGTAGCGGTTCTTTCCTTTAATGCCGATCTCGGCATATTTGATCAGTAAGGCTCGAAATTCCATGGATGACCTCTCTTATTTTCTGCGGTAGAGGCGCAGCAGCGGCAGCAGATCCGCCACGGTCCGGGCCGTTGCCCGGATCTCCTCTTCCGTCGTGTCTTCGCTCAGGCTCAGGCGCAGCGTCGAACCCGCTGCCTCCCGGCTCAGGCCGATGGCCGCCAGCGTGGGACTGATGCCCCGCTTGTGGCTGGAACAGGCCGAACCGGCGGAAACATAAATGCCGCGGTCTTCCAGCGCATGCAGCATCACCTCGCTGCGGATGCCCTCGAATGTCGCGCTCACGATGTGCGGCGCGCTCTTCTCCCGCTCTCCGGGGCCGTTCACGCGTACGCCCGGCAGGCTGCCGAGCAGCTGCTGCAGCAGTTCCTTCCTGGCATACAGGGCCTTTCTGTCTTCCTCGGTGCGGGCGGCGCACTCCTCGGCCGCCTTCCCCAGCCCCGCGATGCCGGGCATGTTTTCCGTACCGGAACGCAGTCCGCCCTGCTGGCCGCCGCCTACGACGGTCGGAATAAGGCGCACGCCCTCCGCCACATACAAAAAGCCGATGCCCTTAGGCCCGTGGATCTTGTGGCCGCTGGCAGACAGCAGGTCGATCCCCATACGGCGGGGCCGCAGCGGGAGTTTCCCGAAGGCCTGCACCGCGTCCGTGTGAAAGAGGATCTCCGGAGAAAAGGCTTTGGTCCTGCGGCAGAGTTCCTCCAGCGGCTGCCGGGAGCCGATCTCGTTGTTGACCGCCATCACGGACACGAGCACCGTATCCTCGCGCAGGGCGGCGGACAGCGCGTCCGGGTCGACCAGGCCGTCCCCATCCGCCGGGAGCCGCGTCACGGAAAAGCCCTGCTCTTCCAGCCGGTCCATGGCCGCGGAAACGGAAGGATGCTCCAGCTGCGTGGTGATCAGATGCGTCCCGCGCCGCCGCCTGGCCAGCGCGCCGCCGATCACCGCCAGATTATTGGCCTCCGTTCCGCCGGAGGTAAAGACGATGGTCTTTTCGCTGACGCCCAGCGCTGCAGCGACCTGTTTGGCGGCCAGGCGCATGCGTTTTTCCGCCTCCGCGCCCATCCGGTGCAGCGAGGAGGGATTGCCGTAAGCCGCATCCAACATCTCGACCATGGCGGCACGCACGCCGGGTGAGACCGCCGTGGTAGCTGAATTGTCCAGATAGATCTCCATGATTTGCGTTTCCCGTCCGTTTCTTTTCTTCCTCTTGCCGGGTCAGGACCCGGTCACTGCTCCGTCATGAGCAGACACATGGCCAGGAAAGCCATGCCGGCCGTTTCTGTCCGGAGGATGCGCCGCCCCAGCGTGATGATCTCAGCGCCTGCTTCCTGCAGGATCCGGATCTCCTCCGGGTCAAAGCCCCCCTCCGGGCCGATAAAGACCGCGACGCTCATGCCGGGCCGGAGCGACCCCAGAAGCTGCCGCGTTTTTTCCATATCGTCCGCGCTCTCGTACGGAACGAGGATCCGGTCGGCCGAGGCAGCCTCCGCTGCCGCTTCCCGGAACGTCATCACCGGGCCTACGGCCGGCAGCACCCGCCGTCCGGACTGTTTGGCCGCGCTTTCGGCCAGTTTCTGCCACCGCTCCCGGCGGGCCTTTTTTTGCTTTTCATCCAGTTTGACCACGCAGCGCTTCATCTGTACCGGTACGATGCCGGCGGCCCCCAGTTCCACGGCTTTCTGCACGATCCATTCCATTTTATCACTTTTGGGCACTCCCTGAAAGAGCCGGATGCGCACCGGGAGCTCCGCTTCAGGCACGCTTTCCGGGAGCACTCTCAGTACCACGTCCCGTCCGCGGTATCCGGCGATCTCGCAGTAGCGGTCGCAGTCCTGCCCGTCGCTCACGACGACCCTTTCTCCCACGGCCAGCCGCAGCACGCGGCCGATATGATGGGCATTCTCACCGCTCAGGATCAGGATCCCGTCTTCCGACGCGGCTTCGGGAGCAAAGAAATGATACATGGCTCACCTCTTCCGTACGATCACGGCGCACCATTCGCCGTCCCGGTCGGTCCCGAGCAGTTCCCACTCCGGGTTTCCCCGGAAGGCCTCCTCTACCTGACCGACCTGTTTTTCCAGGATCCCGCTCGTCACCAGGACCGTCCCGGGCCGCAGGTGCCGGCCGATCTCCCGGCTCAGCAGAATGATGACCGGCGCGAAAATATTGGCCACGGCAAAATCGTACGCGGCCTCTCCCACCGTCGCCTGCACGCCCGGATCATCGATCACATTGCCCGGCACGACGGAAAACTGCGAAGGGTCAAAGCCGTTGCGCTTTCGGTTTTCTTCGGCCGTGATGACCGCTGCCGGATCCAGTTCCGTACCGAGCGCAAAGGAAGCACCCAGACGCAGCGCGCCCAGCGAGAGGATCCCGCTGCCGGTCCCCACGTCCAGCACGCGCATGCCCGGCCGCAGATACCGCTGCATGGCCGAAAGGCAGAGCCGCGTCGTCTCGTGGGTCCCGCTGCCGAAGGCCGAGCCCGGATCCATGATGATGCGCCCCGGCGCCGGGCCGAGCCCCTTCTCCGCCGCCTCCCAGGCGGGCAGGATCGTCAGACCGCCCACAGAGAAACTGCGGAAGTATTTCTTCCAGTTGTTGATCCAGTCTTTATCTTCCGTCTCTCCGGAGCAGACCGTCAGAGTGCCGGCCGCGCCCGGGCCCATCTCCGCCTCGAAACTGTGGCGAAATGCTTTCAGAGACGCCGAAAGCGAAGGCAGGATCTTTTCCGCCTCCGCATCCTCTTCCAGATAGAAACTCACCCGCGCGCTGCCGTCGTCCGGCGGCATCTCCGGCGGGATATCTATGAACATCTCGCGGATCTCCTCCGCCGTCAGCGGCACGGCGTCTTCGATCTGCACCCCTTCGATCCCAGCATCCCAGAGCAGCGCGCTCAGCGCTTCCGCTGCGGCCGTCGTCGTTTCCAGGGTATACTGCTTCCATTTCATTCGGCAAGAGCTCCCGTCTTTCTTTATTTGAACAGGCCTTTTTTCTTCTTCGAGTACCCGTTCAGGGTGCCCCCCAGCGCTTCATCGTACTTCTGAAGGGCTTCCTTCTGTTCCCGGGTCAGATGCTCGGGCACAGCGACCGTGAACGTCACATAGTGATCCCCGCGGCTTTCCGGATTCCGGAGGAGGGGCACGCCCTTCTGCCGCAGCCGGATACGTGTCCCGCTCTGGGTGCCGGGCTTCACGTCGTATTCGACTTCGCCGTCCACAGTGTTGATGCGGATGGTATCGCCCAGCGCGGCCTGTGCGAAGGAAAGCGTCACGCCGCTGTAGATGTCGGTATCCTGACGGTCAAACTCCGGATGGGTGCCGACGCGCACCTCGACCAGGATGTCGCCGCGTTCGCCGCCGTTCTCCCCCGGTTCGCCCTTGCCGCGCAGGCGTATCGTCTGCCCGTTGTCGATGCCGGCAGGGATGCTCACGGACACCGTTGTATGCTTGCGCACAAAGCCCGTGCCCCCGCAGCGGCTGCACTTGTCTTTGATGATCTTCCCGCGCCCGCCGCAGTCCGGGCAGGCTCTGCGGCTCTGCATGGTTCCGAACATGGTCTGCTGCGTCGTCAGGATCTGGCCGCTGCCGCCGCAGCGCGAACAGGTCACCGGACTGGTGCCCCGTCTGGCGCCGCTGCCGCCGCATTCCTCGCAGGTATCCTGGAGATTCAGCTCCAGTTCCTTCTCGGTGCCACGGATGGCCTCCATGAAACTGATGCGTACGCCGGTCTGCAGAGAACGCCCCTTGCGGGGAGCCGTAGCGCTGCTGCGGCTGCTCTGTCCGAAGCCGCCGAACCCGAAACCTCCGAACAGGTCGCCGAAGATATCGCCGAAGATGTCACCCATATCGGCGCTGTTAAAATCAAAACCGCCCGCGCCCGCGCTGCCGTCGAAAGCCGCGTGACCGAACTGATCATACTGGCGGCGCTTTTCGGGATCGATCAGCACGGCGTAGGCTTCCGACGCCTCCTTGAATTTAGCTTCTGCGTCCTTGTCGCCGGGATGCATGTCCGGATGGTACTTCTTGGCCATCTCGCGGTATGCCTTCTTGATGGCCGCTTCATCGGCGTCGCGGGAGATCCCCAGGATCTCATAATAATCACGTTTTGTGTCAGCCATAGACTACTTCCCTTTACATGGATCGATCCGGGAGCGGGCGCGACCCTCCACGAGCCGCGCCCGCTCCCGGATGTTCCTTACTTCCTGTACTCGTCCGGGACCGTTCAGACTTCCTTGAAATCCGCGTCGATCACGTCATCATCGCTGGACTTGCCGTTTTCCGGCTGGCCGCCCCAGTTCTGGGGACCGCCCTGGCCGCCCTGGCCGCCCCAGTTCTGAGGGCCGCCCTGCTGGGCGTTCTGTCCGGCCTGGGCCTGCTCGTAGACCTTCTCGAACAGTTTCTGGGCGCTGCTCAGCAGTCTGTCGCGGCCGTCCTTCAGGGACTGGACTTCGGAATCGCTCAGTTCGTCTTTGTTGCGGGTCTCTTCGACAAGTTTATCCAGCGCGTTCAGATCGTTTTCCACCTGGGCCTTCAGCGAGGCATCCAACTTGTCGCCAACCTCTTCCAGTGATTTGCGGGTCTGGAACACCAGCGAATCCGCGTCATTGCGGGCATCGATGCCTTCCTTGCGCTTCTTGTCGGCGGCTTCGAACGCGGCTGCTTCCTTGACGGCCTTTTCGATCTCGCTGTCGGACATATTGGAGCTGGCGGTGATGGAGATGTGCTGTTCCTTGCCGGTGCCCAGATCCTTGGCGGAGACGTTCACGATGCCGTTCGCGTCGATATCGAAAGTGACCTCGATCTGCGGCACACCGCGACGGGCCGGCAGGATGCCGTCCAGACGGAACTGGCCGATGCTCTTATTGTCGCGGGCGAACTGGCGCTCGCCCTGCAGCACGTGGATATCCACGGCGGTCTGGTTATCCGCGGCCGTCGAGAAGATCTGGCTCTTCTTGGTCGGGATGGTGGTATTTCTTTCGATCAGGCGCGTCGCGATGCCGCCCATCGTTTCGATGCTCAGGGACAGCGGCGTGACGTCCAGCAGCAGGATCTCACCCGCACCGGTATCGCCGGCCAGTTTGCCGCCCTGGATGGAGGCGCCCAGCGCCACGCATTCATCGGGGTTCAGGGACTTGTTGGGCTCCTTACCGGTCAGCTGACGGACTTTTTCCTGCACGGCCGGGATACGGGTGGAACCGCCGACCAGAAGGACCTTGCTGATGTCGTTCGCGGTCAGGCCGGCGTCACGCAGCGCATTCTGCACCGGGACCGCGGTCTTTTCGACCAGATCGCGGGTCAGCTCGTCGAACTTCGCGCGGGAGAGGTTCAGATCCAGATGCTTCGGACCTTCGCTCGTCGCGGTGATGAACGGCAGGTTGATATTGGTCGTGGTCGCAGTGGAAAGCTCCTTCTTCGCCTTCTCGGCAGCTTCCTTCAGTCTCTGCATGGCCATCTTGTCGCCGCGAAGGTCGATGCCCTCGTTCTTCTTGAACTCGTTAGCGAGCCAGTCGATTATCCTCTGGTCGAAGTCGTCGCCG
>JAGDDE010000042.1 GCA_017958185.1 Lachnospiraceae bacterium | reverse complement strand
TTTCTATCGGCTATAACCTTTACAAGTATCACAACAAGAAAAACCGAATCGCGGCTGCCGTATAGAGTCTTGAAAAGAGGAATCTATGGGGTAAGGGGGATTATGCGCCCTTGACGGCGGTAGTCTTCTGCTGACAGCGGTTTGAACATAGAAAAAGGGCCTGCGAAAAATGATTTCTCATTATTTCACAGGCCCTTTTTTGATGAAGATCACGGCCAGATGCGGGACGAAGCGGGAGAGTCACTGCCGTTCGTAGTAAGCCAGACCGGCGTCTGGCAGGAAATAGGTGCGGATGTAGCCGTCTGTGGAAAGGATGACGAATTCATTGGTCGCCTGCACGTAGTAGACGTAGTCGCCGTCTTCTTTTTCGATCTTGTGGAGGGCTGCGGGATTGTTGATCACGTCACAGGCGGCTTTTTCATAGTCGGCCGCGCTTTTGAAGCCCATGTCCTTGCCGTGCTTATCGTAGTGCTGGTCCAGCAGGGTCTTGTTGCGGAACTTGTACGTGACGTAGGCCGCGTTGCTTTCCGATGCGCTCTGGGTGGACTGGGGCTGGTTCTGCAGCAGCCCGCCAATCAGCGAGTTCAGATCCAGTTTGCCGGTTGCGACCAGGATGATCACGGCGACGATCAGCACGCCGATGATGATATTGCGGATCAGTGCCTTTTTATCGGCCGATGATGGTTTGTTCTGAGCGCTCACAGTGACTCCTCCTTTCTGTTCCAGGCGGCTTTGGCCTCGTTCAGGCTTTCCTTATTGGCGCCGCCGCGCAGATCCGGGTGGCGTTTCTGCACCCAGTCGTCCTCCCAGCCGCAGACCGGGCAGATCTCATACGAACGCGGTTCGCTGAAATAGAACCGGCCGCACACGGGGCAAATCAGGCGGGGATCCTCCTCCAGATAGCGGATCTCCTTGCCGGCCGCCTGCGCGTAGGCGATCTCGGCGCGGGTGCTTTCGCCTGTATAACCGCCGACGTTCAGTATATATACGATGTCCGCCATGTCGATCTTGCGGAGGTGCATGTCGTCGAGCATCTCCTTGACGGCGGACGGGTCGTTTTCGCCGCCGCTGCCCCAGACTTCGCTGTCGCCCGAGTGGCCGAACACGCCGGCGGAGATCACGATATTGCCCTCCAGCGTGAGGCGCTTTAAGGCCTCTTCGTACGCAGAGCGGAAGCGCGTGCTCCCACACAGCGTGATCACGGGATAGTTCCCAACCATACAGTGCTCCTTCGGTGCCTGAATCGTTTTTTCCGAAAGCCGCGGGCGGTCCTGCCCCAGAGTGACCTTGCGGTAAAAACAGCACGTTTATTGTAATACACTCCCCGGAAAAAGGCAAGGCATGGCCGGAAAAAAGTGTTTTTGAAAGCGAAAAAAAGAGGAGCCCGAGGCCCAATTTGTGCTTGCAAAGCAGGAGGCTTCCCTATATAATGTATACGGCGTAAAAAGCGCCAAATTCACCTAAGCGAGGATGCAAAGCATGAATTTTCTCTTAGCTGCATCAGATGTGTCCATCACGGAGGTCCTCGGCAATACCCTGATCGGGCTGCTGGTGGTCTTTTTCACACTGGCCTTCCTCAGCGGTATCATCTCCCTGTTCAAGTATCTGGCAAAACTGGATCAGTCTGCCGCGAAGCCTGCGGCTAAACCCCCTGTGAAGGCTGCCGCGCCGGCGGCCGGAGCCATGGGCGGAGAGGATCCGGCCGTAGTCGCCGCCATCCTGGCGATCGTTGCGGAGACCTGCGGGCCGAATGCCGTCGTAACATCCATCCAAAGAAGCAAGTAAGCTCAGAACCAACAACGAAGCGGAGGAAAAAAACATGAGCAATTACAAGATCACCGTGAACGGAATCACGTATGATGTAACCGTGGAAGATGCTGCGACTGCGGCGGCAGCCCCTGCCGCGCCGGCCGCAACGGCGGCTCCTGCCGCGCCCGTCTCTGCCGGCGGTGTGGAAGTCACCGCGCCGGTCATCGGCAAGATCTGGAAGATCATCGCTGCTCCCGGCAGCCGTGTTTCCGCCGGCGACGACCTGGTCGTTCTGGAATCCATGAAGATGGAGATCCCGGTCGTGGCCCCGCAGGACGGCGTGATCGCTTCCGTCAACGTCAAGGAAGGCGATTCCGTGGAAGTCGGCGACCTGATCGTGACCCTGAGCTGAAAGACGGTCCGGGAGGCAGAATATCATGGTTTTAGCAGGCGGATTTTTGGATACACTGGGCAATCTGCTCCGTCAGACGGCGTTCACTTCGCTGACCTGGAAAAACTACGTCATGATCCTCGTGGCGTGCTTCTTCCTGTTTCTGGCCATCGCGAAGAATTTTGAACCGCTGCTGCTGACGCCCATTGCCTTCGGTATGCTTCTGGTCAATATTTACCCCGGCATCATTGCCGCGCCCACGGTCAATTACATGAACGCGCAGGGGCAGGTGGTAGCCACCGTCGAATTCGAAGGCGACGACCTTCTGGCGGCGTTCAACGCGTCCGCTCTCGAACTGTCCGAGGACGGGAAAAAGGCGATCCTGAACAACAGCGGCGCCGAAGCCGCCGCCATCCAGGCGGCGGACCGTGACGGCGATCCCATGGCCGCGGCAAACGCGCTGCGCGGTCTGCTGGAAAGCGGCAGCTATACCGTTCAGGAAAATGCCGGCGGTCTGCTGTTTTACTTCTATAAACTCGACGAATGGGCGGTCCTGCCCTGCCTGATCTTCATGGGCGTGGGCGCGATGACCGACTTTGCCCCGCTGATCGCCAACCCCATCAGTTTCCTGCTCGGGGCGGCGGCTCAGTTCGGCGTGTATATCGCGTATCTGCTGGCGGCGCTGCTGGGCTTCTCCGGCAAGGGCGCGGCGGCCATCGCCATCATCGGCGGCGCCGACGGCCCCACATCCATCTTCCTGGCCAGCAAGCTCGGCCAGTATGCGCTGATGGGCCCCATCGCGGTCGCAGCCTATTCCTACATGTCTCTGGTGCCTGTCATCCAGCCGCCTATCATGAAGCTGTTCACGACCAAAGAGCAGCGGAAGATCAAGATGGGCCAGCTGCGTCCGGTCTCCAAACTGGAAAAGATCCTGTTCCCGATCATCATCACCATCGTTGTGGCGCTGCTGCTGCCTTCGACGGCTCCGCTGATCGGCATGCTCATGTTGGGCAACCTGTTCCGCGAATGCGGCGTGACCAGACAGCTGACCGATACCGCCTCCAATGCGCTGATGTACATCGTCGTGATCCTGCTGGCGACTTCGGTGGGCGCCACGACCAGCGGTGAGGCCTTCCTGCAGTGGGATACCGTCAAGATCGTCGGGCTGGGTCTGGTGGCCTTTGCCTTCGGCACCTTCGGAGGCGTGTTGCTGGGACGGCTGATGTGCGCGCTCAGCGGCGGGAAGATCAACCCGCTGATCGGCTCGGCCGGCGTGTCCGCCGTTCCCATGGCGGCCCGTGTGTCTCAGAAGGTCGGCGCGCAGGAAGACCCCACCAACTTCCTGCTGATGCACGCGATGGGCCCGAACGTGGCCGGCGTGATCGGCACGGCCGTGGCAGCCGGCGTGTTCATGGCCATTTACGGCGTCTTCTGATCGCCGCGAGATGTTTTTCGGATCCGGGGCCGCCGGAAGGCACCCCGGTTTCGGTACATATAACGGTTGTTTCAAGGAATACCAGGGAGGCCGAATGGCCCCGTCCGGCCCGATCGGCCGGGCGTGAAAGGAGAAAAGAATGGCTGAACAGTCAGCAAAACCCGTAAAATTTATGGAGACCGTGCTGCGTGACGCGCACCAGTCCCTGATCGCTACCCGTATGAAGACCGAGCAGATGCTGCCCATCGTCGACAAAATGGACAAGGTCGGCTACCACAGCGTGGAATGCTGGGGCGGCGCCACCTTCGATGCGGCTCTGCGATTCCTGCATGAGGATCCGTGGGAGCGCCTGCGCAAGCTGCGAGCCGGCTTTAAGAATACCAAACTGCAGATGCTGTTCCGTGCGCAGAACATCCTGGGCTACCGCCACTATGCCGACGACGTCGTGGATTACTTCGTCAAGAAGTCCCTCGACAACGGTATCGACATCATCCGGATCTTCGACGCGCTGAACGATCCCCGCAACCTGGAGTGCGCCGTGAAAGCCACCAAAAAGTACGGCGGAGAGGTCCAGACCGCCATGTCGTATACGCTCGGCGAGCCGTATACCATCGAATACTTCTGCGGCCTTGCCAAGACGATGGAAGATATGGGCGCTGACTCGATCTGCATCAAGGATATGGCCGGCCTGCTGGTCCCTTACGAGGCGGAACGCCTGGTCAAGGCACTCAAGAAGACCGTGAAGGTCCCGATCCAGCTGCACACCCACTACACCAGCGGCGTCGCTTCCATGACCTATCTCAAGGCCATCGAAGCCGGTGTGGACATCATCGATACGGCCATGTCGCCGTTTGCCCTCGGCACCAGCCAGCCCGCCACGGAAGTCATGGCCCGTACCCTGAAGGGCACCGCGTACGATCCCGGCCTGAACGAAGAACTGTTGCTGGAGATCGCCGATTACTTCCGTCCGCTGCGCGAAGAAGCCTTAAAGAGCGGTCTCATGAACCCCAAGGTTCTCGGCGTGGATATCAACACCCTCAAGTATCAGGTGCCCGGCGGCATGCTGAGCAACCTGGTCAGCCAGCTGAAGGATCAGCACGCGGAGAACAAGTTCTACGATGTGCTGAAGGAGATCCCCCGTGTCCGCGAGGATATGGGCATGCCGCCTCTGGTCACTCCGTCCAGCCAGATCGTGGGCACGCAGGCCGTCATGAACGTGCTCTTCGGCGCGCGCTACAAAGTCGCCACCAAAGAGACCAAGGCGCTGCTGCGCGGCGAATACGGCCGTACCGTCCGTCCTTTCAACCGAGAAGTCCAGAAGCAGGTCATCGGCGAGGAAGAGCCTATCACCTGCCGTCCCGCCGATCTGATCCCCAACGAACTGCCCAAACTGCGGGAGGAGATCAAGGAGTACATGCAGCAGGACGAAGACGTCCTGACCTACGCGCTCTTCCCGGCTGTGGCGCTGGATTTCTTCAAAGCCCGTCAGTCCGGTTCCCTTGAAAAGCAGGAAGCCGCCCCCGCCGCCCCTGCAGCACCGGCTGCTCCGGCCGCTCCCGCCAAAAGCGCTGCACCGGCTGTCCCGGCCGGCCCGGTGGATCTCAGCGGCCAGGTACGCGTTAACGGAGCCCCGTTCAGCTTCACCATCAAAAGCGTCTGACCGCCGCCGGTCCGGAGGATGCCCATGAAGATCACAGAGTCCATCCGGTACATCGGTGTCGATGACCATGAGACCGACCTGTTTGAGGGCCATTTTGACGTACCGAACGGGATGGCCTATAATTCCTATCTGATCCTCGACGGAAAAACGGCTGTCATGGACAGTGTGGACGCCCGTTTTTCCGCCCGGTGGCTCTCCAATCTGGAGGAGGCGCTGGAAGGCCGGCGTCCGGATTATCTGATCGTCCAGCATATGGAGCCCGATCATTCCGGCAGTATCGTCTCCTTTATGGAAGCCTACCCCGGGGCGCAGATCGTTTCCTCCGCCAAAGCCTTCGCCATGATGAAGAACTTCTTTGGGACGGACTTTGACGGCCGCCGCATCACGGCGGGAGAGGGGAGCACCCTTCCGCTGGGAACGCACACATTGCGTTTCGTGGCAGCGCCGATGGTCCACTGGCCCGAGGTCCTCTTCACCTATGACGAAACAGAGAAGGTCCTGTTTTCCGCCGATGCCTTTGGCAAATTCGGCGCGCTCGATGTTGACGATCCGGAAGGCTGGGCCTGCGAAGCCCGCCGGTATTACTTCGGGATCGTCGGAAAATACGGCCCTCAGGTACAGGCTGTTCTGAAAAAACTCTCCGGCCTGCCGGTGGAGAAGATCCTCCCGCTGCACGGACCTGTGCTGACAGAGGACCTGGGCTATTACCTGGATCTGTACAACACCTGGTCGTCATACGGCACCGAAACGGAAGGCGTGGCCGTGTTCTATACGTCGGTCTACGGCCATACGAAAGAAGCCGTCCTGCTCCTGGCCGATCTGCTGCGCAAAGCCGGCTGTCCCAAAGTCGCCGTGAGCGATCTGGCCCGCTGCGACCACTACGAAGCTGTGGAAGACGCGTTCCGTTACGGCCGCATCGTCCTTGCCACTACGACCTACAACATGGAGATCTTCCCGTACATGAGGGAGTTCCTCCACAGCCTCGCGGAAAGGAATTTCCGCAACAGGAAAATCGGGCTCATTGAGAACGGTTCCTGGGCGCCGGTCGCTGCCAGGCTTATGCGCGGTCAGCTGGAAGGCTGCAAGAACCTGACCTTTACGGACACCACCGTTCGTATCGATTCCGCCTTGAATGAAGCCAGCCGTGCGCAGCTGCAGGCTCTGGCCCGGGAGATCCTGGAGTAAAGAAGTGTTCCCGAACACCCGGGACGGACGATCCGTCCCGTCAGAAAGGAGATAAAATGTCAGTCCGCTATTTTAAGTGCGAGACCTGCGGTCAGCTGATCGCGGTCCTGAAAAAGAAACCCTGCCCGGTCATGTGCTGCGGCAAGCCCATGAAGGAGATCCTTCCCGGCACTACCGACGCCGCTGTAGAGAAGCACGTCCCGGTCTATACTGTGGAGAACAACATCGTAACGGTCACGGTCGGTTCGGTGGCGCATCCCATGCTGGATGTCCACTATATCGAGTGGATCGCGCTGGAGACGACGAACGGTTACCAGAAGGTTGACCTGACTCCCGGAAGTGCTCCCGTCGCCCGGTTTGCGCTGCTGGAGGGCGATACCGTGGAAGCAGTCTATGCCTATTGCAACTTGCACGGTCTGTGGAAGGCCTGATAACAGGAGATAGGCTCTCATTTTGCCGGGAGGACATCCCCAAACAGCGGAACGCCGGTGCGTTCCGCTGTTTTGTGGTTCCATACTAAGTGTTGGGGTGGGGCTATCCGCCCTAGCATTTAGTATAGAACCTTTTTATCTTTTGCGGATCAATGGCGATCGGCATATTTCTTTTTAAGGAATGCCTCTGCTTCAGAATTAAGCAAAGACTGTTTGATTAGTCAAAAACACATTTTTTTACGGGGACTGCAGCATTTCAAGTTTTTGAACGGTATTTAAAATGAAAAACGGTGAAAGGAGAAAACCAATGAAAAAGAATGTTCGATCGTGCTGTTTGTGGTTGCCATCCTTGCCCTGGCGGCTCTGTTATCCGCGTGCGCTGAAATGACCGTTGAAAAACCGAATATCGAGGTGACGTATAAAGTCTTGTATGATGAATGCAGTTCAGAACTTATAGAACCATGATAAGACCACTGGCTTATTTGGGTTTTGACAGAAAAGCAGTAGTGAGAGGTGAAAACGCTTTTACGATACCCGGCAGGGAAGAAAGGAAAAGTATGGATGGGCAGCGGAGAAAACAGCCCGTCCCTGCCGAATGAGCGCTCCCCTGCTTGACGAAAGGGCTTCATCCGAGTATAATATTAGTCAAACTGTTCCGGATGAGCGGAAAGAGGGAGAGACAGGGCATGGCTGCACAGATGCCGAAAAACCGAAATCTGTGGGAATTCCTGCGGTATGTGATCGTGGGCGGCATTTCCGCCGTGGTCGATATGGCGGTCAACTACTGTGTCCTGTACTTCCTGCTGCAGGCCACCAAAGATGATCCGCTGCCGGTCGCCCTTTCGGTGACGGCGGGCTTCCTGGTGGGCATTGCGGTGAATTATCTGCTCTCCAGTTTCTTCGTTTTTACTTCCGAAGAGCAGCAGAAACAGGGCAAAAACCTGAAAGCGTTCCTGCTGTACGTGCTGGTCGGGGTGATCGGCTACGGCTTGACCGTGGTCCTCACCCTGATCGGTACGCGGATCATCGGGGAGGACGGGATATGGTACCTGCTCATGACCTGTGTGGTCAAGGGTTTGGTGCTCATCTGGAACTATCTTGGCAGAAAAATACTGGTATACAAAGGGAAATGAGCCTGTTCCGGCAGCCTGCCGGAGGACTTTTTCTGCTTTAGCGTAAGCTTTCGAACTTCGGCCGCACGGCGGCCGGAAGATCATCACAGGGATCAGGGAATATGGCAAAACAGGCGATCATCATCGGCGCGGGGCCGGCAGGTCTGACGGCAGCCTATCAGTTATTGAAGGAAACGGACATCCTCCCCATCGTACTCGAGGAGGAATCTTTTGTGGGCGGCATCTCGCGTACGGCGGAGCATCACGGCAACCGGATGGATATCGGCGGCCACCGCTTCTTTACGAAAAACGACGAAGTCAATGCTCTCTGGAACGAGCTGATGCCCCTGCAGGGCGCACCCTCCAAAGACGATCTGCTGCTTGGAACGACGGACAAGGAACTTTCTCCCGGTGGACCCGACCCGGAAAAGGAAGACCGGGTCATGCTGCGCCGCCGCCGTGTGTCGCGTATCTATTTCCTGAAGAAGTTTTTTGATTATCCCATCTCCATGAAGGCGGAGACCTTCAAAAACATGGGTTTTTCGCGTACCATGAAGGCCGGTTTCGGGTATCTGGGCAGTGTGATCGTAAAAAAGAAAGAAGACTCCCTGGAAAACTTCTACATCAACCGCTTCGGGCGGCCGCTGTATGAGATGTTCTTTGAGGATTACACGACCAAACTGTGGGGCCGCCATCCCAGCGAGATCGCGGCGGACTGGGGCGCCCAGCGCGTGAAGGGACTCTCTCTGACCAAGGCCGTGATCGGCATGATCACCAAGCCGTTCAAGAAGAAAAACGCGGACGTGGAGACCTCCCTGATCGAGCAGTATTCTTATCCCAAATACGGGCCGGGACAGCTGTATGAGATCATGGCGCAGGAGATCCGCCGGAGAGGCGGGCAGATCCTGCTGAATACCAAAGTAACGGCGCTTTCCCTGGAAAACGGGCGGATCACAGCCGTAGAGGCGGTGCAGGACGGCCGTCCCATACGTCTGGAGGCCGATGAATTTTTCTCCTCTATGCCGGTGAAGGATCTGGTGGCCGGGCTGGGCGGCGAAGTGCCGGCGGAAGTGCGGCGTGTGGCGGCGGGGTTGCCCTACCGCGATTTTATCACGGCCGGGCTGCTGGTCAACAAACTGAAGATCAAAAACGAAACGAAGCTGAAGACCGTGGGCGGGATCGTGCCCGACTGCTGGATCTATATCCAGGAACGGGACGTGAAACTGGGACGTCTGCAGATCTTCAATAACTGGTCCCCGTATATGGTCGAAGACCCGGAGCATACCGTCTGGATGGGGCTGGAGTACTTCTGCAATGAGGGAGACGAACTGTGGACCCTGCCGGATGAGGATTTTATCCGGCTGGCCATCCGGGAACTGGATCAGATCGGTGTGATCGACGCCGCGGACGTGCGCGACAGCGTCTGTATCCACGTAAAGAAGGCCTATCCGGCGTATTTTGACACTTACAGCGAGTTCGATACCGTAAAGAAATATCTGTCCGGCATCGACAACCTCTGGTGCATCGGCCGCAACGGCCAGCACAAATACAACAATATGGATCATTCCATGCTGACGGCGATCGAAGCCGTACGTTCGATCGCCGGCGGACACCGCGATAAGACGTCTCTCTGGGAGGTCAATACCGAGTATGAGTACCACGAGGAAAAGAAAAACTGAAGCGGGAGAGTGGCTCCGGCGCGCGGCGGCGCAGCCTGCCGTCCGCACGGCCGGCAGCATCCTGCTGCCGCTTTTGGCCATTCTGCCGGGACTGGGGCTGATCCTCTATTACATCCTGGGGCCGGCGGCGGGCCATATGACGTCCGACTGTACTGACTCGCTGCGTTGGGCGCAGGCCAGTCTGATCTCCGGCAAGCTGATCTCTGACAACTTTGACTACGCGGCGCTGCTGCCGTTCGGCGGAAATCAGATCTTCCTGCCTTTTTTGCTGATCTTCGGTTACGGCATGCGGGCCCAGGTGGCTGGTCTGGCGTTATTTGCCGTGTTGTTTGCGGCAGCGCTGTATTATGTCGGCCGCGGTCTGGACTTTTCCCGTACGGCTTCCGCCGGGCTCGCTTCAATCGTGATGCTGGTGCTTTCTTCCGGTTCCAAACTGCGGGAGATCCTCTGGGAACATATTTTTTATTACAACCTTGGTCTGCTGTTTTTCTGTGTCGGTCTGGGCCTGTGTGTGCGTATCCTGAAAAGCCTGAAAAAAGAGCAGCCGAAGCGGCGTGACAAAGTCCTTCTGGCACTGCGCCTGGTGCTGCTGGGAGTCTTTTCCCTGTTTGCTGCCACAGACGGATTGCAGACGCTGGTCTGTTATACGCTGCCTATCCTGGCGGGTCTTTTCGCGGAACGCTTCCTGGACCCGGAAACACCGTTCTTTTCCCGGAAAAACGGCGGCGCTCTGCTGACGATCGCCCTGGTGTTTATCTGTTCCGCTGTCGGCTTTTTTCTGATCCCCGTGATCTCGCACGGAGTGAGTGCCGGCTATGCGGACGCCTATTCCAGTTACAGCGGCATGGCCAACTGGACAGAGAATTTCCACAAACTGTTCAATCACTGGTTCACGCTGCTGGGCGTTTCGGTGACGGACGGGCAGCATTTCGTGACCGTCGATTCGGTTTTTCAGGCTCTGAAGATCTTCGGCGCCCTGTTTTTGCTGTTCTTCCCGCTGGGCCTGCTGCTGCGGCTCCCGTCCATGGAGAATCAGGGACTGAAGGTTCTGACGGTAGGCCATGCTGCCGTCACGGCTTTCATCCTGTTTGCCTTCGTCTTCGGGCGGCTGGGTGCTGCCAACTGGCGTCTGACGCCGGTCCTCGGCACGGGATTGCTGACCACCTGTGCCGCGGTGCTGGAGGGGATCCGCCGGAAGGGCGTTCTGAGGCGGTTCGGTGCGGTCGGAATCGTCTTCCTGGCGCTGCTGGCCCTGCAGCCGGCCCTGGAGATCCGCAGCATGCCGGCGGATCACGGGAATAATGCCGCGTTTTATACGGTCGCGGCGGAACTGGAGAGCCGCGGCCTGAAATACGGCTACGCGCATTTCTGGTGGTGCCAGCTGCTGACCATGGTCTCGGAAAATCGGGTGCAGGTCTCCACCACGGAGATCCGTGACAGGATCCCCACCCGTCATACCTACCAGGATTACAGGGACAATTATCTGGACAAACCTACCGACCGGTATTTCCTGCTTCTCAATGAGACGGAAAACCGCACGGTCTCTTCCTGGATCGAAGAGCAGCGACTTCTGGGTCGTATCACCGAGTCGATCGCGATCCCTACGGAAGAATACCTGGTGGGCGGTTACCGGGGCAGTACCGTCTACGTCTATGTATTCAATGTGAATTTCCTGAATCTTTCGGAATAAAGCCGGCATTAACCCTGAACTTCCCACGAGATTTCTCACTCAATGAGAAGCTGAAGCGAGTGACAGTGAAAAAGCCAGGAAAATAGCGGGTTTGCGGGTAAAAAAAGGTTGTAAGTAATCCAGATAAATGGTATAATAATGAGTGTAAAGTAGCGCTCAATCATCCGCCATAAAGAGGTGCCAAATGTATCTGGATTTCACAGTACCGATACCTGATCTGCCTGGAAAAATCGGGCGTTTTAAAAAAGGAAATACAGTTTATATACGCTATGTAGTAGACCGGAAATATCATGCCGACAGGAAGTATAACATTCCAAATCACAAGATTATTGGGAAGGCTGTTGCAGACGATCCTGCTCAGATGATCCCGAATGAAAACTTCCTGAAATACTTTGGTGACACAGATCTTCCTGAATTAAAAAAAGATGCTTCCAGAAGCAGCTGTCTGCGTATCGGCGCGTTTTTAGTCATCCGGAAGATCATGGAGGAATACAATCTTCCGCAGATACTCATGAAATATCTGGGGCCAAAGGATTGCGGGCTGTTCCTTGACCTGTGTGCGTATTCGATCGTCTGTGAGAACAATGCCGGACAGTATTATCCGATGTATGTGTATAATCATCCTCTTTTTACAGAGAAGATGCATATATACAGCGATACGAAGGTTTCTGACTTCTTTGCTTCAGTTACAGATGATCAGAGTATAGGGTTCCTGAACGAATGGAATGCGACCCGAGACCACAGGGAAAAGATATATATATCTTATGATTCAACGAATAAGAACTGTCAGGCCGGCGACATTGAGATGGTTGAGTTCGGACATGCAAAGGATCAGAGGGATCTTCCGATCTTCAACTATGCAGTCGCCTATGATACAAACAACCGGGAGCCTCTTTTTTATGAGCAGTACCCGGGAAGTATTGTAGACATCTCACAGCTGCAGTTCATGCTGGAAAAAGCAAAGGGATACGGATATAAAAGAGTAGGCTTCATCCTTGACCGGGGATACTTCAGCAAGGAAAATATCCGGTACATGGATCAGTGCAGCTATGATTTTGTGATCATGGTCAAAGGAATGGCCTCTTTTGTCAGCGGCCTGATTCTTGAGAACAAAGGAAAGTTCGAGAATAAGCGGGAATGCAGCATTCGAAAATACAAGACGTATGGAATGACTGTCCGCCATCAGCTTTACGCATCGGATGAAGAAGAGCGATACTTCCACCTGTACTATTCAGATCAAAAGGCCAGTGCACAGCGGGAACAGGTCGAGGCAAAGATCGACCGCATGGCGAACCATCTTGACAAGCTGAAAGGAAAAGCTGTCACGATCGGAGAAGGATATCGCCGGTACTTTGAACTGTTTATTCATGAGGAGGACGGAGTTTTCCTCTTTGCCAAGGAGAAGGCGGAAGTCATAGAACGGGAGCGGGATCTGTGCGGTTACTTCGTAATCGTTACTTCAAAAAAGATGTCAGCTAAGGAGGCGTTGGAGTTATACAAGAGCAGAGATGCGTCAGAGAAGCTGTTTTCTGGTGATAAGAGCTATCTTGGGAACAAGAGCCTGCGGGTCCAGTCCAATGAAGCGGCGGCAGGAAAGATCTTTACAGAATTCATTGCCCTGATCGTTCGGTGCAGGATGTATACGCTGCTGAAGGATGAACTGGAAAAACTTGAAACAAAGCCGAATTATATGACGGTGCCTGCTGCGATTCGTGAGTTGGAAAAGATCGAGATAGTCCGTGGACTGGATGGCAGATATCGAATGGATCACGCGGTAACAGCGACGCAGAAAACGATCCTGAGTGCATTCAGGATGGATGCGAGATCTGTAAAGAACAGGGCCAATGAACTCAGTGGATTGCTGGCCGGGATCGAAGAATAACAGAGGACGGACGCATGGCAAGAATAAGAAAAACCATCACACTTGATGAGAAGATAGAAAAAGCGCAGGAAGCAGTTGAGAAAACAAAAGCCAGATATGATGCTGCAGTCAAAGAACTCAGGGACCTGCTTGATAAGAAAGATGCACAGCGAAAGCAGGAACTTCTGAAAGCAGTGGAGAACAGCCCAAGAACCTATGATGAGATCATGGCGTTTCTGAAAGTGGAGGAATGATCGATGACGTTATCGCGGGAAGATGGACAACTGTATTATAAACTTTGGTTGCCGATGCTCGATTTTGTAAACAGGAAGTATCGAATTAACCGTAAACTGAAGAGCATTGCAACAGCAAAAGAACTGGATCCGGCAGAGGTAAAAAAGATCGCGAACAAGCTGTGGTCGGATGTCACAATAATAGATGACTATCTGAATGAAAACCCTGATCTCCCGGATGACCACAAGGAGATTATCCGAAGTTGGAAACGACGGATTCAGGGAAAGTTCATGATGGAGCGGCATCTGCAAAAGGGTACGATCTTCATTTCTCTCGAAGATGAAGAGGTGTATCAGGTGAGTGGCATTATATCGAGTTGGGAGGAGATGTTTTTTGGGGCTCCAATGCCGCTGATGCTGGAAGCGACATTTATGCCATTCCGGGATGTTATCATCTCCGATGGCTTGGTGATGCCATACAACATCCTTGTTGGAGGCGGCATGAAACGAATGTTCAAGGATGTATATATGACTGCAAAAAAGAGCGGCCGGATCCACCAGTCGCTCTAAGAAAACGGTTTGAGTGAGAAAAACTCAGGAAGTACGGGTTAACAGAAACCGAAAAGAAACCATTGACAAAATAAAATGTCAATGTATCATTTTAACTGAGTTCAGTTTTGACAGCGTCGCCAGGGTACTGAATGTTGGAAGGCTGTTGCAAGGAAGATAAAACCATGAAAAAGCAGTTAGACTGATCCCGCTTCTTTTAGCTTGCATGCTGATTCTTGCGTCCTGCCAGACAGTGACTTCTCCTGAAGATCCTTCCGGAAAGGATGCCCTCGCAGGCAGCGAAGGAAAAACCGTTAAGCAGACGTCAGAGGAAGCAGTGAAACCGGCGGCTCCCGCGCAGCCCTCAGAAGGTGCCGAGCAGATCCGGCCCTGGCTGTACCCAGAACGCTTCTGGAGGGCTGCAAGGACCTGGTGATTGAAAAAGTTGAATTGAACGATCATTTCCCTTCGCAGCGGTTCAGTTGGGAGAGTCTGAACGCTGCACAGTGATCCGTGCCCGAATGAAAACTGCGGGAGGCGGCCTCGTCGAGAAGCGCCTCCCGCGGTTTTTGAATGGAGCGAGAACTTATTTCTTTTCCAGCTGACGGTATACGAAGGCTGCCAGCGCAGCGCCGGCCAGCGGTCCCACTAGGAAGACCCAGAGCTGGATCAGAGGGGTAAAGTTTCCGGTAATGGCAGCGAAGATGGCCGGACCGATGCTCCGGGCCGGGTTGACGGAAGTCCCGGTCAGGCCGATGCCCAGGATATGCACGACCGTGAGCGAAAGACCGATCACAAGGCCGCCGAAGGAACCGTGGCCCGCTTTTTTGGCTGTCACGCCCAGAATGGCCGTTACGAAGATAAAGGTGAGGATGATCTCGACCAGCAGACCGGCAAAAAGATTGTCGTTCACGCCGGCCAGACCGTTGGAGCCGTAGCCGCCGGTCTGGTCGGTGATGCCCGCGAGCGCGAAGATGACCGCCAGCAGACCGGAGCCTACGATGGCGCCGGCGACCTGGCTGATCACATAGCCGATGAAGTCATTCGTCTTCATGCCGCCGCTCATCCAGACAGCCAGCGAGACGGCCGGATTGATGTGGCAGCCGGAGATGTTGCCGATCGAGTAGGCCATGGCGACGATCGTGAGACCGAAAGCCAGCGCGGTGAGCAGATAACCGCTGCCGGAGGCCGCATCGCAGCCGACCAGCATGGCCGTGCCGCAGCCGAGGATCACGAGTACGGCCGTACCGATCCCTTCCGCAATGTACTTTTTCATAGAGGGTACCTTCCTTCCTCCGCCCGTGCAGGGCGGATCTTTTTTATGATCTACGTTCGCACCGTCCTCCCGGACGCGGGGGACCGGTGCCTGTTCTTTACTCATTTTACCATCGTCCCGGCACGGCGTCAACGGGAGAAGGCGCTTTGGGAACATAAAAAAGCGGGACGGTCTCCCGTCCCGCTCCGCCGCGGCAGACGAGCGCCTGCCGCTAACGCACATCATATGCCCAGCTTTTCTCTCATATGCGACAGGCGGTCCAGCGCTTCGCTCAAGGTTTCGTCGCGCTTGGCAAAATGCAGGCGGACGATATGGTTGATGTCCTCGTTGAAGAACGAAGAGCCGGGCACGGCGGCCACGCCGACTTTTTCCGCCATCTCCACGCAGAAGTCCACGTCGCTCTGACCCTTCTTCATATACGGCGATACATCGGCCAAAACAAAGTAGGTGCCTTCCGGGTCGGTCAGCGGGATGCCGATCTGCTGCATGCCGCCCACGAACAGCTCCTTCATATGCGTATAATGCGCGCGGAAGTCCTCATAATAACTGTACGGCAGTTCCAGACCGGCAATGGCGGCTTCCATGAGCGGAGCAGCCACCGCGACGGTATTGAAATCGTGGTACTGCTTGATGCGGTCCATGAGAACTTTGGGCGCGATCGCATAACCGAGACGCCAGCCGGTGATGGAATAGGTCTTGGAGAGCGAAGAGCAGCTCACGGTGCGCTCCCACATGCCCGGCAGGCTGTTCATGTAGATGTGGCGGTTCTCCCCGTAGTAGATGTGCTCGTAGGGCTCGTCCATGATCGCGTAGACGTCGTAGCGCTGGCACAGATCCGCGATCAGCAGCAGTTCGTCCATGGTGAACACGCGCCCGCTCGGGTTGGAGGGATTGCAGATCAGGATGGCCTTGGGGTGCTGCCGGAACGCGTCCTCCAGTACTTCCGGATCGAAACGGAAGGCGGGCGGGATGAGCGGCACGAACACCGGCTCGCAGGAAGCAAAGATCGCCTGAGCCTTATAGTTTTCAAAATAAGGACTGAATACGACGATCTTGTCGCCGGGATTGGTCAGCGCAAAGATCGTATCGACCATCGCTTCCGTGGAGCCGACCGTCACGACGACTTCCGTTTCAGGGTCGATGGTCCGTCCCATGAAGTGGCCGCATTTTTTGGCCAGGGCGCGGCGGAAATTGGGCGCGCCCATGGTGATGGGATACTGATGAGGGCCGCGGTGGGCGACTTCCGCCAGACGGTCCATGATCTCCATGGGCGGATCGAAATCCGGGAATCCCTGAGAAAGATTGATGGCCCCGCAGGCGATCGAAACGCGGGTCATGCGGCGGATGACGGAATCGGTGAACAGTGCGTTTTTCCGGCTGAGTTCCTGCATATTACTCCTTCCCGACGAGCGCGTCAGTACCGGGGACGATCCCGGCCAGTCCCGCTGCCTCGAGAAGTGCTTCGGCACGTGCGGAATCGCTCAGTTTCATGATCATAAAGGCTTTGCCTTTGCTTTCGCTGAAGATGGAATACATGTACGCGATGTCGATGCCCGCGGCAGCCAGAAGCTTCAGCACGCGGTTCAGTCCGCCCGGCTGATCGGGCACGGCCACCGCCGTCACCTCGTTGCGGAAGAGGATGAATCCGGCTTCGTTCAGGATCCGGGCCGCCTCGTCATTGCAGTTCGTGATCAGGCGGATCACACCGTAATCCGTGGTCTCGGCGATATTCAGCGCCCGGAGGTCGATGTTCTGCGCGGCGAGCAGTCCGGTGATCTCGGCGAGCTCGCCGGGTCTGTTTTCCAAAAAGACAGAGATCTGTGATACGGACATGGGGAGCCTCCTTAGATTTTTCTCTTGTCGATCACGCGCACGGCCTTGCCTTCGCTGCGGGCAAGAGACTTGGGCGCGACCAGATGTACGTTGACGTGGATGCCCAGCATGGACTTGAGACCGCCGACCAGATCCTTTTCCTGTTTGGTGATCTGGGCCAGCGAGTCGGAGAAGTTCTCCGGGGTCATCTCGACCAGAACGTCGATCGTGTCGGAGTTGTTCACACGGTCCACCACGATCTGGTAGTTGGCCTGATAGCCCTGCTCGATGAGCACCGCCTCGATCTGGGACGGGAAGACGTTGACGCCGCGGATGATGAGCATGTCGTCGCTGCGGCCTCTCGGCTTCTTCATCTTGACGTGGGTACGTCCGCAGGAGCATTTTTCGCGGCTCAGCACGCAGATGTCCCGGGTGCGGTAGCGCAGCAGCGGGAAGGCTTTGCGGTCGAGCGCGGTGAAGACCAGCTCGCCCTGGGTGCCTTCCGGCAGGACCTCTCCGGTATCGGGATCGATGATCTCGGCATAGAAATGATCCTCGTTGATGTGCATGCCGGACTGTTCGCTGCATTCGAAGGAAACGCCGGGGCCGGAAAGCTCCGTCAGGCCGTAGATATCATAGGCCTTGATGCCCAGCGACTTCTCGATGTCATGCCGCATTTCCTCGCTCCAGGCTTCCGCGCCGAAGATGCCCGCTTTGAGGCAGATCTTGTCGCGCAGACCGCGTTCATGGATGCTTTCAGCCAGATAGGCGGCGTAGGAGGGTGTGCAGCAGAGGATGGTCGCCTTCAGGTCGACCATAAACTGCAGCTGACGGTCGGTATTGCCGGAGGACATGGGCAGGGTCAGGGATCCGACCTTGTGGCTGCCGCCGTGGAGGCCGGGTCCGCCGGTGAACAGGCCGTAGCCGTAGCACACCTGTACGACGTCTTCGTTGGTGCCGCCGGCCGCGGTGATGGCCCGCGCGCAGCATTCCTCCCACAGATCCACGTCTTCCTGCGTGTAGTAGCCGACTACGCGCTTGCCGGTCGTGCCGGAGGTGGACTGGATGCGGACACAGTCGCGCAGAGGGACAGCGACCAGACCGTCGGGGTAGGTCTCGCGCAGATCATCCTTGGTGAGGAACGGCAGTTTCTTCAGATCGTCCACGGTCCGGATGTCATCCGGCGTCAGGCCGCGCGCCTCCATTTTGGCGCGGTAGTAGGGGACGTTGTCCCAGACGTGACGGACCTGGGCGGCCAGTTTCTCGTTCTGCATCTGACGCAGGATCTCGGGGGCAGCACATTCGATCTCAGGCTGATAGTAGCGCTCCATAGTTACTCGCTTCTTCCTTTCTGCCAGGCGGTAAGGTTCATTTCAAGATACCCGGCGGGGACACAGGCACGGATCGCTTCCTGCCATTCTTCTTCGGAGAAGTCGAGATAACGGGAGAAGCGGCCGAGCAGTACCAGATTGACGGCCCGGGCAGAACCGGATTCGAGCGCCGGAGTAAGGGCGTCGAAAGCATCCAGCTTCAGACCTAGTTCGCGGATCCGGTCCGCAAGGCCGGACGGATAGTCGGCGGCGCCGGTGATGACTGGCATCGGGCTGATCTGCCGGGTGTTTGTTAAAATGAGGCCGCCGGTCCGCAGGTAGGGAACCCAGCGGGCGGCTTCCAGCATTTCGAAAGAAAGGATAAAATCGGCTTCGCCGCGGTCCACGATGGGAGAGCAGACGCGGTCGCCGCAGCTGACATGTGTGACGACGCTGCCGCCGCGCTGGCTCATGCCGTGCACTTCACTGACTTTGATGTCGCAGCCGCGGTTCATATACAGGCGTCCGAGCAGTTTGCTGGCCAGCAGGGTTCCCTGCCCGCCGACGCCGACGATCATGATCTTCAGGGGTTCCATAGACTTGCCTCCTTTATGACAGGGCGCCGAAATAGCAGAGCTGGCTGCAGACGCCGCATCCGACGCACTGGCCGGAATCGACCACGGCATGGCCGTCTTCAAAGCTCAGGGCCGGGCAGCCGATCTGCATGCAGCTGCGGCAACCCACGCAGCTGTCCGTATCGACAGCAAGCGGAGCGGCGTGTTTCACGTATTTGAGCAGAGCGCAGGGACGGCGGGAGATGATCACGGAAGGTTCCGCTGCCGCCAGTTCTTCTTTGACGGCGCGGTCGCACTCTTCCAGGTCATAGGGATCGACGACACGTACGCGGCGGATGCCGGCGGCGCGGCAGAGAGCTTCCAGATCGATCTTGGTGCAGGGATCGCCTTTCAGATTGTAGCCCGTGGCGGGATTCTGCTGATGGCCCGTCATTCCGGTGATGGAATTGTCCAGGATGATCACCGTGGCCGGCGATTCGTTATAGGCCACGTTGATGAGGCCGGTCACACCGGAGTGCAGGAAAGTGGAATCGCCGATCACGGCCACGGTCCTGGAAGCGGCTTCCGGACCGGCTGTTTTCAGATAGCCGTGCAGACCGGAGATGGAGGCGCCCATGCAGAGCGTGGTATCCATGGCGGAGAGCGGGGCGGTCGCGCCGAGCGTATAGCAGCCGATATCGCCGAAGACCGTCAGGCGGTTGCGCTTCAGGGTATAGAAGAGTCCGCGGTGCGGGCATCCGGGGCACAGGACAGGCGGCCGGCCGGGCAGCGCCTGCTCCAGAGCGGTGCAGGACGGAGCGCCGTCCCCGAGTTTTTCCCGGATGATATTGGGACTCAGTTCCCCCAGACAGGAGAAGAGGTCCTTGCCGCGGACGGACAGTCCCAGCGTGCGGCACTCATTCTCCAGAATGGGATCCAGTTCTTCCACGACGACGAGTTCTCCGACTTCCGCCGCGAAATTACGGATCATCTGGGCGGGGACCGGATGGGTCATGCCCAGCTTCAGCACCGGATACCGGTCGCCCAGCGCCTCCTTCACGTACTGGTAGGAGGTGGCGGCCGTCAGGATGCCGCGGGAGTGGTCGCGACCGTCTTCGATCTGGTTCAGCGGCGAGGTCTCGGCGTATTCGGCCAGATCGGCCTGGCGTTTTTCCACGATCGGGTGGCGGCGGATCGCAAAGCCCGGCATCATCACGTATTTGGACGGGTCCTTCGCGTAGGGGCGGCGCTCCGGTTCGCGGCGGTCGCCGGTCTCCACCAGGCTCTTGGAATGGGCCACGCGCATGCAGATACGGATAAGGACCGGCGTATCGAAGGTCTCGGACAGTTCAAAGGCCAGTTTGGTGAATTCTTTGGCTTCGAGGGAATCGGAGGGCTCCAGCATGGGGAGTTTGGAGGCTCGCGCGTACCAGCGGGAGTCCTGTTCGTTCTGGCTGGAATGCATGCCGGGATCGTCCGCCACGGCGATCACGACGCCGGCGCTGATCCCGGTGTAGGAAAGGGTAAAGAGCGGATCGGCCGCCACGTTCAGCCCCACGTGCTTCATGCCGCAGAAAGCCCGGCGTCCGCCGAGGGAGGCGCCGAAGCAGGACTCCAGCGCGACTTTTTCATTCGGGGCCCATTCGGCATACATCTCCGGGTAGCGCGCGGCCTGTTCGGTGATCTCGGTGCTGGGCGTGCCCGGATAACTGGACACATAGCAGCAGCCGGCCTCGTAAAGACCGCGGGCGAAGGCTTCGTTGCCTGACATCAGTTGTTTCATGATCGCTTCTCCTTTTCTCAGCTCAGGATCTGGACTTCGACCAGGCGCCCGTGGCAGTACTTCTGCCGGAGCACAGGCTTTTCGATCTTGCCGGTCGCGTTGCGCGGCACGGGTTCGAAAATGATGCGGCGGGGCCGTTTGTATTTGGGCAGGTCGAGGCAGAATTCGTTGATCTCCGCCTCGGTAGCGGTGCAGCCTTCTTTCAGTTCGATGACCGCCGCGGCGATCTCTCCCAGACGGGCGTCAGGGATGCCGATGACCGCCACGTCCTTGATCTTGTCGTTGGCGCGCAGGAAGTCTTCGATCTGGACCGGGTAGAGGTTTTCTCCGCCGGTGATGATCACGTCCTTCTTGCGGTCGACCAGCCAGATGAAGCCGTCCTCGTCTTCCCGGGCCATATCGCCGGTCCATAGCCAGCCGTCATGCAGGATCTCGGCCGTTGCCTCCGGGTTTTTATAGTACTCCAGCATGACGCCGGGGCCTTTGACGGCCAGTTCGCCCACTTCGCCGTGCGGCGTGGGCACGCCGTTTTCATCGATGATCTTGGCCTGCCAGCCGAAACCGGGCTGTCCGATGGCGCCCACTTTGTCTAGATGATCCAGCCCCAGGTGGACGCAGCCCGGGCCGAGCGATTCGCTCAGGCCGTAGTTGGTGTCGTATTTATGATGCGGGAAGACTTTCATCCACCGCAGGATCAGGCTGGGCGGGACCGGCTGGGCGCCGATGTGCATGAGCCGCCACTGATCGAGCAGATAATGGGAGAGGTCGATGCGTCCGGAATCGATCGCGTCGAGGATATCCTGGGCCCACGGAACGAGCAGCCACACGATGGTGCATTTTTCTTCGGTGACGGCCCGCAGGATCCATTCCGGCTTAGTGCCGCGCAGGATCACGGCCTTGCCGCCGGTCAGAAGCGAGCCGAACCAGTGCATCTTGGCGCCGGTATGGTACAGGGGCGGGATGCAGAGAAAAACGTCGTCCTTCGTCTGCAGATGATGATTCTGTTCCGTATAGCAGGAATGCACCAAGGCCTTGTGGCAGTGCAGGATCGCCTTGGGGAAGCCGGTCGTCCCGGAGGAAAAATAAATGGCAGCCAGATCGTCCTCGTCAAAGTATACGGGCGGCGCGCTGGCGGAGCAGAAGCTCATCATGCGGAGGCAGTCTTCTGCAAAGGAAGGACGGTCCTGGCCGACGTAGAAGAAGGTCTTCACACGGGTGAGCGAGGGCAGGACGGAAAGGAGACGGGAAACGAATTCCGGTCCGAAGATCAGGTATTCCACGTCCGCCAGATCCAGGCAGTAAGCGATCTCATCGCCCGAATAGCGGTAGTTGAGCGGGACCACGATGCAGCCCGCTTTCAGGATGCCGAAATACAGCGGCAGGAATTCCAGGCAGTTGGTCATCAGGATCCCGACCTTGGTGCCCCGTTCCACGCCGCGCGAGAGCAGCAGGTTGGCAAAACGGTTGGCCCGGCGGTCAAAGTCGGCCCAGCTCATTTCCCGGCGGTAGGGCGTGCCGGCTCCGGCCTGTTCGATGAGTCTTGCTTCGCGCCAGGTCACCGCGCGGTCGCGGTCTTCGGAAGGGTTCATTTCGACGAGGGCCGTGTCGTTGCCCCAGAGCCTGGCATTGCGTTCCAGAAAGTCAGTGATCACCATAAAGCGGCAGTCTCCTAAGATAATAGTTCCCGGGATCCGGGTATCTAAACGTCTATTGTACGCAGAACGGCGAAGATGTCAAGCAGAAAATTCATCAATTTAAAACGTTAAAGCGCGAAAGGACGGCAGAGCGGCGCGAGCGGAAAGAAAGCGCTACCGCCGGCTTGGGAGAGCGGGCGGAAAAGAGAGGCGAAGAGACGCGGCAGGGCTTGCTTTTGCCGGCGGATTCCGGTATAATCGGGACAGAAAACGCCGGTATGTGACGTAAAAAGACTCAAAGGAGAAGAGGTATGCGGCAGTATCTCATGGCGCTGGATGCGGGGACCACATCCAATCGCTGTATTCTTTTCAACGGACAGGGAGAGATCTGCGCGATGGCGCAGAAGGAGTTCACGCAGATCTATCCGAGACCGGGCTGGGTGGAGCACGACGCCCGGCAGATCTGGGACACGCAGTATGCGGTGGCCCTGGAGGCCATGAAACAGGTCGGAGCGGCGGCCGGGGACATCGCCGCCATCGGCATCACCAATCAGCGGGAGACCACGATCGTCTGGGACCGCCGGACCGGGGAACCGGTCTGCCACGCGATCGTTTGGCAGTGCCGGCGGACGTCTTCCTACTGCGATGAACTGCGCGCCCGCGGTCTGACGGATACCGTCCGTCAGAAGACGGGCCTCGTGATCGATGCATATTTTTCCGGGACAAAACTGCACTGGATCCTGGAGAACGTGCCCGGCGTGCGGGAACGGGCCCTGCGGGGCGAACTCGCCTTCGGTACCGTCGACAGCTGGCTGATCTGGAAACTGACCGGCGGCCGCGTACATGTGATCGATTTTTCCAATGCGTCCCGGACGATGCTTTTCAACATCCATACCCTTGCCTGGGACGAGGAGATCCTGCAGGAACTGGAGATCCCCCGGAGCCTGCTGCCCCAGCCGGTGCCTTCCAGCTATGTGTACGGAGAGACCGATCCGGCGCTCTTCGGCGGGCCGATCCGCATCGCGGGAGCCGCCGGAGACCAGCAGGCGGCGCTGTTCGGACAGACCTGTTTTGAGCCGGGCGAGGCAAAAAATACCTACGGGACCGGCGCGTTCCTGCTGATGAACATGGGGGAAAAGCCCGTGTTTTCGAAAAACGGGCTGGTCACGACCGTGGCCTGGGGCCTGGACGGCAAGGTGGAATACGCGCTCGAGGGCTCGGTCTTCGTAGCCGGGGCCGCCATCCAGTGGCTGCGCGACGAACTGCATGTGATCGATACGGCCGCAGATTCCGAGTATTTCGCCCGGAAGGTGAAGGATACGAACGGCTGTTACCTGGTGCCTGCCTTTACCGGCCTGGGCGCGCCGTACTGGGATCAGTATGCACGCGGCACCATCGTCGGCCTCAGCCGCGGCGTCAACAAAAACCATATCATCCGGGCGGCACTGGAATCCATCGCCTTCCAGGTCAATGATATCCTTTCCGCCATGCAGGCGGATTCCGGCATACAGCTGTCGGCGCTCAACGTGGACGGCGGCGCCTCTCAGAACGATCTGCTGATGCAGATCCAGGCCAATCTGTCGAATGCGCCCGTACAGCGGCCTTCCTGCGTGGAAACGACGGCCATGGGCGCCGCCTATCTGGCCGGACTGGCGGTCGGCTATTGGAAAGACAAAGAAGAACTCCGGAAAAACCGGAGCATCGACCGGATCTTCCTGCCGGGCATCGCGCCCGGACTGCGGGAAAAACGCCTGCGCGGCTGGTCCCGCGCGGTGGCCCGCGCCCGCGACTGGGCCCGGGAAGACGCGGAAGAACTGGAATGATACACGACTCCGGGAATAGGCAGAGAAGGTCCCTGCCCGGGGATACGGAAGTAAACGGGAGCAAAGCGTTATGGCAGCGACGGCCTTTCAGGAAGCGGTCTACCGCATAGTACAACTCATCCCGCCCGGAAACGTGGCCACCTACGGGCAGATCGCCTGGCTGGCCGGGTATCCGCGCGCCGCCCGCGCCGTGGGGAACGCGCTGCACGTCAACCCCCTGCCGGACGAGATCCCCTGCTTCCGTGTGGTGAGCAGCAGCGGCCGGCTGTCCGGCGCCTTTGCCTTCGGCGGACCGGGACGGCAGGCGGAACTGCTGCGGGAGGACGGCGTGAGCGTTTTTGACGGGAAAGCCGATCTGGAGCGCTGTCTCTGGATCCCGGAATACCATACCTCGCCCCTGCTGTCGTCGGTCCATGCCTTTTCCACCCGTCTGGGCGGAAAGAGCCGCGGGATCTACGCTTCCCTGAACCTGGGGATGAACCGCGGCGACGACCCGGAGAACGTACGCGAAAACTGGCGGTATTTTTCCCGCATCGCCGGATTCGGGACGGAGCGTTTCGTCTTTAAAAGCCAGGTCCACGGGAATACCGTCAAGATCGCCTCGTCCCAGGATCTTCAGACGGTCGGCGACGGTCTGAAGACGGAAGAGGCGGACGGCCTGGTGACGGCAGAACGCGGATTGCCGCTGGCCGTCTTTACGGCAGACTGCGCGCCGCTGCTGATGGAAGACCCCGAGGCCGGCGTGATCGCTGCCGTGCACTGCGGCTGGCGCAGCACGGCCGCCGATATCATGGGAGAAGCCGTCCGCGCCATGCGTCTGCTGGGCGCAGCGCCCGCCCGCATCCGGGCGGTGATCGGGCCGTGCCTCCGCGCCGCCTGCTTCGAGACCGGCCCGGAGGTGCCGCAGGCCATGGAAAACATGCTGCGGGAGAGTCCGGAAGGCCTGTGGCGGCCTGAAGAGGGGCATCCCGGCAAATATCTGGTCGACCTGACGGGCATCATCCACCGCAGGCTGCGGCAGATGGGGCTGTCCCCGGAGCATCTGGGCACCGCCGGCGGCTGCACGCTGTCGGAACCGGATCGCTACTGGTCTCACCGCTATACCCGGGGGCTGCGCGGCAGTCAGGCCAGCGTGATCATGCTTCCCCTCCTGCGGTAGTGCAAAATCATTCATAGTTTCCCCGGCAGGGCGGCATACGAGCCGCTCTGCTTGACTTTTGTTCCACTGATGTTATAATGTACAGGATGCGTTGCCGCGTTCCGCGCGGCCGGCATCCGGCACCGGCCGAAAGCGCTGTCTTCCACCGGGCGCCGCCTCATTCCAAGGAAAGGACCCCGCGATCATGCTTTTCGGAAAACATATCAACCGGTATTACGTCCGGTACGCGCCGCTCCTGCTGCTCGGTATCGCCGCCCTGCTGATGGTCGACTATATGCAGCTGAAGGTGCCGGAGCTGTACGGACTGCTCATCAATGCCGTGAACGAAAAAAGCGTCGTGATCGACGGGGCCTCCGTTCCCTTCGATATGGACTTCATCCTGGACCGCATCTGTTATCCGCTGTTCGGCATCATTTTCAGCATGGTGCTCGGACGCTTCCTCTGGCGCGTCTGTTTTTTCGGGGCGGAGACCATGATGGAAAAGAATATGCGCAGCCGCATGTTCGACCGTCTCAAGGATCTCTCCCAGTATTACTACCAGCGCAGCAAGGTCGGAAATTTGATGTCGCTGTTCACGAACGATCTGGAGACCGTGCACGAATGCTTCGGCAGCGGCATCCTCATGAGCTGCGACGCGCTGTTCCTCGGTTCGCTCGCGATCTTTAAGATGTTCCGCATGGATCCAGTGCTGGCCGGGCTCTCCATGATCCCCATGGCCTTGCTTTTTGCCGGCGCCCTGATCCTGAGCCGGTATCTGACGAGCGCCTGGCGGGAGCGTCAGGAGGCCTTTTCCGCGCTGTCGGACTTTTCCCAGGAAAACTTTGCCGGCATCGCCGTGATCAAGGCTTTCGTAAAGGAAACCAAGGAACTGCTGGCCTTCCGCAAACTGAACGAAGTCAACGAGAAGACCAACGTCCGCTACGCCAAACTTTCCACCGGCATGTTCATCACCGTGACACTGCTGGTCGAAACGGTCATCTGCATCATCCTCGGCTACGGCGGCTATCTGGTTTGGAAAGGCACCTTTGACGCGGGCAACCTGGTGGAGTTCATCGGCTATTTCACGGCGGTGGTCTGGCCCGTCATGGCCGTCTCCCAGATCGTGGAGATGAGTTCCCGCGGGCGCGCCTCGCTGCAGCGTATCGGCGAACTGCTGGAAGAAGAGCCCGACGTGGTCGACCGTCCGGACGTCACGGACCCGGGACCGCTGCGCGGCGATATCCGATTCGAGGACCTGACCTTCTGTTATCCCGGTTCCGACACAGAAGCGCTGAGCCATGTGAGTTTCAGCATCTCGGCCGGCGAAAACGTGGGCATCGTAGGCAAGACCGGCTGCGGCAAGACGACCCTGGTCGATCTGATCCTGCGGACCTATAACGTCCCGGACGGCACGCTGTTCCTGGACGGCCGCGACGTGAACACCATCCCGATCCGCACCGTCCGGAAGTACGCCGCGTATGTGCCGCAGGATAATTTCCTGTTTTCCGATACCATCGCCAACAACATCGCCTTTGCCTCCGACCGGGTCAGCCGGTCCGCGGTCGAGGCGGCCGCCCGCCTGTCCGACGTGCATGACAATATCATGGAGTTCCAGGATCGCTATGAGACGGTGCTCGGCGAGCGCGGCGTGACCGTTTCCGGCGGGCAGAAGCAGCGTATCTCCATAGCGCGCGCTCTCATGAAGGACGCCAGTATCCTGATCCTGGACGATTCGGTCTCGGCCGTGGACATCGAGACGGAAAAGATCATCCTGGACAATCTGAAGCAGCTGCGAAAAGGCAAGACCACCATGCTGATCGCCCACCGCATCTCGACGATCGAACAGATGGACAAGATCCTTTTCATGGAGGACGGGAAGGTGACGGCGGCCGGGAGCCACCGAGAGCTTTACGAGACCTGTCCGGCGTATCACAGTATGGTCGAGCTGCAGAAACTGGACGAACTGGAAAAGGAGGAGCACCATGCGTGAGTATCTGCCTCTGCTGATCGTGGGCGGCGCCGTAGGCGCCTTCGCCTTGATCTTCCTGATCGCCTATCTGTCCATGAAAGACAAAAAAGAAGCCATCGGCTTCGACCGCAGCATGAAGGATACGGAGATCATCCGCCGGCTCATGGTCTATGCCCGGCCGTACCGGAAAAACTTCCTGATCGTCTTGCTGCTGGTGCTGATCTCCATTGCCTACGATATCGCCTCGCCGGTGATCATGGGGCGCATCGAGTCCATGGTCAAGGAACCCTTCGAACTGGGACGCCTGTGGCTGTTCGTGGCCGTATATGCGGGCATCCTGCTCATCTCGCTGGCCTCGACCTTCCTGCAGGCCATCGTCCTGCAGGTGACCGGGCAAAAGATCCTGTCCCGCCTGAGGGAAGACCTTTTCGTCCATATCGAGAGCCTGTCCCATGCGCAGCTCAACCAGATCCCGGTCGGCAAACTGGTCACGCGCGTGACCAACGATACGGGCGCGATCTCCATGATGTTCACCAACATCCTGGTCAACCTGGTCAAGAACTCCTTTATCGTGCTGGGCGTGCTGGGTGCCATGCTGCTGGTGAACTTCGAACTGACGCTCATGATCCTGTGTTTCGTGCCCTTCATCGTACTGTTCACCTGGATCTTCCGCAAGTTTTCCCGCCGGGCTTACCGCCGCGTCAAGGACGGCAATACCGATATCAACACCTTCCTCTCGGAAAACCTGACCGGCATGAAGATCATTCAGATCTTTAACCGCGAAGAGGCCAAGCAGGCGGAGTTCGAAGAGAAGAACAAAAAGCTGACCGCCGCCAAGTACCAGCAGATCATGGTCTTCGGCATTTTCCGGCCGCTGGTCTATATGCTCTATATCAGCTCCGTGCTCTGCCTGTTCTATCTAGGCGGACGCGGCGTCCTGCAGGAGACGGTCTTCCTGGGGCAGGTGATCGACGGCGGCGTGATCGTGACGTTCTATATGTTCATCAGCAAGTTCTTCAACCCGATCCAGTCCCTGGCGGAGCAGTTCAACATGCTGCAGTCTGCCATGGCTTCGGCCGAGAAGATCTTCACGATCTTCGATATGGTGCCGGAGATCGTCGACGCACCGGATGCGATCGACCTACCTTCCGTGCGCGGCGAGATCGAATTTAAGCACGTCTGGTTCGCCTATAAAGAAGGAGAGTGGGTCCTGAAAGACGTTTCCTTCAAGGTCGAAGCCGGCCAGACCGTGGCCTTTGCGGGAGCCACCGGCAGCGGCAAAACGACCATCCTGTCGCTGCTCTGCCGCAATTATGACGTTCAGAAGGGCGAGATCCTGCTGGACGGCATCGATATCCGGCATATCCGGATCGCTTCGCTGCGCAGTCATTTCGGGCAGATGCTGCAGGACGTTTTCCTGTTCTCGGGGACGCTGCGTTCCAATATCGAACTGCGCATGGACGGGGTGACCGATGAAGACGTGATGAAAGCCGCACGTTTCGTGAATGCCGATAAGATCATCGAGCGCAGCCCGGACGGCCTGGATGAAGAAGTCCGCGAGAGAGGAAGTAATTTCTCGGCCGGACAGCGGCAGCTAATCTCGTTCGCCAGGACGGTCCTGCACAGACCGGAGATCATGATCCTGGATGAAGCGACGGCCAATATCGATACCGAGACGGAAGTTTTGATCCAGGATTCGCTGGAGCGCATGATGAATATCGGCACACTGCTGATGGTCGCCCACCGTCTCTCAACGATCCAGCACGCGGATAAGATCATCATGATGTCTCATGGCAGGATCATCGAGGAGGGCAGCCATGCCGAACTGCTGGCCCTGCAGGGCCGCTATTACCGCCTGTTCATGCTGCAATATGACAAGGCGCAACTGAAAGCCGGCCTGCAGCCGGTATAGGAAAAAGGCGGCGGACCGGAAGGTGCGCCGCCTGTGCATCCGGGAACGGAGGATGAAGGCATGAAAACATTGGAAGAACTGTATCCGGGCTGCGGATATGATACCGTGATCCGCGACATAAAGATCAACAGCCGGGACTGCGGTCCGGGCGATCTCTTCGTGTGTATTCGCGGCGCCTCAGCCGACCGGCATGACTTTATCCCCGATGCGGTGAGCCGCGGTGCCTCGGCTCTGGTCACAGCCAGACGGGTGGACTGCGGCGTACCGGCAATCGTCGTTGAGGACCCGAACCGGGAACTGAGCGAAGTCGCCAAGCGGCTTTTCGATCATCCGGAACGGGAACTTAAGCTGTTCGCGGTGACCGGCACCAACGGAAAGACGACGGTGGCTCAGATGATCTCCCAGATCGCGGGTGAAGAGCGCTGCGGCCGGCTCGGCACGAACGGCCTGGCCTGCGCCTCGTTTTCCGAGGAGATACGCAATACTTCCCCGGATGCGGACCGGCTATACCGCTATTTCCGGCGGATCCGCGAGACCGGCTGCCGCTGGCTGTGCATGGAAGCCTCCAGCGAAGCGCTTTCTGCCGGGCGTCTGCAGGGGCTGGTGTTCGATACGGTCATTTTTACGAACATCACCCGCGATCATCTGAATACCCACAAGACCGTCGAAAACTATGTGGCGGCCAAATTGAAGCTCCTGGAGCTGACCGGGCCGGAGAGCACGGCTGTCCTGAATACGGACGATGCCTGGTTTCCTCTGGTGAAGAAGACGGCCCGCTGCCGCACCGTTACCTACGGCACCGCGCCCGAGGCCGATCTGCGGCTGACGGATCATACGCTCTGCGGTTTTTCCGGCAGCCGTTTCGTCTGGGAATGGCAGGGCGCGGTGTATGAAGGCTTCTGCCCGCTGCCCGGGCGGTTCAATCTCTATAATCTGACGGCGGCGGGAGCCGCCCTGCTTCAGGCAGGCATGACGCCGGAAGAAGTGCTGGCCGGTGCGGCCCGTATCCGGCCGGTGCCGGGACGTGCGGAATGCCTGGATCTGGGACAGCCGTTCGATATCGTGCTGGACTATGCCCATACGCCCGATGCGCTCAGCAAGATTCTGGGACTGGCCGCCGAGGTGAAGACCGCCAGAAGGGCTGCGGGGATCCCCTGCCGGATCCTGACGGTCACCGGATCCGCCGGGGGCCGCGACCGGGGCAAACGTCCGGAGATGGGCCGTGTCGTTCTGGAAGAGTCCGATCTGGTCTTTTTCACGATGGACGATCCACGCTTCGAACGGGTGGAAGATATCATCGACGACCTTCTGGACAAAACGGAGCGGACGAATTACCGGCGCATCCCGGACAGGGGCGAGGCGGTCGCGGCGGCTTTTCGGGAAGCCGGACCGGGCGATATCGTGCTGCTGGCCGGCCGGGGACGGGATACTCATATGGCTATCGGCGACCGCTATGTGCCCATGCCGGAATATGATCTGGTGCTGGCGGGACTGGAGAGGCTACGGACGAAGCGATAAAAAAAGACGCCCTCGGGGCCTACTCCATAAAGAAGGTGCCGGGGGCTGTTTTTAATAATAAGTGCTTCTCTGAGTTCGGTGTGATCATAATGGTTACACCGATTCATCTGGTTCTATACGAAATGTTGGGGCGGGCAGCCCCAACATTTCGTATAGAACCCTTTTTCATTCTCCGCTTTTTTCAGTCTTTTCCGCCGAAAAGCCCCATCAGGAAGCTCAGGATACCGGACTGCTTCTTGCCGGAGGAGGCAGTCTGCGTCTGAGCGGCAGGTTTTTCTTCTTCAGCACCGCCGAACAGGCCGGAGACCATACTGCTGATGGAGGAAGCGTTCAGGCTGCTGCCGGATGCGTCCGCGCTCACCAGATTCAGCAGCAGAGGCGCTACCGTGCCCAAAATGTTATTCGTCGAGCTCTGGCTGACGCCGGACTCCTGAGCGACCGTCTGCGCGGCACCGCCGCCCAACAGAGAGGTCAGGATATTCGAGTTGTCGCTGCCGCCCAGCAGGGAGGAGATCAGCGAAGAACTCACGTTGGAGGAATTGCCCGCCAGCATGGGGAGCGCAGAAGACAGAACGCTGGAAACGTCTTTCTTGGTCTCGCCGGCAGCTTTGCTGATCGCACTCACGTTGGAGGAGGACAGCAGGGATTTCAGAATGGAACTAACATCCATATCGGGTATCTCCTTTGATTCGTGATCGATTTCCGGCTGTGGCCGGATCCTATCTGTATTATGCCCTCGCCGAACGGAAAAAGCAAGAAGAAAATACGGCTTTCTTCGCCGAAACGGCCGTTTTTTTCGGGAATCGCCGAAAAGTGAAGAAAAACCGTGATTTTTGCAAACGGAACATCTTGTATTTTCCGGAGACGGGTGATACAATATGTGCAGTATTTTTGTAAAGGAGAGTGCTTATGGCAACTCAGAAAAATTCCGCGGCGGAAGAAGCCGCAAAAAAAGCTCTGGCGGCCGTGAACGCCAAGAAGGCTGCCGAGAAGAAGACGGCCGAGAAGACGAAAGTCGAACACACCTACACCCAGGTGGGACAGCAGAGCTCCAACAAAGAGGAACTGCTGGCCGTGACCAGAAAGAACGCCCTGCCGTTCCGCATCGGCGCCATCGTCTGCTGGGTGCTCGCGATCGCCTGCGAGATCATGGCCATCCTGATCTTCGTGCACAAGGTGGAGTTCAGCTTCACGACCGAGAACCCCGGCTGGACCATCGCCTGGATCGTTGCGCTGGTACTGGATCTGGCCTTCCTGATCGTCGGTTCGCAGCTATGGAAGAAGGCTAACCATCTGGATCCGGCCTCCAAGAAGAACGAATTCCTCTTCTGGCTGCAGAATAACCTGGGCGTCATCGTTGCAGCGTTCGCCTTCATCCCGTTCATCATCCTGGTCCTGCTGGACAAGAACGCCAGCAAGCAGTCGAAGATGATCGCGACCATCGTAGCGGTCGTGGCCCTGCTGGTCGGCGGCCTCACCAGTTACGACTTCAACCCCATCTCTCAGGAGGAGATGCTGGACGCGGTAGGTGTTGAGACTGTTTACTGGACCGCCAGCGGCACGGTCTTCCATGCCTATGACGACTGCTCGCACCTGAACCACAGCGTCGAGCTGATGACCGGAACTTCCACGACGGCTATTGAAAAAGGCAAGACCCGTCTGTGCAAGACCTGCGAAGCCAGAGCGGAAAAAGAAGCCGAAGCGGCCGGCATCGATCTGACCGACCTGCCTGCGGCGCAGTGATCCGACGCACCGGCCGGGATGGCCGGGAACAAGAAAACGGCCGGGCATCTTACGGTGTCCGGCCGCTTTTATAAGAAGCCGCTTTATCAGTCCTGATACGGAGGAACTGCGAAATGGAGTTACAGCTGGATCCGAATAAGACCTATGCGATCGCCTTGGAGGGCGGCGGAGGCAAGGGCTCGTACGAGGCTGGCGTCTGGCGCGCGCTCGAAGAGGCCGGCATCCGTTATAATGCCGTTTCCGGCTGTTCGGTCGGAGCGCTCAACGGCGCCATGATGGCCATGCGCGATCTGCCACGCGCACTGGAGATCTGGTCGAACATCAGGATGACGGACGTCCTGAATGTGGACGAAGAAAAGGCGGATGCCGCCGTGCGTCTCATGAACGGAGAATTCCGTATGGAAGATGTCTGGAGCCTGCTTCAGACAGCTCCGGACCTGATCAGGAGCCGCGGGCTGGATGCGGCGCCGCTACGCGCCTGGATGAAAAAAATCCTGGATCCCGCCGCGATCAAAGCGTCCGACGTGCAGCTCTATGTCACGACGGTTGATCTGAAAGAACTGCGTGGCCTCGAGATCCACGTGAACGAACTCCCGGAAGATCAGGTGATCGACATGCTGCTGGCCAGCGCCTTCCATCCGGCCTTCCGCCAGGAAAAACTGGGCGGACGGTATTACGCGGACGGAGGCTTTTTTGACGGGATCCCCATTCATGCACTGATCGAAAACGGCTATAAGGACATCATCGCGGTGCGTATGCCGGGGATGAGCGTCGTGCGGCCGGTCGAGATCCCGGACGGCGTGACGGTGCACTGGCTGCTGACGAAAGACAATCTGGGCAGCATGCTGAACTTCGATGCCTCGCAGGCCCGCCGCAATATCCGTACCGGCTATACGAACGCGATGCGTTTTCTCTATGGACTGACCGGCAGGGAATTTGCCGTGGAACGCACCCTGAGCGACCGTCAGGCGCTGGACCGGTTACTGGACTTTCTGACCGAAGGCAAGGAACCGGGCGAACTGCGGCGCGCTGTCGTCAAGGGGCTGCCCCGCATCGCTCAGGCTGTCGGGAGTTCTTCCGGGGACAGTGTATACCAGATCTGGCTGTCCTTCCTGGAAAAAGAAGCCGTGGAAGCCGGCGTCGACCCCTTCCGGCTCTACACCGACGTAGAACTGGCCGCCGCTCTGCGCGAAAAGATGGAGCCTTCCGCCGCTTACGAAGAGTTAGGGCTGGCGGCTCCCGGAGCCGTGCCGGAAAAAACCGCCGGGGAAGGCGCTGAAAAACAGCCTTCATCGCCGCAGGACGCTGCGGGAAGAGATGTGCCCCGGGAGGAGCCCCGGAAGGAAGACGCTCCGAAACTGATCCTGGCGTCTGCCTCTCCGCGCCGCCGGGAACTGCTGCGCATGGCGGGTATCGAATTTGAAGTCTGTCCGGCCGATATCGATGAGACGGTCCCGGAGGATGTGCCGCCGCTGGCCAGAGCCGAGTATCTGGCCCGGGCCAAAGCTGCCGCCCTGGCGGAAAGATTCCCCGACCGGACGGTGCTCGGAGCCGATACGGCCGTTATCTGCCGGGGGCAGGTGCTGGGGAAACCGCGCAGCGAAGAAGAGGCAGCCGCATTTCTGCGCTTCCTCTCGGGAAAAACACACGTCGTCTGCACCGGCGTGGCGCTGGCAAAGGGAAAAGAGACAGAGAGTTTTTCTTCGGCGGCGGAAGTGAGTTTTTACGAACTGAGCGAAAAGGAGATCGCGGAGTACGTCGCTTCCGGGGAACCCATGGATAAAGCCGGCGCGTATGCGGTCCAGGGAAAGGGCTTCCGTTTCGTGCGCCGCATCGTCGGAGATTATTATACGGTGGTCGGGCTGCCGCTGGCGGAAACGGTGCGCCGGCTGGAGCAGATGGCCGGAGAAGACCGGTAAGACGTGTCAGCCGCCGAAGAGATCCCAGAAGATCTTGACGGCCAGCAGGAGCAGTACGATCAGAATCACGGGCCGGACGATCTTCGACCCGTTTTTTATGGCCATGCCGGAACCGAGCCAGTGCCCGGCGATGCTGGAGACCGAACCGATCAGCCCCAGTATAAGAAAGACCCGGCCGCCCGCCAGACTCGTGACAAGGGCGCCGATATTGGAAGAGAGATTGACGATCTTGACGTTCCCGCCGGCGGTGCGCACGTCCATACCGGCCAGATGGCAGAAGAGGAGCAGCAGAAAGGTCCCGGTCCCGGGACCGTAGAAGCCGTCGTAGGCGCCGATGAGAAGCGCCGCGGCGGAAACGATGAAGAGACGCCGCCGCAGCGGCATTTCCCGGGCCTCCTCCGGCAATGAACGTTCCCGCAGGACGATGAACGCTACCAGCGGGAGCACCGGCAGCAGCATGAACTGGAGGACCTCTTCCGGCATGATCAGCTGAAGCCGCGTCCCCAGATGCGAACCTATCAGGGCGCAGGCAGCGGAGGAAGGGACCAGTTTCCAGTCGACACAGCCGTTTTTCGCGTAACGCCAGGACGATACCGCGGTCCCGATCCCGGCGGAGAGTTTGTTGGTGCCCAGAGCGGTATGCATGGGAAGACCGGAAAGAAGATACGCCGGCAGGGAAATGATCCCGCCGCCTCCGGCGATAGCGTCCATGAATGAGGCAAAGAAGACGCCGATGATCACGACGATCACCATGAACGGCGTCAGATCCGCAAGGCCCATACTGCCCTCCCTGCAATCCAGAATGACCGGAAACGCCTTTTTCAGGTCCCGGTGCGGGAAGTATAGCATTTTTTTGACAGAAATGCAAAAACGGGATTGACCTTTCTCGTTTTTTTCGTTATAGTTAGAGACAAAGAGTGAGCCGGGAGTCTTTGCCCGGGGAAATGTGAAGATCACGATAGGAGAGAGAATATGGGAAAATTCATCATCAAGAAAACGGCCACCGGTATCAAGTTTGACCTGAAGGCCACCAACGGCGAAGTCATCGCTACGTCCGAAGTCTACAAGACGAAGGCTTCCTGCCTGAACGGCATCGCCTCTGTCCAGAAGAATGCGCCCCGCGCGGCAGTAGAAGACCAGACGGTCGAAGGGTTCACGAAGGAAAAGTGCCCGAAGTTTGAGATCTATACCGACAAGAGAGGCGAATTCCGCTTCCGTCTGAAAGCCACGAACGGACAGATCATCGCCGTTTCCGAAGGCTACACGACCATGCGCAACTGCAAAAACGGCGTAGATTCCGTAAAGCGCAATGCCGTGGATTCTCCCCTGGTAGAGATCTGACGGTCATCGCGGTAAGACGCCGGAAACGACACAAAGCAAAACGGGCGGCTGCGGCCGCCCGTTTTGCTTTGTTTTCATGGGATACGGGATCTTCCGAAACGTCAGGGGTTTTGCCGCCCGCAGCGGCCCTTGACATCGGTTTTTCCGGCGAAACAGTGGCATTTCCCCGGAAAGTATGGTACAATACGCCGGCCGGAAGGCCAAGTACTCTCCGGAGAATGCAGAAACGAGGTATGACTCATGGAAAACCCGACCATCACTATCGAAATGGAAGACGGCGGCCGCATCGTCTGCGAACTGTACCCGCAGACCGCCCCGCAGTCCGTAAGCAACTTCCTCAGCCTGATCGGAAAGCATTTTTATGACGGCCTGGTCTTTCACCGGGTGATCCCGGGCTTTATGATCCAGGGCGGCTGCCCCCGCGGAAACGGTACGGGCGGGCCCGGATACTGCATCAAAGGTGAGTTTTTGGCCAACGGCGTGGCCAATCCCGTCAGCCACGTCCGCGGAGTGCTCTCCATGGCCCGGGCGCAGGCGCCCGATTCCGCCGGGAGCCAGTTTTTCATCATGCATGAAGACGGACCCTTCCTGGACGGCCAGTACGCCGCTTTCGGACGCGTGCTGGAAGGCATGGAAGTCGTTGACCGCATCGCCGCTGTCCCGACCGATGATTCCGACCGTCCCAGGATCCGGCAGGTGATCCGCAGCATCACGGCCGATACCAAAGGAGAGAACTATCCGGAACCGAAAAAACTGCGCGATCCGTTCCGCTTCTGGTAAGGCGGCATGAGAGTCCGAAAAAAGAAGAATCTGGACGCGCGGATGCTGGCCTGCGCCCCGGTCCTGATCCGGGATCCGGCCGCGCTGCGCGGCCGCTGGCGGGAGGCTTTCGGCTGCGGCCGGCTCAAAGCGGAACTGGGCTGCGGCTTCGGACGCTTCGCGCTGACGGTGGCACGCCGGGAACCGGAAACGTTCCTCCTCGGCGTGGAAAAGGTGCCCAGCGTGCTGGTGGCCGCCGCCGAGCAGGCGTTGGCCGCCGGTCAGCCGAATCTGCGCTTCGTGGCGGCGCAGGCGGAGGAACTGGCCGCCTGGTTCGCGCCGGGCGAGCTGGATACGGTTTATCTGAATTTCAGCGATCCCTGGCCCAAGGAGCGTCACGCTAAGCGGCGCCTGACGTCCGCCGCCCATCTGGCGCTTTACGCGCAGGTCCTTGTGCCCCAGGGCAGCCTGGAGTTCAAAACGGACAATGCCGCACTGTTTTCGTGGTCTCTGGAGCAGCTTGGGGAGGCTGGCTGGCGCATCGCGGAGTATACGGAAGATCTGCATAAAGACGGATTGGCCGGAGCCGTCACGGACTACGAACTGAAGTTTCATGCCCGGGGCCTTCCCATCCGTTTTGTCCGAGCGCTGCCCCCGCTCCCGGCATCCGGGCCGGAAGGATCCCCGGCAGCGGAAACGGATGCGTGATCCGTTTTTAAAGTATTTGCAATTCCCGAAAGAATATGATACAATCGCCCGCAGGAGCCGAAAGCTCTCCCGCAAAAGAGCAGTTTTGCGGAAACGGACGCATTTTTGCCGCCCCGGGCGGCCGAGAAAGAAGGAGAGAAGAGGAAAGTAGGATGGCAGAAACTGTTGTAACACTTGACAATTTCGAAACCGAAGTACTGAAAGCGGAAGAACTCGTGCTGGTGGATTTTTGGGCGAGCTCGTGCGGCCCCTGCCGCCTGCTGGCTCCGATCGTATCGGAGATCGCCGAAGAGTACGAAGGACGCGTCAAAGTATGCAAGATCAATGTGGATGAGGAACCCCGCCTGGCCATGCGCTATAACGTCGGAAGCATCCCTACGCTGCTCCTGTTCAGGAACGGAGAAAATATCGGAGCCTCGATCGGCTTCAAGCCGAAGTCGGAACTGGTCAGACTGGTGGAATCCGCCGGCTGAAAGACCGCATAAAAGCTTCGGAAGAAGGACAGAAGAGCTGCCGCCCCGTGCGGCGGCTCTTTTGCGCTCCCGAAGCGGGACGGTTGCATTTTCAGCCTTTCTGCGCTATACTTCAGATGACCGCAGGCAGCATTGAAGACGCTCTGCCGGCAGAAAGGAACGACCCATGGAAAAAGCGACCGTATATTTCATCAAGGACATCACGCCGGAGAATCTTATCCGTCTGTATGAAGCGCTCGGCCGCACGCTGCGCGGCAAGGTGGCCGTCAAGATCTCTACTGGAGAGCCCGGCGGACACAATTACCTGAAGCCGGAACTGATCGGCCCGCTGGTGAACAAGGTGGACGGCACCATCGTCGAATGCTGCACCGCCTACGGAGGAAAGCGCCAGGCGGTCAGGAACCACTGGAAAGCGATCCGCGACCACGGCTTCCCGGAGATCGCGCCGGTCGAGATCCTGGATGAGCGCGGCGAAATCGAGATCCCCGTCTCGCACGGGTTCCATCTGGACAAGGACATCGTCGGAGCCGGCCTGACAAAGTACGATTCCGTCATGATCCTGTCGCATTTCAAGGGCCATGTGATGGGCGGCTTCGGCGGCGCGCTCAAGAACATCAGCATCGGCATCGCTTCCACCCACGGCAAGAGCTATATCCATTCCGTCGGCCAGACCACGGATCCGAAGCTATGCTGGAGCGCAAAGATCACCCAGGACGGTTTCCTGGAATCCATGGCGGATGCCTGCCAGGCCGTGATCTCCTATGTAGGGGCCAAAAACATGGTCTATCTCAACGTAGCGAACCGCCTTTCGGTGGACTGCGACTGCGATCCCAACCCGGCGGAACCGGAGATGGCGGATCTGGGGCTGTTCGCCTCGCTGGATCCGGTCGCGCTCGATCAGGCCTGTTATGACGCGGTCTTCGCGAGCGAAGATCCCGGCAAGGCGGCCCTCATCGAACGGATGACCTCGCGTCACGCGATCCGCACAGTGGAGGCGGCCTGTGAACACGGCCTCGGCGTGCGCGAGTACGAACTGGTGACACTCGACTGACAAAGGCAGGCAGCGCCCCGGCGGAGCGCCTGCCGCAGGGATAAGGAAAGTATGGACAGATATTTCGACCTGATTATCATCGGCGCGGGGCCCGGCGGTATTTTTACCGCCTATGAACTGCTGCAGAAAAACGACAAGCTGAGCATCGCGGTCTTTGAGGAAGGCGCGCCGCTGGAGAAGCGCCGCTGCCCTATCGACGGCAAGCGCATCACCTCCTGCATCCACTGCAAGCCCTGCAACATCATGAACGGCTTCGGCGGAGCGGGAGCCTTCTCCGACGGAAAATACAATATCACGAACGAGTTCGGCGGCACCCTGCACGAATACATCGGGCGGGATGAAGCCCTTTCGCTCATGCACTACGTGGACGGGATCAACATGGCAAACGGCGGAGAGGGGACGAAACTCTATTCCACGGCGGGCTCCCGGCTTCGCACGCTCTGCCTGCAGAACAACCTGCACCTGCTGGACGCCTCCGTGCGGCACCTGGGGACAGACAGGAACTACGTGGTCCTCAGGAACCTCTACGCAAAACTGAGCGGAAAGGTCACGTTCTTCTTCCGCACGCCCGTCGACGATCTGGAAGTGCTGGAGGAGGGCTTTGCCGTCCGTGCCGGAAGCGAGACCTACCGCTGCGGGCGCTGTGTGGTCTCGGTCGGGCGCAGCGGAAGTAAATGGATGGAGACCATCTGCCGCAAGCTGCATATCCCCACCAGCAGCAACCGGGTCGATCTGGGCGTACGCGTGGAGATCCCCGCGGAGATCTTCAGCCATCTGACGGATGAGCTTTATGAGAGCAAAATCGTCTACCGGACGGAGAAGTACAACGACCTGGTGCGCACCTTCTGCATGAATCCGCACGGCGTGGTCGTCAATGAGAACACGAACGGCATCGTGACCGTCAACGGCCACAGCTATGAAGACCCGGCCCTGCATACGGAAAATACCAATTTCGCGCTGCTGGTCTCCAAGCATTTTACGGAGCCCTTCAACGACAGCACAGCCTATGCGGAAAACATCGCCCGGCTGTCCAATATGCTGGGCGGCGGCGTGATGATGCAGCGCCTGGGCGATCTGGCAGCCGGACGCCGCAGCACGCAGGCCCGCATCGACCAGAACTTCCTGCGTCCCACACTGAAAGCGACGCCGGGCGATCTTTCGCTGGTCATGCCCAAGCGCATCCTGGACGGGATCATCGAAATGATCTACGCGCTGGATCGCATCGCGCCCGGAACGGCCAGCGACGAGACCCTGCTGTACGGGGTGGAAGTCAAGTTCTACAACATGGAAGTCTCGCTGGATTCGCATCTGGAGACCTGCTATAAGGGACTGTATGTGATCGGCGACGGGAGCGGCGTGACCCATTCGCTGTCTCATGCCTCCGCGAGCGGCGTTCATGTGGCGCGCTGCATCGCCGCGGAAACAACGTAAAGGCGCAAGGCAACAGACGCCGTACGGAGACTGCCGTGCGGCGTCTTTTCCGTGTTTATGAATCTTTTGTGAAGCGATGGCATTTGCGGGAAAAATCTGATACCATACGATCAGACGGCGGGTGAGGCCGGGACAGGAGGAAAACATGGACAGACAGAAGATCCTGATCGTGGATGATGAAGAGAGAATGAGAAAACTGCTGCGCGATTTCCTCACGCGCGCGGGCTATGAGGTCTTCGAAGCGGGCGATGGTCAGCAGGCGCTGGAGATCTTCCTGGAACGAAAGGACCTGGATCTGATCCTTCTGGACGTCATGATGCCCAAACTCGACGGCTGGCAGACCCTGACGGAGATCCGGCGCTATTCCAATGTGCCGGTCATCATGCTGACCGCCCGCTCGGAAGAGCAGGACGAACTGCGCGGCTTTTCGCTGGGCGTCGATGAATATGTGACGAAGCCGTTCAGTCCGCGGGTCCTGACGGCCCGGATCGGTGTCGTTCTGCGGCGCTCGGCGAGCGCCCGGGAAGAGATCCTGGAGGCGGCCGGTATCCGGCTGGACAAGAGCGCGCATACCGTGACGGTCGACGGAACGCCCGTGGAACTGAGCTTCAAGGAATTTGAACTGCTGACCTACTTTATGGAGAATCCCGGCGTGGCGCTCACCCGGGAAAACATCCTCAATCATGTCTGGAACTACAACTATTACGGGGACGCCCGGACCATCGATACGCATGTCAAGAAACTGCGCAGCAAGATCGGAGAAAAAGGCGAACTGATCAAAACGATCTGGGGCGTCGGCTATAAATTCGAAGCGGAGTAAACGCAGCAGCGGAAGCCATGAAGCAAACAGGAACGAACGAAAACAGCATACCGTTTTTCCGGCAGATCCGCTGGCGCTACGCCCTGATCCTGGCGGGCATCGTTGCGCTCCTGATCGCTGCGCTCTGGCTCGTGAACCGGTATTTTCTGGAAGGCTATTACCGGCGCAACAAAGTCTCTCAGGTCGACGAGATCCGCCGGTCCCTGGACGAACGCCTGCGGGAAGGCCTTACGGAAACTTCAATGCAGGAACTGCTGGCTGCCTGCGAGACAGCCGGCGTGAGCCTTGTGGTACTGCAGCAGGACCGGTACTTCAATGTAATCGTGCTGACCAATACCGACCGCGACAGCACCGCCTTCGACCGTCTGCGCCGCTTCATGAGCGGAGCGTCGCTGCCGATCGAGGAATCCTACCGGGAGGGAGAGGGGTACCGGATCAGCCGCACCCGCGATCCGAGGACTTCCGCCTATCAGATCGAATGCATCGGCTCGGTAGATACGGAGCAGGCATCCGAGCGGTATTATTTCGAGCTCCTCACGCCGCTCGACAGCCTGGCAGCCATGGCCGGCCTTTCCAACCGTTTCCTGCTGATCCTGGGGCTGATAACGCTGGCCGTCGGGACAGCGCTGACGGTCCTGGTCTCGTGGCAGCTCACGCAGCCGATCCGGGAACTCACGACCCTTTCGAAGCGGATGGCCGATCTGGATTTTTCCGCCCGCTATACGGGGGGCGAAAATGATGAACTGGGCGTGCTGGGCAGCAATATGAATGAGATGGCCGGCCGCCTGGAGCGCAGCGTGGGAGAACTGAAACAGGCCAACGAGCAATTGGAAAAGGACATCCTCGAGAAAGAACGCATCAACGAAAAACGCAAGGAACTGCTGATCAATATCTCTCACGAATTGAAAACGCCGATCGCGCTGATCCAGGGCTATTCCGAGGGGATGCGCGACGGGATCAGCGAAGACCCGGAGGCTCGCGAAGAATACTGCAATATCATCCTGGACGAAGCCGGAAAGATGAACCGCCTGGTACGGCAGCTGCTGAACCTGAATGAACTGGAGTCCGGGCAGATCGAGCCGGATCCTTCTAAGTTCGATCTGGCGGAAGTGCTGAGAGAGGAAAGCCAGCTGTATATGCGCAGCGCGGCGGAACGGCAGGCCGCGGTCCTCATACAGCTCCCGGAAACGCTTCCCGTCTGCACCGATCTGTTCCTGACGGAGCAGATCCTGCAGAATTATATGAGCAACGCGGTGAATCATGTTTCCGGCGGCGGCAGCATCACGGTGACGGCCGGCGCGGCGGGAGAGAAGGTGTGGTTCGCCGTCGAAAACGACGGGGAGACGATCCCGGAGGACCAGCTGGAAGATATCTGGGAGAAGTTTTATAAGGTCGACCGGGCGCGTACGCGCGCTTACGGCGGGAGCGGGATCGGGCTTTCCATCGTCAAAGCCTCAGCGGAACGGCTGGGCGGCATCTGCACGGTGCGAAACCGCCCGGGCGGCGTAGTTTTTACGGCGGAGTTTCCCGCCCGCCTTCCCAAGGGGAGCAGCGGGCCCGGCTAAAAAGCCGTCAGGTCCCGCTCCGCCCGCCGCAACTTGTGACATACGATCGAAAACCTCCGTCCGACCGGATCGCAGAGACCGGTGCGGACGGAGGTTTTTTGACGGAATGACCGAAAAGAAAGGCGCCGGCGGCAGAGGGACCGGTCACAGATACGGCAGCAGGAAGGCGCGGATGCGCTGGTCCCAGGCGGACTCCAGCGAGCGGTCGGGCGAAAACTGCGTCAGGCTGCAACCGGTGGTCAGGGAGAGGCGGCCTTCCTGCAGGCGAATGTTCAGATACAGTCCGCCGACCTGATCGGGAGTAAAGGAGGACCGCACGGCGTTTAGGAATCCGGCCGTTTTGCTGCGGGAAAGGCAGAGCACGATATGGCAGGACGAAGGCAGGGGGTCCCCGGGCTGCGTTGGAAGAGCGGGGAGAACGCTGCGGAAGCGCCCCCAGGAAATATAAGGCTCGGGGCCTTCGGCCAGGCGCCCGTCGAATTCCGAGGCGATCTCCGTTCGGATCTGGGCCCGCACCAGCAGAAAATTGTCGAAACTGTCGCCCTCGAACAGCGCCCGGGCCAGTTCCCCGGGTTTTTCGGCATAGAGACCGATCATGCGCTTACTCCTTCGGGCGGCAGAGCAGCACCGCCACATCGTTGACGTTCGTACCGGTGGGGCCGGTAAAGATCAGGCCCCGAGTCCGCGCCAGGGCATAGTAGGAATTATTGTCCCGGAGAAAACGTCCGGCGGACCCGCCCTGCGCTTCCAGATGCTCGGCGGTGTCGCCGTCGGCATATCCGCCGGCCGCTTCGGTGGGTCCGTCCGACCCGTCGCTCCCCAGCGAGAAAACGGCAGCACTGCACCCGCGAAGATACGGTGCGGCGGCCAGCGCCAGCTCCTGGTTGCGGCCGCCTTTTCCTGAGCCGGTCACGTGCACCACGGTCTCGCCGCCGGCGATGAAGGCGCGGGGGAAAGGCATCTCGCTGTAATACCGGCCCAGACGTCCCATCCATTCCCCGGTCACGGAGGCTTCGCCGCTGAGGAGTTCCGGCAGAACGATGGTCTCATAGCCGAGCCTGCGGCACGCCTCCGCAGCGGAACGGATCAGATCCCGCACGCTGCCGATGACGATCTGCTCCGGCACGACGGCCAGTGCGGGCGGGTCTTCCTCCAGCAGAGCCAGCGCAGAGTGCGAAAGCCGCAGCCCGTATTTCAGGGCGATCCGGCGGGCCTCGCCTTTTTCCGGGGCTTTCTGTGCGGCCGGACCGCCGCCGATATAGTCGGGCGAGGCGTCGCCCACGTCGCTGAGCAGCACGCTGACGACCCGGGCCGGCGCACAGGCCGCGCCGAATCGCCCGCCTTTCAGGCTGCTGAAAGCAGCGCGCACGGTATTGATCTCGCCGATCCCGGCGCCGCAGGAGAGCAGCTGCGAGGTGACATCTTCCAGTTCCGCAAGCGGAATGCGCGGAAGCTCGAACAGCGCGCTCGCGCCGCCGGAGAGCAACAGGAGGACGGTATCGTCTTCGGTGAGCCCCTGTACCAGTTCCAGCGCGCGCAGACCGGCAGCGCAACTGCTGTTGTCGGGCAGCGGATGCCCCGTCTCGCGGATCTCCATGCCCGGGAGCGGTCCGCGGCTGTGCCCGTATTTGGTGACGATAAGCCCGGCATCCGGGGGCGGCAGCATCGGAAGCGCCGCCTCGGCCATGGTCCAGGCTGCCTTGCCTGCGGCAATCAGGATCAGCCGGCCGGCGGGCGGCTGAAATCCGGCGAGGGCCCGCTGCATCCCGCGCGCCGGATGCACGGCCGAAAGTGCCGATCGGATAATCGTATCCGCCTGGCTGTGAAGCAGAGTATTCATAAGTTCCTCCGGAAAAGACGGCAGCGCCGTCTGTTTCTTTTCTGTTTCTACTATACCATTTTGCCCCGGTAAGGTCAAGGGCGGCCGGCAGCCTTCGGGCAGCAGACCGCTCATTCGTCGCCGGAGACCACGCAGACCGTGCAACAGAAGACTTCCCGGATGCCGGCGGCTGTCAGCGCCCGCGTGCACGCCTCGAGCGTAGAACCTGTGGTGCAGATATCGTTGACGAGCAGGATGCGCTCCAGGCTGGTGCAGTCACCGGCGATTTTCAGAGCGCCCTGCATGTTGTGCACGCGTGCCTCGGGGCCCAGATCCTTCTGAGCGCGGGTCCGGAACGGACGGATTAGCAGATCCGGACGGTGGGGAACGCCCAGGGCTTTCGCCAGCGGCTCCGAGATCCGGGCGGCCTGATTATAGCCGCGCCTGCGGAGACGGATGCGGTGGATCGGCACGGCCGCCGTATTTGAAACGCATCATGCCTTCCTTGGCCGCGCCCTCATAGCCATAGAGGCCGACTCTCTGTCGGAAGGTGAGGCGTCGCCGCAGGCAGTCCGGGCAGTATTCCTCCGCCGAGGGCAGCTCGCGGCCGCAGCGCAGGCAGGTCGGCTCTTTCAGGATCCGGAGCATTGAGCGGCAGCGATGCAAACAGGGAGCCGGCAGGGATGCACCGCGGCGTAGCGCCAGGGCTCGGTCGCAGACCACGCAGCGGCGGGGATAGATGAGAGCGGCTGAAAAACCGGGGAGATCCCGGAAAAAAGAAGAAAACATAAAAAAAGAACCATTCGTGCCCTTCGTAACCGAGCAGCATGAAAACTGCCCGGAAACAGTCGCGAATGGAGCGCGGAAGATCCCGGTGAAATGATACGGTATCCCTCATACTGCCCGGCGGCTACGGCCGGGGATAAAAGAAGCTGTCCTGAGTCTCGCCCGACAGGCGGTCGCGAATCTCACGCAGCTGCAAATCCAGGGTGGAATAGCGGGTCTGCTCGGTGTCGTTGTCCACCATACGCTGGAACGTTTCCGGCAGCCCCACGACACAGACACAGCGCCGGGCGCGGGTCACGGCGGTATAGATCAGATTGCGGGTCATGAGCGGCGCGGGACCGCTGAGCAGCGGCAGGATCACGGCGGGATATTCGCTCCCCTGCGATTTATGCACCGTCACCGCATAAGCCAGTTCCAGATCTTCGAGCTCCGAGAAGGAGTAGACCGCTTCCTTTTCCTCATCGAAGAGGACGGCCAGTTCCTCGCTGAACAGCCGAACGTCCGTGATGATCCCGATATCGCCGTTGAAGACACCGGTGCCCCGTCGTACGGCCAGACCGCTGCCGCCGCGTATCTCCCAGTCTTTCTGATAGTTGTTGCGGATCTGCATGACCTTATCGCCTTGGCGGAATACGCAGCGGGCCGTTTCGTGTTCGCGTTTGGCTTCCTCCGGGGGATTGAGGAAGTTCTGCAGCACGCGGTTGAGGTTCTCAACGCCCAGGATGCCCTTGCGCATGGGCGAGATGACCTGAATCTCCAGCGGATCGGAATGTGTATAGGGCGGGAGTTTGTCCCGAATCAGGCCGAGCACGGCGCCTATGACTGCCTGCGCGCTGTCCCGCCGGATCATCAGGAAGTCCCGGCTGCGCGCGGAAAGATCGATCTGTTCGCCGCGGTGGATCCGGTGTGCGTTCAGGACGATATCGGAAGCCTCGTCCTGCCGGAAGATGCGATTCAGATTGATATGGGGAAAAACGCCGGCGTCCGTCATATCGCGCAGTACGTTGCCGGGACCGACGGAGGGCAGCTGATTCGCGTCGCCTACGAGGATCAGCCGCGCTCCCTGCGGAACGGCCTTGAGCAGGGCGTACAAAAGCGGCAGATCGACCATGGAGACTTCGTCCACGATGACCGCGTCCGCCTCCAGCGGGTGCGATTCGTTGCGTTCGAAGCGCAGCAGTTCCTCACGGCGGTCGGCGCCTTCCTGCGGCATCCCGCTGTATTCCAGCAGCCGGTGGATGGTCATGGCCGGGCTCCCGGTCGTTTCGGTGATCCTTTTGGCGGCCCGCCCGGTGGGAGCGGCCAGGGCGATGGTGAGCCCCTGCTGTTCAAAGAAATGGAGCAGAGTACGGATCGTGGTGGTCTTGCCAGTGCCGGGGCCGCCCGTGAGCAGCATAAGGCCGCGGCCGGCGGCGGTGCTCACAGCCAGACGCTGCATCTCCTCCAGCCGAATATCGTCCTGACGCTCCAGGCGGTCGATTGCCGCCTCGACTTCTTCCCGGCCGGGCAGGCCCAGCGGACGGTCGAGCATCATGAGCATGGCCGCCGAGGCGGCTTCCATGTAGTAGTAGGCGGCCAGATAGACGCGGGGGTCCTCGGCATCGCCCCGAATCACCAGTTTTTTGTCGATGACCAGGTCGGTGAGGCAGCGGGAGAGCGATGCCTCCGGGAGGTCCAGCAGCCCGGCTGCATAGGAGAGCAGCACGGACTGCGGCAGGTATATGTGGCCCGCGCCGAGAGCCTGCGTCAGAGCATAACAGAGCCCGCTGCGGATGCGGAAGTCGGAATCCGCCGCGATGCCGGCCTGACGTGCGATCTCGTCAGCAAGCCGGAAGCCGACGCTCGTGATATCGTCGATGAGGCGGTAGGGGTCCTGACGGATCACGTCGTATAGTCCCGGCCCGTATTTTTCGTAGATGCGCACGGCCAGACGCAGAGAGATCCCGTACTGCCCCAGGAACATCATGGCGTCGCGCATCTCCCGCTTTTCCGCGACCTGTGCGCAGATGCGCAGTGCACCCTCGCGGCTGATCCCCTTGACTTCGGCCAGCCGCTGCGGCTCTTTCTCCATGATCTCCAGCGTCTGCCCACGGAATTTTTTGACAATGCGCGCAGCAAGCGCAGGCCCGACGCCTTTGATGGCGCCGGACCCGAGATAACGTTCGATAGAGACCATATCGTCCGGCTGGGTCAGCGTGAAGCGCTCGACCTGCAGCTGTTCGCCGTACAGAGGATGGGTAGTGAACGTACCTTCCGCTTCGATAGGCTCCCCGGGATCGAGTTCCGGAAGAATGCCAACGAGCGTCACCGGAGCGCCGGAAGAGTCGATCTCGGCGACCGTGTAGCCGTTATCGGCATTGCGATAGACGATGCGGGAGATCACGCCGCGGATGCCGGCCATGGACGCTCCTTTCCGTCAGGACGGATCCCGGCCGTCGCGGGGGTTATCGTGCATGAATTCCACGAAGCGTCCGGTTCCGATGGCCACACAGGTCATGGGATCTTCCGCGATGATGGTATTGATGCCGGTCTTTTCCTCGATCAGTTCGTCGAAGCCGGAGAGCAGGCTGCCGCCCCCGGTCATCACGATGCCGCGCTCGTAAATATCGGCGGCCAGCTCCGGCGGGGTGCGCTCCAGCACGTTGTGGACGGTATCGACGATCTGCATGGCCGTATCGTGAAGGGCTTCGAGCATTTCGTCGGAAGTGATCGTCACGGTCTTGGGGAGACCGGTGGTAAGATTGCGGCCCTTGACATCCATGGTAAGACTTTCGGGCAGCGGATAGACGCAGCCGATGGCGATCTTGATCTCTTCCGCAGTGCGTTCCCCGATCAGCAGATTGTGGTTTTTACGGATGTAACGGATGATGGCTTCGTCGAAATCGTCGCCGGCGACCTTGACGGAGGCGTTCACGACGGTGCCGCCCAGCGAGATCACCGCGATATCGGAGGTGCCGCCGCCGATGTCGATGACCATATTGCCGCAGGCGCGGGAGATATCGATGCCCGCCCCGATCGCCGCAGCGACCGGCTCTTCGATAATATTCACTTCGCGGGCGCCCGCATTGAACGTGGCGTCCTCGACGGCTTTCTTCTCCACTTCGCTGGCGCCGCTGGGGATGCAGATGCTGACGCGCGGCCGGCGCAGGGTGCGGCGGCCGATGGCTTTGGCGATGAAATATTTGAGCATGCGCTCGGTCACGATATAGTCCGAGATCACACCCTGGCGCAGCGGCCGGATGGCCGTGATATTGCCGGGCGTACGGCCGATCATGCGGCGGGCCTCCTCGCCGATGGCAAGGATCTCCTGCGTGTCGCGGTCGATGGCGACGACGGACGGCTCTTTCAGCACGATTCCTTTTCCTTTTATGTAAACCAGGATACTGGCAGTACCCAGATCGATCCCCATGTCGACGGAAAGCATGGCCATGGCAGGTCCTCCTTCAGACAGAAGACGCGGTGCGTCCTGAAACGGTATACAGTCGGCCGCGCTCCGCAGGAGAGCGGCTCTTTTCTGCTGTCGATACTATTTTAGTGAGAAAACGGGAAAAAGTAAAGGGCGAAATCCCGGTCAAAACGATTTTTTCACCGGGCAGCGTATCTTGACCGGCGGAAGGATTTCCGCTATAATATTTCTCCGGTTCCGGCAGAAGATCCGGAACCCGCGAAAGGAGAAGCCCGATGGAAGAAAAGAACACTTCGAAGCATTTTATCGAGCTGTTGATCGACAAGGATCTGGAAGACGGCGTGTATGAGACCGTTCATACCCGTTTCCCGCCGGAACCGAACGGATACCTGCATATCGGACACGCCAAGTCCATCCTGCTCAACTACGGTCTGGCGCAGGAGTACGGCGGAAAGTTCAACATGCGGTTTGACGATACGAACCCCACCAAAGAGAAGACGGAATATATGGAGGCAATCCTGGAGGACATCCGCTGGCTCGGTGCCGACTGGGAAGACCGCCTGTTTTATGCGTCCGATTATTTCCCGCAGATGTATGAGTGCGCGCTGAAGCTGATCCGCAAGGGCCTGGCCTATGTGGACGACCTCTCGGCGGACGAGATCCGCGAGTACCGCGGCACCCTGACGGAGCCGGGCAGGGAAAGCCCCTGGCGTGGCCGCAGCGTCGAAGAGAACCTGGACCTTTTCCTGCGCATGAAGAACGGGGAATTCGAAGACGGGAGCCGCGTACTGCGCGCAAAGATCGACATGGCCTCGCCCAATATCAACCTGCGCGACCCGATCCTCTACCGTGTGGCGCACGTTTCCCATTACAACACGGGCGATGCCTGGTGCATCTACCCCATGTATGACTTTGCCCATCCGATTGAAGACGCGATCGAGCACATCACCCATTCCATCTGCACCCTCGAGTTCGAGGATCACCGCCCGCTCTACGACTGGGTGGTCAGCGCCTGCGGATTCGAAGAGCCGCCCCGCCAGATCGAATTCGCCAAACTGTATCTGAAGAACGTGGTCACCGGCAAGCGCTACATCAAGCGCTTGGTCGAAAACGGCATCGTGGACGGCTGGGACGATCCGCGCCTGGTCAGCATCAGCGGCCTGCGCCGCCGCGGCTATACGCCCGAGTCCATCAAAAAGTTCGTGGATCTGTGCGGCGTATCCAAGAGCAATTCCGTGGCCGAGCTCCCGGCGCTGGAATACTGCATCCGGGAAGACCTGAAGGCTCGGGCGCCGCGGCTGATGGCCGTCCTCGATCCGGTCCCGCTGGAGATCGAAAACTATCCCGAAGGCGAGGTCGAATGGCTGGATATCCCGCTCAACGTGGAGAATGAGGAGATGGGCAGCCGCCGGGTCCCGTTCGGCCGCCACCTGTTCATCGAACGGGAGGATTTCATGATCGTCCCGCCTAAAAAGTACTTCCGCCTGTTCCCGGGCAACGAAGTCCGTCTGATGGGCGCCTACTTCGTGCGCTGCACGGGCTTCGAGACCGACGAAGAGGGCCGGGTGACGAAGGTGAAGGCCGTCTACGACCCCGAAACGAAGAGCGGCAGCGGCTTTGAGGGCCGGAAAGTCAAAGGCACCATCCACTGGGTGGAAGCCACGGCCTGCGGAACGGTCACGGCCCGTCTGTATGAGAACCTGATCGACGAGGAAAAGGGCATGTTCAACGAAGAGGGCGGTCTGAATCTGAACCCCCGCTCGCTGACGGTCTGCCCCGACTGCCGCGTGGAGCCGGCTCTGCTGGATACGAAGCCTTTCGACCGATTCCAGTTCGTCCGCAACGGCTATTTCTGCGTGGACTGCCGTGATTCCCTTCCCGGCGCGCCGGTGTTCAACCGGATTGTGCCGCTCAAGAGCTCTTTCCGGCTGAATTAAAATATTTTTTAAAAAAGGTCTTGCAAAAGCCGCACGATGTGGTATGATTACCATGTCAGCACTCAGATGTGACGAGTGCTAACAAACCAAAGATCCAAAACTACCCAAGGAGGTAAGGGATATGAAGTTAGTTCCTTTAGGCGACAGAGTCGTTCTGAAACAGGTCGAAGCCGAAGAGACCACCAAGAGCGGGATCGTGCTGCCCGGCAGCGCGAAGGAAAAACCTCAGACGGCTGAAGTCATTTCCGTCGGAAACGGCGTGAATGCGGACGGCAAGGAAGTCAAAATGATGGTCAAAGCCGGCGACCGTGTGATCTACTCCAAGTACAGCGGTACGGAAGTGAAGCTGGACGGCACAGAGTACGTCATCGTCAAGCAGAGCGACATTCTGGCTGTCGTCGAGTAATTCCAGGAGGAAAAAGATATGGCAAAAGAGATCAAGTTCGGAGCAGACGCCCGTGCGGCGCTGGAATCCGGTGTCAATCAGCTGGCGGATGCGGTGCGTGTCACGCTCGGCCCCAAAGGCCGCAATGTCGTGCTGGACAAGGCATACGGCACCCCGATGATCACCAATGACGGCGTGACCATCGCCAAAGAGATCGAACTCAAGGACGCTTTTGAGAATATGGGCGCGCAGCTCATCCGCGAAGTGGCCTCCAAGACCAACGACGTGGCCGGCGACGGCACCACGACCGCCACGGTGCTGGCGCAGGCCATGATCAACGAAGGCATGCGCAATCTGGCGGCCGGCGCCAACCCCATCATCCTGCGCAAGGGCATGAAGAAGGCGACCGACGCCGCCGTCGATGCCATCCGCGAGATGAGCCACCCCATCAGCGGCCGCGAACAGATCAGCCGCGTGGCGGCGATCTCCGCGGGAGACGACGCCGTGGGCGAGATGATCGCCGACGCGATGGAGAAGGTCACCAGCAACGGCGTGATCACCATTGAGGAATCCAAGACCATGCACACCGAACTGGAGCTGGTGGAAGGCATGCAGTTCGACCGCGGCTACCTGAGCGCCTACATGTGCACCGATATGGAAAAGATGGAAGCCGTTCTGGCCGATCCGTACATCCTGATCACGGATAAGAAGATCAGCAATATCCAGGATATCCTGCCGCTGCTGGAGCAGCTGGTCCAGTCCGGCGCCAAGCTCCTGATCATCGCGGAGGACATCGAAGGCGAAGCGCTGACGACCCTGATCGTCAATAAGCTGCGCGGCACCTTCACCGTCGTGGGCGTGAAGGCCCCCGGCTTCGGCGACCGCCGCAAGGAGATGCTCAAGGATATCGCCACGCTGACCGGCGGCACCCTGATCTCCGACGAGCTGGGCCTCGACCTCAAGGAGGCCACGATGGCCGATCTGGGCCGCGCCAGAAGCGTCAAGGTCACCAAGGAGAACACGATCATCGTGGACGGCCTGGGCAATGCGGATGAGATCGCCAGCCGCGTCGGCCAGATCAAGGCGCAGATCGCCGAGACCACCTCGGATTATGACCGCGAGAAACTGCAGGAACGCCTGGCCAAACTCTCCGGCGGCGTCGCCGTGATCCGTGTGGGCGCTGCGACCGAAACGGAGATGAAGGAATACAAGCTGCGCATGGAAGACGCGCTCAACGCGACCCGCGCGGCCGTGGAAGAGGGCATCGTGCCCGGCGGCGGCTCCGCCTACATCCACGCCACCAAGAAGATCTCCGATCTGGCAAAGAGCCTGACCGGCGACGAGAAGACCGGCGCGCAGATCGTCCTGAAGGCACTGGAAGCTCCGCTGTACCACATTGCCGCCAACGCTGGTCTGGAAGGCGCCGTCGTCGTGAGCAAAGTCAAGGAGAACCGCCAGGGCTTCGGCTTCAACGCGCTGACCGAGGAATATGTGGACATGATGGAAGCCGGCATCCTGGATCCCGCCAAGGTGACCCGGAGCGCCCTGCAGAACGCGACCAGCGTGGCCGCCTCTCTGCTGACGACCGAAAGCGTCGTGGCGACCATCAAGGAACCGCAGCCCGCGGCGCCCGGCCCCGATATGGGCGGCATGATGTAAAAAGCTTCGGAACCGGACCGGCTGGTCCGGTTCTTTTTTGAAAGATCTGTGAATCGCTTCCCGTACCGCAAGATAACCGTTGCTTTTCCGGTTGCCGTGTGGTAAAATACGGTCAGGAGGTAGAATCGTATGGAAGGTTTTTATTGGCTGATCGCCCTAGTGATCTTTCTGATCGTGGAAGGCTTCACAGCCGGTCTGACGACCATCTGGTTCGCAGCCGGATCGCTGCTGGCCTTCATCGCAGCGGTCTGCGGTCTGGATTTGGTCTGGCAGGCAGTCATTTTTGTGCTTTCCTCGGTGATCCTGCTGTTTGCGACGCGCCCTCTGGTGAAGAAGTTCGTCAACAGCCGCACGAGTCGCACGAACGCGGACTCTGTGATCGGCCGGGAGGCGGTCGTCACCGAGACCATCAGCAATCTTTCGGCCAGCGGCGCTATCACGCTGGACGGTATGACCTGGACGGCGCGTTCGGTCGACCCCGAAAAAGAGATCCCCGCCGGCCAGACGGTGGTCGTCCGCGAGATCCGCGGTGTCAAATGTATGGTAGAACCCCAATAAGGAGGAAAGAACATGAAACTGTTGTTAGCGGAAGCCGCCCTGGGCGGTTTTGAACTGTGGCAGGGCGCTCTGGTCCTGGCCGTCATCATCCTGGGCCTGGCCATCCTGATCTCGTGCATCAAGATCGTCCCCCAGGCCACGGCCGTGATCGTGGAACGTCTGGGCGCTTATATCGGCACCTGGGGCGTAGGCCTTCACCTGAAGGCTCCGTTCGTGGACAAGATCGCCAAGCGCGTCAACCTGAAAGAGCAGGTCATCGACTTCAAGCCGCAGCCCGTGATCACGAAGGATAACGTGACCATGCAGATCGATACGGTCGTGTTTTTCCAAATCACCGACCCGAAGCTGTATGCCTACGGTGTGGAAAACCCGCTGATGGCCATTGAAAACCTGACGGCCACGACCCTCCGGAACATCATCGGCGAACTGGAACTCGACCAGACCCTGACCTCGCGCGAGATCATCAATACCAAGATGCGCACGCAGCTCGACGTTGCGACGGACCCCTGGGGCATCAAGGTCAACCGCGTGGAGCTCAAGAACATCATCCCGCCGCGCGAGATCCAGGATTCCATGGAGAAGCAGATGAAGGCCGAGCGCGAACGCCGCGAAAAGATCCTGCAGGCCGAAGGCGAAAAGAAATCCACCATCCTGGTCGCGGAAGGAAACAAGGAAAAAGCCATCCTGGATGCGGAAGCCGAAAAGCAGGCGGCGATCCTCCGGGCCGAAGCGAAACGCGAAGCCATGATACGCGAGGCGGAAGGACAGGCGGAAGCCATCCTGAAAGTGCAGCAGGCGAATGCGGAAGGCATCCGTCTCATCAAGGAAGCCGGCGCCGATCAGGCAGTGCTCCAGATAAAGAGCCTGGAAGCGTTCGCCAAAGCCGCAGACGGCCAGGCCACCAAGATCATCATCCCTTCGGAGATCCAGGGCCTTGCGGGCAGCATCGCCGCGCTGACGGAAGCCGCCAAGACCAAATAAGTGTTTCTTTCGGCTGAAACGGCAGAAAGGGACGGCCCGGTGCCCGGCATCGGACCGTCCCTTTTTTCGAAAATTTGTTTTGATTTTTCACACAGTTTATGCTACAATACTCAGACGGTACGCCCTGTTGCCCGTGAAACGGGAGGTGTGCCGGCAGGAGCATGCAGATCGAAGAGAAAATCCAAGGAGGATGGACAAAGCATGAGCGTTTCGGTAGAACTGTTGGAAAAGAGCATGGCCAAGCTGACGATCGAGGTCCCGGTCGAGGAAGTCGCCGCTGCGGAGCAGCGCGCCTATCTGAAGAACAGGGATAAGATCGCGATCCCCGGCTTCCGCAAGGGCAAAGCCCCCCGCAGCATCATCGCCCAGCTGTACGGCCCCGATGTATTTATGGAAGACGCGGTCAACGACCTGCTGCCGGACGCTTATGAAAAAGCCTGCAAGGAATCCGGTCTGGAGATCACGTCCCGTCCCGAGATCGCCTTTGAACAGGTCGAGCACGGCAAGCCCCTCATCGTGACGGCGACCGTCGCCGTCCGTCCGGAAGTGACGCTGGGCCAGTACAGGGGACTGGAAGTCCCGGCGGAGACCGTCGAAGTGAGCGATGACGAGATCATGGCCGAGATCGCCAAGGAACAGGAAAAGAACGCCACGCTGGACGAGGTGGAAGGGCGCCCCGTCGAAGAAGGCGATACCGTGAATCTGGACTATGCCGGAACCGTGGACGGCGTAGCTTTTGCCGGAGGCATAGCGGAAGAACAGGAACTCGTGATCGGTTCCCATTCCTTCATCGAAGGCTTTGAAGAGCAGATGATCGGAATGGAGATCGGCGAGGAGAAAGACCTGAACGTCACCTTCCCGGAAAAGTATCACGCGGAAGAACTGGCCGGCAAGCCCGCCGTGTTCCATGTGAAGGTCAATTCCATCAGCCGCAAGAACCTGCCGGAGATCGATGACGAATTTGCCTCGGAGGTCTCGGAGTTCGATACACTGGAGGCCTATAAGGCTTCCGTGCGCGAGAACCTCCTGAAGAAGAAGGAAGACGCCGCCCGCGCCCGCCGCGAGGACGCCCTCCTGCAGAAGGCCGTGGAGAACGCGCAGATGGAGATCGCCGAGCCGATGATCGAAGCGGAGGCGGAGAACATGCTGAACGGCTTTGAAGAGCGTCTGCAGATGCAGGGCCTCCAGCTCGATCAGTACATGAAATTTACCGGCCAGACCAAAAAGCAGCTGATCGACCAGTATAAGGAGCCTGCCGGAAAGCAGGTGGCCGGGCGCCTGGTCCTGGAAGCCATCGCCAAGGCAGAGGGCTTCCTGATCAGCGAAGAGGAAATGACTGCCAAATTCGAGGAGATGTCCAAACAGTACGACATGGAAGTCGATAAGATCAAGAGTTTCATGGATGAGGACTCTCTGGAGAATCTGAAGAAAGACATGCTCGCCCAGAAGGCGCTCAATCTTCTGGTATCCGAAGCGAAATAATACCCGCCGGCGGAAACCGGCAGGAAGGAGCCACCATGAGTTTAGTTCCTTATGTGCTTGAATCCACCAGCCGCGGAGAACGCACCTACGATATCTACTCCCGGCTGCTCAAAGAACGCATCATCTTCCTCGGCGAGGAAGTGAACGACGTCACGGCCAGCCTGGTCGTGGCGCAGCTGCTGTTCCTGGAGTCGGAAGACCCCGGCAAGGACATCAGTCTCTATATCAACAGCCCCGGCGGGTCTGTTTCCGCCGGCATGGCCATCTACGATACCATGCAGTTCATCCGCTGCGACGTTTCCACCATCTGCCTGGGCATGGCGGCCAGCATGGGCGCCTTCCTGCTGGCGGGCGGCACAAAGGGCAAGCGTCTGATCCTCCCGAACGCGAAGGTCATGATCCATCAGCCCTCCGGCGGCATGCAGGGACAGGCGACCGATCTGCAGATCGTAGCCAAAGAGATCCAGAAGACGAAGGATACCCTGAACCGTATCCTGGCGGAAAACACCGGCAAACCGCTGGAGATCGTAGCTGCCGATACCGAGCGCGACAATTACATGACCGCCGAAGAAGCGGTGGCCTACGGCCTGGTCGACAAGATCATCGCCAGCCGCAGCTAGGAGCCGCCTATGCCTTCCAAACGCAGTGAATCCATGCAGTTCTGCTCGTTCTGCGGCAGACGGTCCGACCAGACGGAGCGGCTCATCGCCAGCCCACTCTCCAAGGCCTACATCTGCGACCAGTGCGTACAGACCTGCTATGAGATCCTCGAAGACGAGCTGGACGAACTCAGCCATGGCGCCGGTCCTTCCGGCCTGCCCGAACGCGCAAGTCTCAAACGTCCGGCGGAGATCAAAGCCTTCCTGGATCAGTATGTGATCGGCCAGGACGAGGCCAAAAAGGTGCTCTCTGTCGCGGTGTACAATCATTACAAACGCATCCTTTCCGACACGAAGACCGATGTGGAGCTGCAGAAGAGCAACGTGCTGCTGCTGGGCCCCACCGGTTCCGGAAAAACGTATCTGGCGCAGACCATCGCCAAATGCCTGGACGTCCCCTTCGCCGTGTCGGATGCCACCTCCCTGACCGAGGCCGGCTATGTGGGCGAGGATGTGGAAAACATCCTGCTCAAACTCATCCAGGCAGCGGATTATGACGTGGCCAAGGCCGAGCACGGGATCGTTTATATCGACGAGATCGACAAGATCACGAAAAAATCGGAGAACGTCTCCATCACGCGCGACGTCTCCGGTGAGGGCGTCCAGCAGGGCCTGCTCAAGATCCTGGAGGGCACGCAGGCCAGCGTGCCGCCGCAGGGCGGCCGCAAGCATCCGATGCAGGAGATGATCCACATCGACACGACCAATATCCTCTTCATCTGCGGCGGGGCCTTTGACGGGCTCGAGCGCATCGTGGAGAACCGCCTGGGCGAAAACAGCATCGGATTCACCGGTTCCGTAGAGCAGAAGAGCGAAAAGAAGATCGGCGAACTGTTCTCGCAGGTCATGCCCAAGGATCTGGTCAAATTCGGCTTGATCCCGGAATTCATAGGCCGTGTGCCGGTCGTCGTGGCGCTGAACGAGCTGGACGAGGAAGCCATGGTGCGCATCCTCACCGAGCCGAAGAACGCGCTGATCCGCCAGTTCGAGCAGCTCTTTGAGATGGACGGCGTGGAACTCGTCTTCACCGACGACGCAGTCCGGGCCGTGGCCCGCAAGGCGCTGGAACGCAACATCGGCGCCCGCGGTCTGCGTTCCATCATGGAAAAGGCCATGATGGATATGATGTTCCGCATCCCGTCCGATGACAACGTAGGCATCTGCACCGTGACCGCCGAGGTCATCGACGGCAAAGCCGAGCCCATCCTGACACTGAGGGATCAGCTGCCTCAGGAGAAACGGAAACGGGCCTAGCAGTTCCGCAAAGGGGCGTAACCGCCCCTTTCGCATTTTCCGAAGGGGAATAGTGCGGCCGCGCGTAAGGAAGCTGAAAACGGAAGGGAGAGGCCATGATCATTCGACAGGTGAATCTGGAGACCGTCTGCGGCGTGACCAGCCGCTTTCCGAAGAACACCCTCCCGGAATTTGCCTTTGCCGGCAAGTCGAACGTGGGAAAGTCTTCGCTGATCAACGCGCTCCTGAACCGGAAGAACCTGGCCCGCGTCGGAGCCTCCCCGGGAAAGACGCAGACCGTCAACTTCTACAACGTCAATGAAGCGTTTTATCTGGTGGACCTGCCCGGGTACGGCTACGCGAAGGTCCCGCCGGAGGCCAAAGCGGCCTGGGGCCGCATGATCGAGCGGTATCTGCAGACCTCGGAGATGCTCCGGCAGGTCTTCCTGCTCGTTGATATCCGTCATGAACCCGGCGCGAATGACCGTCAGATGCATGACTGGATCGTGGCCGCCGGCCTGAGACCGCTGGTGATCGCCACCAAGGCCGACAAGATCAGCCGCGGCCAGCTGCCGAGACAACTCAAACTCATCCGCACCGCCCTGGAGACGGAGGGAGAGATCATCCCCTTCTCCGCCGAGACCAAACAGGGCCGGGAAGAGATCCATACCATATTGGAGGCATATTTATGAAAGGCATCGATCTACGTTCCTTATTCCGCGATCCCGGGGCATACGCCGGCCGGGAGGTCACTGTCTGCGGCTGGGTACGCAATCGGCGGGATTCCAAGGTGTTCGGCTTTATCATGCTGAACGACGGGACCTTTTTTGAATCTTTGCAGGTCGTGTACGATACCGGCCTGGAGAATTTCGAAGACATCCGCCGCATCAACATCGGTGCCGCGCTCGTGGTGAGCGGCCTGGTCGTCCTGACACCGGATGCCCGCCAGAAGTTTGAACTGAAGGCGACCGCAATCACGGTGGAAGGTTCTTCCGTACCGGAATATCCCCTGCAGCCCAAGCGGCACAGCGTGGAATTCCTGCGCACGATCCCGCATCTGCGCCCCCGCACGAATCTGTTCAGCGCTGTGTTCCGCATCCGCTCGCTGGCGGCGTATGCGATCCACCGCTTCTTCCAGGAAAGGGATTTCGTGTATGTCCATACGCCGCTGATCACGGGCAGCGATGCCGAAGGAGCCGGCGAGATGTTCCGCGTGACGACGCTGGATCCGTCCGATCCGCCCCGTCTGGAAGACGGCAGCGTGGATTTCAGCAAGGATTTCTTCGGCAAGTCCACGAATCTGACCGTGAGCGGTCAGCTGAACGGCGAGGCCTTCGCCATGGCTTTCCGCAACATTTACACGTTCGGACCTACGTTCCGGGCCGAGAATTCCAACACGACCCGCCATGCGGCCGAGTTCTGGATGATCGAACCGGAGATCGCTTTTGCCGATCTGGAAGACGATATGCAGCTGGCGGAGAGCATGCTGAAATATGTGTTTGCCTATGTTCTGGAGAATGCCCCGGAAGAGATGCGCTTCCTCAACGATTTTGTGGACAAAGGCCTTCTGGACCGGCTGAACCATGTGCTGCAATCCGATTTCGGCCGCGTGACCTATACGGAAGCGGTCGCGCTGCTGGAAAAGCATAACGACGCCTTCGATTATAAGGTGTTCTGGGGCTGCGACCTGCAGACGGAGCACGAGCGTTTCCTGACCGAGCAGATCTTCCGGCGTCCGGTCTTCGTGACCGATTATCCGAAGGAAATCAAGGCTTTTTACATGAAGCTGAATCCGGACGGAAAGACTGTGGCGGCCATGGACTGCCTGGTCCCGGGCATCGGCGAGATCATCGGCGGCAGCCAGAGAGAAGACGATCTGGAACTGCTGCAGAAACGGATGTGCGAGCTGGGCATGAAAGAAGAAGACTATGATTTCTACCTGGATCTGCGGCGCTTCGGCTCGGCCCGCCATGCCGGTTTCGGCCTGGGCTTCGAACGCTGCGTCATGTATCTGACCGGTATCGGGAACATCCGGGATTCCATTCCCTTCCCGCGCACCGTCAACAACTGTCTGCTGTAAACGAAGCGGCAGCGTGCCTTTTGCGGCACGCTGCCCTTTTCTGTATATTTGCCGGGAAAGGAGCAGATCAATGGCATACGAAGCACTCACAAAGATTTTGAGAGAGTCAAAACGAATCGTATTTTTCGGCGGAGCGGGCGTTTCCACCGCCTCCGGGATACCGGATTTCCGCAGCGCGCAGGGGCTGTATCAGGAAAAATACCGCCGCACGCTCAGCCCCGAAGAGATGGTCTCGCACAGCTTCTTCGTGCGCGACCCGGAAGATTTCTTTGCGTTTTACAAGGAGAAACTCGTGTATCCGGACGCAAAACCCAATGCCTGCCACTACGCGCTCGCCAAACTGGAGGCGATGGGCCGGCTTTCTGCGGTCGTCACCCAAAATATCGACGGCCTTCATCAGGCAGCAGGCAGCCGCCGTGTGTATGAATTGCACGGGAGCGTGCTCCGCAATTACTGCACGCGCTGCCACGCGTTCTATGGCGCAGACTACATCCTGCAGGCGGAGGGAGTGCCGTGCTGCAGCCGCTGCGGGGCCATCGTCAAACCGGACGTCGTGCTCTACGAGGAAGGTCTGGATGACGAGGTGATCGAAGGTGCCGTGCGGGCCATCCAGAAAGCCGACACGCTGATCATCGGCGGGACATCGCTCGTGGTGTATCCGGCGGCCGGCCTCATCTATTATTTCCACGGAAAGCATCTGGTGCTGATCAACAAGAGCGAGACAGAGGCGGACGGCATGGCGGAGCTGGTCTATCATGAAGATATCGCCGCCGTGCTGGGCCAGGCCGTAGCCGCTATGGAAGCGGAGGAAGGGGCCGGATCGAACTGAAGCGGAAGGCTCTGGACGCGGAGCGGCAGAGGCGGCGGGAGCGCTGCCGGATAAAAAAGAAGGCGGTACCGCGCGGGTATCGCCTCTTTTCACATACTTCGGTATGTGAAGTGCTGCCGTTATTTTTTCTTGATCAGGTCGAGGATCCAGATAACGAGGCAGGCGCCGACGATCGAGAAGATCAGACCGATCCACCAGCTGCCGCCCAGAGGAAGCAGTTTGCCGATCAGGCCGCCCACGATACTGCCGAGAATACCGATGATGATGTTCATAATCAGGCCGTTGCTGGACTTCATGATGAGACCGGCCAGCCAGCCGATCAGAGCACCCATGGCTAAACTGATCAGAATGTTGATCAATCAATCCATTTTGTTTCTCCTTTCCGAATCAAGGCCCCGGGGACCTCTTCTTATGCCGGTATCATACCACTTTTTTTACAAAAATGGAAGCAGTATTCTGCCGTTTCGGCAAAATCGCGGACATTTTTCTTTCTTTTCGGAAGGAGCGCCCCTCTTGGACGTCACATGAGGATCCTCCGTACACAAATCTTTCATGATTTTTCAGCGTCTCTGCCCTTGTCACTGTCCGGGAAACTGAGTATAATACAGACTGTTGCGGTGGGTCTTTCTGCCGGAACAGCAAATGAATGGAGAAACCTATGAACGAGAATAACCGGGACGATAAAAACAAACAGGACAATAACAATAAGAATATCATACGTATCCTGCTGTTTTCCATCCTTGCGCTCGTGGTGATCACGTTGGTCTCGCGGCTGCTGCTGCCGGATACGAGCAGTTCCATCGGATACGACGAATTCCTGGAGATCCTGCGCACGGAAAAGGTGGAGAAGGTCGTTTTCAACGAAGGTTACAATGAGGTCTCGGCCGAAGTCACCAAAACGGACGACCGCGGCCGCGAGTATAAGGTCACGTATACGACGGCGCTGGTAGACAAAGACGCGGCCCTGGAGATCATCAAAGAGCGGGAGATCCCGTACCGCGGCACCGTCCTTCGCTCCGGCTCGTGGATCACGATCATCGTGTACGTGCTCTTTTTAGGGATCATGCTGTATACCGTGATCAGCATGCGCCGCGGCGGCGGGATCCTGGGCGGCATGACGCGCAGCAACGCCAAAGTGTATGTGCAGCGGGATACCGGCGTTTCCTTCCAGGACGTGGCCGGTCAGGATGAGGCCAAAGAATCGCTCATGGAGATTGTGGAGTTCCTTCACGATCCGGGACGCTTTGCGCAGATTGGCGCGAAACTGCCCAAGGGTGCCCTGCTCGTGGGGCCTCCCGGCACGGGCAAAACGCTTCTTGCCAAAGCGGTGGCCGGGGAAGCTCAGGTGCCTTTTTTCTCGCTGGCCGGTTCGGACTTCGTTGAGATGTTCGTGGGCATGGGCGCCTCGCGCGTGCGCTCCTTGTTCAAGGAGGCGCAGCAGATGGCTCCGTGCATCATCTTCATCGATGAGATCGACGCGATCGGCAAAACACGCGATGCCCGCTACGGCGGCAACGACGAGCGTGAGCAGACACTGAACGCACTGCTGGCCGAGATGGACGGTTTCGATTCCTCCAAGGGCGTATTTATCCTGGCTGCGACCAACCGGCCGGAAGTGCTCGATCCAGCCTTGCAGCGGCCCGGCCGTCTGGACCGGCGGATCATCGTCGACAAGCCGGACCTAAAGGGCCGCGTGGCGGTCCTGCAGGTACATGCCCGCCATGTGAACATGGGCGAGGATGTGGATCTGCAGGAGATCGCGCTGGCGACTTCCGGCGCGGTCGGCTCGGACCTGGCCAATATGATCAATGAGGCCGCCATCCTGGCAGTCAAGCGGGGCCGTTCCTACGTGACGCAGGCCGACCTCCTGGAATCGGTTGAAGTGGTCATTGCCGGCAAGGAAAAGAAAGACCGTGTGATGAACGACAAAGAAAAGCGCATGGTGGCTTATCATGAGGTTGGGCACGCCCTGGTGGCCGCGCTGCAGAAGAACAGCGAGCCGGTGCAGAAGATCACCATCGTGCCGCGCACCATGGGCTCGCTGGGCTATGTGATGCAGACGCCCGAGGAAGAAAAGTTCCTGATGACGAAAGCCGAACTGGAAACGGAACTGACAACGCTGATGGCCGGCCGCGCCAGCGAGGAATTGTTCTTCGATTCCGTTTCGACCGGTGCCTCGAACGATATCGAAAAGGCGACCAAACTGGCCCGCGCCATGGTGACCCGTTTCGGAATGAGCGAGGAGTTCGGCCTGATGGCGCTGGAGAGCGTGGAGAGCCAGTATCTGGACGGCCGCGCCTACCTGAACTGCGCGGACGACACCGCCTCGAAGATCGACGAAGTGGTGCGCCGCATCCTTTCCGATGCCTATGCCCGTTCCAAAGCCCTGCTGAAAGGCAATGAAAAGGCCATGGAGCGCATCGCGGCCTATCTGATCGAAAAAGAGACCATCACAGGCAAGGAATTCATGAAACTGCTGGCAGAAGTCCGGGAGCCTCAGACAGCAGGGGATGCGCCGCAGACTGCCGCAGCCGCAGAGGCCTCCGCCTCAGCGGAAACGGCCGGGGCGGAAATTGTGCGGACAGGCGAAGCAGCCTCTTCCGGAGCCGGTAAAGAGGAGTGATATGAACGAAACGAAAAAGGGCTCCCGCGGGATCCTGTGGCGGGCGCTCTTTTTTTTAACAGGATGCCTGTTTCTCGCAGTGCTGGAACTGGGCAAATTCACAGCCGCCGGCTGGGTGCTGGCCGCAGCTGTCCTCGCGGGGTTTTATCTGCTGCGGCGAAACGTCCTGAAAGAAGCCTCTGCCGCCCGCCGGCTGCTTTCCTGGCTGGGTCTTGCGGCCGCGCTGGGACTGGTCCTGTGGATCTCGTATCCGCCCGTGCGGAGGGTCCCTGCCGTATCGGGCCGGGATCCCAGAACGACAGGCATCGTGACCGTGGCGCAGGGACATCTCCGGGGCGTATATACGCCGGACGGCGCCGTGGAGGTCTATGCCGGCATCCCGTACGCGGAGCCGCCGGTGGGAGACCTGCGGTGGAAAGAACCGCAGCCCAAGGCGCCCTGGGAGGGGATCCTCGAGGCGGATCACTTTGCTCCCATGTCCATGCAGACGCAGAACGGACCGCTGTACAGTTCGCTGGCTCAGATCATCGGTTACCATGACTATGAGATACGGCCGGATGACGATTACCGACCGCCCGCCAGCGAGGATTCCCTGTATCTCAACATCTGGAAACCGGCCGGCGACGTCTCGGGACTGCCGGTGCTGGTCTATGTACACGGAGGATCGCTGCAGACCGGTCAGCCCTGGTACGCGGATTACAGCGGCGAGGGCCTGGCCCGGCTGGGCGCCGTGGTCGTCAACATGGGCTACCGTCTGGGGATCTTCGGCTTTTTTGCCGACGAAGCGCTGGCGGCCGAGTCGCCCAACCATACGACGGGCAACTACGGCCTGCTGGACCAGATCCAGGCGCTCCGGTGGGTGAAAGAGAATATAGCGGCCTTCGGCGGCGATCCGGACAACGTGACGCTGGCCGGCGAATCGGCCGGCTCCGCCTGCGTGAGCGCGCTCTGCACTTCGCCGCTGGCGGCAGGGCTGTTCCGGCGCGTCCTGGCGGAAAGCTCTACTGTGACCGGGCCGCAGCCGGCACATTCCTTCCGGACGATGGAAGAGGCGCTGAAAGCCGGCGAGGCCACCAAAAAGAAATTCGGAGCGTATACCCTCGAAGAGCTGCGGGCCCTGCCGGCAGAGCAGATCGCGGGCGAACTGTCCTCTCATCACCATATCACGGTCGACGGCTACGTGCTGACGGAAACGCCCTACGAGTCATACGCCCGCGGTCATCACAACGAGGAAGCGCAGATGCAGGGCTTCAACCGTGAGGAATCCGGCCCGTTCATCCTTTTCGGACAGGCAGATCTGAAAAGCTTCCGCTCAATGGTGGAGCGCTCTTTTGAAGCGCCGTATGCCGCGCGTGTGCTGGATCTCTACCGCCCGCAGACCGATGCGCAGGCGCGCCGCGACTGGGCGGATATCTATACGGCCGTGCTCTTCAGCTACGGACATAACGTCTGGGAACGGCAGGCCAACGCGCTGGGGATCCCGGCGTATGTGTATCATTTCACCAAAGAGAACGGACGGCTCGGTTCCTGGCACAGCGGAGAGGAAGTCTATTTCTATAACAATATCCCGGCGGATTCAAAGCTGTATGACGGTGAAGACCGGGAACTCTCCCGTATCATGAGCGCCTACCTCATGAACTATCTGAAAACGGGCGACCCGAACGGACCGGGGCTTCCGGAATGGCCGGCGTCCGCCGGGGACGGACGAATCCTTACGCTGGGATCAACGATCCGAATGGATCAAAGCCCGTACGCCGATCTCTACGGCATCCTGGACGACAGATACGGCACGTTTGCCGGCAGCGGGGAATAAGAACCGCATAAAAAACAGAGGGCTGCGCTGGCCCTCTGTTGTTTTGTTCCGGGAGCCTGTCAGGATACTCAAACAGGCCCCGGCTCCTCCCTGTTGACGGAGATGACGGAAAGCGTGCCGTCACGGACGGTAAAACGCACATTGGCGCCGGCAAAGCGGATCCCGTACAGGCGGTCCGGATCGTGCTGGTAGGCCGGGCGAGGGTCGAGGGAAAGCAGTTCCGCCAGCGTTTCGCGCTCCTGTAAAGAGAAGAGCGCAGCCGTTTCTTCCGGGAGCTCGACCTTGAGGCGCCGGTTTTTGTTCTCCTCTCCGAAACTCCCCTGTGCCTCCGGGTGCGCGTCGGCATACGGGAGATAGGGCTTGATATCGTATATGGGCGTTTTGTCCATCAGATCGGCTCCGGAAACGATCAGCTGAAAGGCGGTGCCTGCCGGGCGGATCTCCTCCAGCTTCACACAGGACAGCCCCAGTGGATTGGGCCGGAAAGGACTGCGCGTGGCAAACACGCCCACCCGTGTGTTTCCGCCCAGCCGGGGCGGACGGACCGTCAGATGACGGGAACCGTTTTCCGCCGAAACGGCATGAAAACCCCAGATCAGCCAAAGATGAGAGTAGGCGTCAAGACCGCGGAGCGCTTCCGCACTGCCGTAGGGCGCTTCAAAAACGATGGATGTGCGCAGGGAAGGCGACAGACCGCTCTGCCGGGGCACGCCGAATTTTTCGGGAAGACCGTTGTGCGCGTATGCAATGGGGATCAGCTGCATCATGCCTCCTGAGGGAGAAAAGGCCTTCGAGACCCCTAAAGGGGGACCTTTTCCCTTTACTTTTGCCGGATTTCGGGCCTATTGTAGCAGAGAAAGAGGAAAAACGAAAGGAAAAACTGTACCTTTTCCGAAAACTATGGTAGAATATAAAACAAGTATACGGGTGCTCCGGCACCGTATCCAAAGGAGAGATCATGGCAAAAGATTGCAACAACACCAGCTGCAGCCGGGAAAGCTGCGAAGGATGCCCCTCCCGGGCTAACCCCCAGAGCCTGAAAGCCCCCATGAACGCGGAGAGCCGGATCCGGCATGTGATCGGCATCATCAGCGGTAAGGGAGGCGTCGGCAAATCATCCGTGACGGCCATGCTGGCCGTATGGCTGAAGAAGCAGGGCTTCCGGGTAGGGATCCTGGACGCCGATATCACCGGTCCGTCCATCCCCCGGATGTTCGGCGTCAGCGATCTGGGCGGTGTGATCGGGCAGACCATGCTGCCGGGCGAGACGGCCCAAGGCATCAAGGTCGTTTCCATCAATCTGGTGCTGGAACAGGAAGATCAGCCCGTGCTTTGGCGGGGCCCGGTGATCGGCGGCGTGGTGCGCCAGTTCTGGAGCGACGTCTGCTGGGGCGAACTGGACTATCTGCTCATCGATATGCCTCCCGGAACGGGCGATGTTGCCCTCACAGTGTTCCAGTCCCTGCCGGTCGACGGCGTATACCTGGTCGCTTCTCCCCAGAGCCTGGTGGAGATGGTCGTAAAAAAAGCCTATCATATGGCACAGCTCATGAAGATCCCGGTCTTGGGCGTGATCGAGAACTTCAGTTACGTGACCTGCCCCGGCTGCGGCGAAAAGATCCGTCTTTTCGGCGAAAGCCGCCTGGGCGAATGGTGCGAGGAAACGGGTCTTCCGCTTGCAGCTTCCCTGCCGCTGGATCCGGCGCTGTCTGCCTACGCGGACAGCGGTCAGATGGAAGCGTATGAGGCCGATCTTTCCGATGCGGCCCGGTTCCTCCCCCGATGAAGGAAGGAGATAACAGATGAAAACAATCCTGAAGAAAGGAACGGTCCTGCTGCTGGCGGCTGCGCTGCTGGCCGGTCTGCTGGTGCCTGCGCGCAGCGTCTCCGCCGCCGCCTCCACCGGAAGAAGCGACCATTACATCGTGGAAGCGGAAGACGCGGCCGCCGTGTTCGACAACTGGCCCAAGGCCCCCGAGGTCATCGCCGAGAGCGCCATCCTGCTGGAACTCAACACGGGCATCGTCCTCTACGGCAAGAACATCGAAAAGCAGATGCACCCGGCCAGCCTGACCAAGATCCTGACCGCGCTGGTCGCCATCGAAGCGTTCGGCGATCTGAATACCGTGATCACCATCTCGCACAACGCGGTGACCGATCTGGCCCCCGGCGGTTATATGGAGGGGTATCCGGAAGGGGAGACCATGACGGTCGAAGACGCGCTCTATGCCCTCTGTCTGGAATCGGTCAACCAGATCGCCTATACGCTGGCGGAAGCGATCAGCGGCAGCATGAAGTCTTTCGTCGACCGTCGTCTGAACCCGCGCGCCTGGCAGATCGGCGCGAATGACACCCAGTTCACCAATCCGCACGGTCTGGACGACGCGCATCATCTGACCACGGCGCTCGATCTGGCCAAGATCTTCTGGACGGCCATTGAAAACGACACCTACCGCCGCATCGCGGGAACGCCCTCGCATACCATTTCCCAAAAGCTGACCAAGGCTGAAAAGATCGATTGCAGCCATACGGTGCTGCAGCTGCATCCGGAAAGCCCGTACTATGACCGCCGTGTGCTGGTGGGTAAGACCGGAACGGAAGACCTGGCCGGACACTGCCTCGCGGTCTATGCCTCCGACCCGAACATCGACGTGATCTGCATCGTGCTGAATTCCGATTCCAAGGAGCACGCAGCCGCCGATACGAACGCTCTGCTCAACTACGCGTTCGACAATTTTACGCTCGTAGGCCTGCCTGTACAGGCCGGCGCCGTGGTCCGGGAGACCCGCGCGGTGGACGGTACGGAACGGGAGATCGAGTATACGGTCGGATGGCCGGATACGGTCACCCAGATCAACAAGGCCCTGATCCCGACCTCGCTCCTGCGGACCGGCGGATGGAACGATTTCCTGCGCAAGACGGGAAGCGGAGAATCCGGCGATACGTATGAACTGGTCTATACCTTCGGCGGGTACGAATTGGTCCGGTATCCGATCACCGTCACGTATATGAGCGATGCGCCGACCGTTCCTCCGACGGAGCCCCCCACACAGCCGCCTACAGAGCCGCAGGTGCCGCCTACCGAGCCGCCTACGGAGCCGCAGGTCCCGCCTACGGAACCGGAACCGCCGACCCAACCGCCCACGGAGGCGGTGCAGCCCTCGACACAGGCGCCCACTGAGGCGCCGACCCAGGCCCCGACGCAGGCCCCTACCCAGGCCCCGACGCAGGCGCCGACCCAGCCGCCCACCCAGACAGCCACGGAAGCTGCCACCCAACCGGCCCATACCGATCCGGATAAGGTCAGCGTCCCGGTCCAGGCCTGGATCGTGATCGCACTGCTCGGCATCCTGCTGGCGCTGGCTGTTATCCTGATCCTGATGCTGGCAGGTGAAAACAAACGTCTGCGCGAGTACCTGCGCAAATCCTTCCAGATGGAAGAGCAGAGCGCCGGACAGACCGAAGGCAAGGACTCCCCGGAGGAAGAGGAATGAAAAAGATCCGGATCCGGTATCTTTCGGATAAGATCGAAAAGCTGACGTATATCGACGGAAAATCAGACTGGATCGATCTGCGTGCCGCGGCCGATCTGCACTTTGAAGCAGGGGAATACAAGCTGATCCCGCTCGGCGTGGCCATGCAGCTCCCGGCCGGGTACGAAGCGCATATCGCGCCGCGCAGCAGCACGTTCCGGAACTTCGGCCTGATCATGGTCAACAGTGTCGGAGTGGTCGATGGGTCCTACTGCGGCGACCATGACGAATGGTGCTGCCCGATGCTGGCCATGCGCGCAACAGACGTTCACGTGAACGACCGCATCTGCCAGTTTCGTATCATGAAAAACCAGCCGGCCATCCGCTTCGAAGAGTGTGAACACTTGGAAAAAACGGATCGCGGCGGCTTTGGAAGCACCGGGATCGTCTGATCCGGAAGATCCCGCGGAAACGGCCCGGCGGCAGAGCTCTCTGCCCCGGGCCTTTCCGTTCCCGGGAGATGCAAAAAACGAATTACAGAGGTTTCGGCTGATCTGTTTATAATAGAGAGTCGAAGAAACAACAGCGCGCGGCCGGGGAAAGAGCCCGGCCGCGGGTAAACAGGTGACAAAGATGAGTGCGGTCTGGTCGGCAGTCTGGCCCGAGTGGCAAATGAAAAACGTGATCGGCCGGGGGGCTTACGGTGTGGTATACCGGGCCTGCCGGATGGCTGGCGGCGTCCTTCAGGAGGCCGCCATCAAGGTCATCCAGATCCCGGTCGACGATCTGGAGACCGACTGTCTGCGCGCCGAAGGGATGACGGAAGAGGAGACCCGCAATTACTATGCTTCCATGGCGAACGATCTGTATCAGGAGATCCGGACCATGCAGCAGATGGATGGCGAGGTCTCCATCGTCAATGTGCAGGATTCCGCCGTCGTAGCCCGCGAGGATACGATCGGCTGGAATATCCTGATCCGCATGGAGTGCCTGACGCCGTTCCAGGAGTATCAGGCCGGCCGGGAAATGAGCGAAGAGCAGGTCATCGCCCTGGGCATCGATCTGGCCAGGGCGCTCGAGACCTGCGAAAAGAAGCATATCCTGCACCGGGACATCAAACCGGAAAACATATTCGTCGACCGGGAAGGGCATTTCAAACTGGGCGACTTCGGCGTCGCCCGGCAGCTGGAATCCACGACCGGGGCGTACACGCGCGTGGGAACGCCGTTCTATGCCGCGCCGGAAGTGGCAAACGGCAGCCGCTACGACCGGCGTTCGGACATTTATTCGCTCGGGCTGGTCATGTACCGCCTGCTGAACGCGAACCGTCTGCCTTTCATGCCGGACAAACGCCTGCTGACGCCGGGCGACCGCCGCACCGCGCTGGAAAAGCGCCTGAAAGGCGAAGCGCTGCCCCAGACGGCGGCCGGTTCGCCGCAGCTTCAGCAGATCGTCCTGAAGGCCTGCGCGCCCAAGGCGAAAGACCGCTATGAAAACGCCGCGCAGTTTCGCGAGGCATTGGAAAGCCTGCGGTCAAAAACGCCGATCCCCTGGTGGAAAAAAGGCGCCGTGTGGGCAGCGCTGCTGGCCCTTGTCCTGCTGGGAGGTCTGGCTGCGGCCGCAGGACTGAGTGCCGGACGCGAGGGTTTTGCGCCCGTCTGGCGCCTTGCCGTATTCGGGCCCGCAGCGCAGCAGCCGGGCGGCCCGGCGGATGGGCCGGTCGCGGGCTTTCCGGCCCAGAGCACCGGAGCGGAGACGCTGCCGGATAAGACCGCTCCGGGGACCCCGGAAGAAACGTCATGGCAGACGATCCCCGGACAGACAGAGCCGCAGACGCCGGAAACGATGTCAGCCGGCACGGATCCTTCTCAGATCCCGCCGCCGGATATGACCGCACCGCAGACCTCCCCGGCGGAGATCGTCCCGCCTCGGACGGAGCCTCCGGAAACCACCCCGCCTCAGACGGAGCCTCCGGAGAAGGTCCCGCCTCAGACGGAGCCGCCGGAAACGGTTCCGCCTCAGACGGCCCCCCCGGAGACCGTTCCGGCGACGACTGAGCCTGCGCCGACGCTGCCGGCGATCCATCTGCACAGCGGTCCCGTGACGGTCATCCGGGAGCCCTCATGCGAGACAGAAGGCGAACAGAGCCTGCTCTGCGATATCTGTGGGAAGACCGTCCTCAGCGCCATCCCGGCTGACGGGCACCGCTACAGCCAGCCCATCACCGTGACATCGGCCTCCTGCACACAGGACGGTCTGATCGTGCGCGTCTGCGCGTTCTGCAGCGATACGGTCACGGAGACGGTCAGCGCTTTCGGCCATCAATTCAGTGAATGGACCGCGGTCCGGGAAGCCTCCTGCACGGAAGACGGCGAGCGCCGGCAGGTCTGCTCTGTCTGCGGAGAGTCCCTGTCGGAAACGATCGCAGCCGCGGGACATCATTACAGTGAATGGACCGCGATCCGGGAAGCATCCTGCACGCAGGACGGCGAGCGCCGGAAAGTCTGCTCTGCCTGCGGAGAGTTCTTGTCGGAAACGATCGCAGCCGACGGGCATCACTACAGCGAATGGACCGTGTTCAGGGAAGCCGGCTGCACGCAGGACGGCGAACGCCGGAAAGTCTGCTCCGCCTGCGGCGATACGGTCACGGAGATCCTCTCGGCCGCCGGGCACAGCTACGGAGAATGGTACCTGGTCCAGATGTCGCTCTGTACGCTGGAGGGGACGAGGGAACAGGTCTGCAAGGTCTGCGGCGAGGCCCGCCGCGAGACCCTGCCGCGTGCCGAGCATCAGTGGACCGAATGGGAGGTCACCGACCCTGCCGGCTGTATCGGAGATTACGGACTGAAGGAACGGTATTGCGTACAGTGCGGCGAGCGGCAGTCTCTGGAGATCCCCTTCGAGATGCATGTGTTCGAGTTCGTCGTCACGCAGGAGCCTACCTGCACGGAACGGGGGATCCGGGAATACCGCTGCTCCCGCTGCGGGCTGGTCATGTACCCCGATCCGATCCCGGAACTCGGTCATGAAGAGAGCGGCAACTACTGCGCACGCTGCGGCGACCAGAAACTGTATTTTGCGGAACGGGATGACGGAGGGCTGGCCCTCATCGGAATGAACCCGTCCTTCTTCATCGGGCCCGGCCAGGTCAATCTGACAGTACCCTCCCATATCGACGGCAAGCCGGTCACCACGGTCGCACCGCAGGCTTTCCCGGACATCTACGTGCATGAGGTGTTCTTCCCGGACACCCTGACGACGCTGGAGCCCTGGTGCATCGATTCCGGCATGGGCGGGATCGGGATCCTCCATATCCCCGCGTCCGTGAAGACGATGGAGAACCTGATGGACTCCGGTTCCGGCACCAGGATCGGCATAATCATCTTTGAAGAGGGGTTTAAGACCCTTCCGGAAAAGATCTTCTTCTGGAACGGAGGACCCGAAAAACTGATCCTTCCGGACAGCCTGGAATACCTGTCTCCTGATTCGATGTACCTTTACAGCGTCGGCGAGCTCTGTCTGGGCGCCAACGTGCGTCTGGGCGCGTATCAGCCGGGCGGTGGAGTTTGGCACGGCGCCCGGAGCTTCGTACGTCTGCAGAACATCACGCTCTCCCCGGAGAATCCGTATTATACGCTTAACGACGGTTTCCTGATTGAGAAGGAGACCGGGCGTCTGGTCCTTTCTGCGATCTTTCTGAGGACCTGCACGATTCCTGCCGGCGCAGGGATACGCGTCATCGGCACACAGAGCATCTGCGAGGTCAACCAGTACCGGATCGAGATCCCGGACGGCGTGACAGAGATAGAGAGCGAAGCGATCAGCGGCGATTTCTATGATATCGTGCTTCCCGCGAGCATCCGGACCCTCGGTGACGGGTTCGCGTCATCCTACCGGGAGCTCACGATCATCTACCGCGGAACGATGGAAGAGTGGAGCCGCGTCAGCACGGGAAATCTCGGCGGGTGGACGGTCCGCTGCCTGGACGGCACCCTGCAGATCGAAGCGCTGCCGGACGAGCCCTAGATAGATCCGCCGCGGGATCTGTGGGCAGCCTGTCAGGGCACTGCCGCAGGATCCCGGCAACAGTCCGCCGGGAAGATAAGAACCGAGGTGCCAGCATGGATCCCAACATGACTATCAGTTTTACCGATCATTCCTGGGAGCTGTTTTACGGGGTGATCGAAGAAGACGCTTTTCAGAACAATGAAGCCGCAGCCATTTATCAGGCACTGGAGAAAAAACTGCATTATATCCCGTTCGGAGACTATCTGAAGCGTTTCGTATTCCGCGCCGCCGGCCTCGAAGGGAACTTCTCCGACGTGCCGGACGAAGAGTACCAGCAGATCATCGTCGACAGTTTCCGCGAAAACGGGGTCCCCGCGTCGTTCGGCCCGTCGACGGTGCGCATCAGCATGCAGGTCAAAAACTGGCTCAGACAGCGGACCGTGCGCCGCTCGGCCGTGCTGCAGCTGGGCTTCGGCCTCCGGATGACGCAGGAGGAAGTCAACGAATTCCTGATCAAGGCGATCCATGAGCAGGAATTGAACGAGTCCGATCCCTTCGAGCTCCTCTGCGCCTTCTGTTACCGCCGCGGTTGCCGCTATTCGCAGCTGGAACGGCTGTATGAAGCCATGCTCCGGCCGCCGCAGGACCGCGGGGAGATCACGGATCCGGACGAGAAGGAAGTGCTGGCCCGCTGCGACGCTCTCAGCAGCTGCCCGGGCGTTTCCGAGATGGAAGAGACGGCGGGAAAAGTCTACCGGGAGCTCTACCGCGAGGCGCAGGAACTGATCGCCGGGATGTACGAAACGACGGGCTATTTTGCCGGCTGCCGAGCCGAAGACATCACGGAAAGCGATCTGGAGCATGTGCTGAGCAGCGCGATCCCCACGGACCGACACGGGAACCTGGTGCCCGCGGCGCGGTCGAACTTGGGCAGCGAATTTGCCGAACGCCGCATCACCCGCCAGCATGTGCACAGTCTGCTGCACGGCAAGGTGAAGATCACCCGCTACGATATCCTGACCCTGCTGTTTTTCCTCTGGTCGCAGAAGAACGAATATGCCGACAGACCCAAACGACGCTTCATCAGTTATATCGATACGGCCAATGAGCTGCTATCACAGTGCCGCTTCGGCGAGATCTACGTGGCAAATCCGTATGAGAG
>JAGDDE010000041.1 GCA_017958185.1 Lachnospiraceae bacterium | reverse complement strand
CGCGCCGCACGCGCGCCAGGGACTAGGCCCGGGTCTGCACGGCCTGCGCCAGTTCCGTAAAACTCATCAGATAGGGCGCATGCGCCAGGATACGCCCCGCCAGATCGTCCGAAACGTCTTCATAGTCGCACAGCTGCGCGCGGCTGCACCGCAGAAGCACGGCAGAAAGCGCGGCGGAGCAATCGTCCGGCCAAAGGTCCGGGACCGCAAAGGGGCGCGATACTTCCGGGACCAGGCTCTCCCAGTCTCCGCCGCGCCGCATGATCTCCCGGATGGCGCCGGCCGAAGCGATGCCCCCGGCGGCCGCCTGATCCCGGTGCCCTGCGCCCATGCGCAGCACGGGCCGCGGGCGGATCTGCCTAGCCTCCCTCCGGAGCGCCCTCAGATATTCGGCCGCCAGCAGGTTGTTGGGGCCTTCCAGGATCCCCGCGGCGGCGGGATCCGTCCGTTCCAGGGCCCGCCCGGACGCAGCCGGGTAGGACAGTCCCTGCCGCAGCCCTTCGCGCAGTATGGCTTCAAACGCGGGGCTCCCGGCGGCGGCGCCCGCCTTTTCCAGCGCTTCCACACTCTCAGTTTCCGCCCCGAAGAACAGATCCGTGACACAGCCGCAGGCTGCCAGCAGGCTCACCGCGCCGCCGGCAAAGCGCTGCGCGCTGCCGGTCGCCGCCTCGGGAGGCAGTTCCAGGACCAGATCGGCTCCGCCAAGAAGCGCTGCAGCCGTACGTTTGACCTTGTCGGCCGCCGCCGGCTCTCCGCGCTGCACGAAACTGCCGCTCATCACCGCGATCACGCCCTGCGCGCCTGCCCGGCGGGCCTGTTCCAGCAGATACGCGTGCCCGCGGTGGAACGGATTGTATTCGGCTATGATCCCGGCTATGCGCATCGTTTCTCTCCCGCTCTCCCGGGAAAGCGCCCCGGGCTGTTTTTCGTTATTGTAAGCATAACACACTCCGCGGTTTTCGTCAAAAAACAATTTTCGGCGGGTCGGACCGCTCTTCCGGCCGCCGCCGCTCCGTGATTTGCGCGGTTTTCAACGCGATTTGTACACTCAGTCTGTTCTTCTCCTGTTCCAAAAAATATTTCTCGTCGTAAGAATAGTCAACATCATAAAATCGCTTGTGAAATCGTGCTTGAATAATGCCCGTTTCATGCGATGCTATTTGTTTTATTTGACAAAAAGCACTCACTTTGACTCGTTTTTTACAGAAAAAGCCGGAAACGGCAATTTGACAAGCCGGGCAAAACATGATAATTTCGGTTTACAACATGATTTACGGCCGTTTGGCCGGATGGAGGAACAGCAATGAAGGGAACTGTTAAGTGGTTCAACAACCAGAAGGGCTTCGGATTTATCACGGATGCAGACGGAAACGATTACTTCGTTCACTACTCGGGTCTTGTGATGGAAGGCTTCAAGTCCATCGACGAAGGCGCTGCCGTGGAATTCGACGTCGTTCAGGGCACCAAAGGACCGCAGGCAACGAACGTTGTCAAGCTTTGATCCCCGGCAAAGCAGCACGCAAAGGGAACATCCAACTTTGTCCGCGTGCGGACGATCACGATAGACCCGCAGCACAAAGCCGGATCTGCCAAAAGCAGATCCGGCTTTTCTTTTTGTCCTGTTTCGTACGTGCCGGGCCGTTCCTTACAGCGCCAGGCCGTAGCCGAGTTTGATCGCGTTCAGATTGACCTGCAGAAGGTCGGCATGCTTGGCGGAGACCACTTTGCCGAGCGCATCTTCGAGGCCCTCGAGGCTCACGATGCCCGTCTGCCGGATGACCTGTCCGGTCATGATCATGTTGGCCAGCGTCGGCGTTCCGTTCTGTCTGGCCATCTGCGTGGCGGGAAGATAGAACGTCTCCACGTCGCTGCGCATCGTCTTCCGCCCGATAAGCGTCGAATCCGCAAAGATCTTTCCGCCCGGGACGACGGCGTCCTCGTATTTATCCAGCGAGGGCAGGTTCATCACGATCAGAACGTCCGGCTTGGAGACGATCGGGGAACCGATCGGCTCGTCGCTGATGATGACGCTGCAGTTGGCCGTACCGCCGCGCATCTCGGGGCCGTAAGACGGCAGCCAGCTGATCTGCTTGTTTTCCAGCAGTCCCTTGTAAGCCAGGAATTTTCCCGCGAACAGGATGCCCTGTCCGCCGAAGCCGGCCAGTAAGATATTGGTCGTCATTTCTGTCCCTCCCCTGCCGCGCTGCGGTCTTTATAAATGCCGAGCGGATAATACGGGATCATCTTCTCCTCGACCCACTGCAGCGCCCTGTCGGGCGTCATGCCCCAGTTCGTCGGGCAGGAGGATACGACTTCGACCAGAGAAAAGCCCTTGCCGGCGACCTGGTTCTCGAAAGCCTTCTGAATGATCTTTTTGGCGCTGCGGACGTTTTTGACGTTGTTCACCGCTACGCGCGCGATAAACTCCGGACCGTCCAGCGTGGAAAGCATCTCGCACACGCGGATGGGGTATCCGGCGGTGCTGACGTCGCGTCCGTAAGGGGACGTCTGTGTGATCTGGCCGGGCAGGGACGTCGGCGCCATCTGGCCGCCGGTCATGCCGTAGATCGCGTTGTTGACAAAAATGACGGTGATATTCTCTCCGCGGGTCGCGGCATGCACCGTCTCGGCCATGCCGATCGAGGCCAGGTCGCCGTCGCCCTGATAGGTGAAAATGATATTTTCGGGAAGCGAACGCTTCAGACCCGTCGCAACGGCAGGCGCGCGGCCGTGGGCGGCCTCTACCATATCGCAGGCGAAATAGTTGTACGCCAGCACGGCGCAGCCGACCGGCGCGACACCGATCGTTTTTCCTTCGATACCAAGCGTATCGATGGCTTCCGCGACAAGGCGGTGGATGATGCCGTGCGTGCAGCCCGGGCAGTAATGCAGCTGCGCATCGGTCAGGCTCTTCGGTTTTTCAAAGACGGCTGCCATGATCAGTTCCCTCCCTTCAGACGTTTGACGGATTCGATGATCTGCTCCGGCGTGGGGATCATGCCGCCCGTCCGGCGGCAGAGCGCCACCGGCCGCCGGCAGTTTTCCGCCAGGCGGACGTCCTCGATCATCTGGCCCATGGAAAGTTCCACGGACAGGAAGGCGCTGACCTGCTCTGCCGCCTCGGCGATGGCCTTTTTCGGGAACGGCCAGACAGTGATCGGCCGGATCAGGCCGACTTTGATTCCCTGGGCGCGCAGCACCGAGATCGCGTTCTTGGCCACCCGGGCCGCGATGCCGAAGGCGACGATGCAGTACTCGGCATCGTCCATCCGGTAGCTTTCCCAGCGCGCTTCGTGCTCTTCGATGAAAGCATAGCGCTCATAGCGCTCATAGTTCGTCTTTTCCAGTTCCTCGGGGTCGAGGTAAAGGGAATTGATGATATTGTGCCGGCGGGCCAGGCCCGTGCCCGTCACCGCCCAGGGTTTTGCCACTGTGCTGCCGGATTCGGCCGGCAGTTCCACGGGCTCCATCATCTGGCCCATGGTCCCGTCAGCCAGGAGCATGGCCGGCATGCGGTATTTGTCCGAAAGGTCAAAGGCGAGCGCCGTGAGGTCCGCCATTTCCTGCACCGAAGCGGGCGTCAGCACGATCAGACGGTAATCGCCGTGGCCGCCGCCCTTCGTCGCCTGGAAATAATCAGACTGGCTGGGCTGGATGCCGCCCAGGCCCGGGCCGCCGCGCTGCACGTTCACGATCAGCGCCGGAAGATCGGCGCCGGCGATATAGGAGATCCCCTCCTGCTTGAGCGAGATGCCCGGGCTGGAGGAGGAAGTCATCACACGCTTGCCGGTGCCTGCCACACCGTAGACCATGTTGATCGCGGAGATCTCGCTCTCCGCCTGCAGGAAGGTCCCGCCGATCTTCGGCATGCGCTTGGCCATATAGGCCGCGATCTCCGTCTGCGGCGTGATGGGATAACCGAAATAATGCCGGCAGCCGGCACGGATCGCCGCCTCGGCGATGGCCTCGTTGCCCTTCATCAAGACTTTTTCTGCCATGTTCTCTGCACCTCACCTTTCTACTGTGATCACGCAGTCGGGACACATGGTCGCGCAGAAAGCGCAGGCGATGCAGGCGCTCTGATCGGTGATCTCCGCCGGAGAATGGCCCTTCTTGTTGATCTTGTCCTTTGCGATGACGATCAGATGCTTCGGGCAGGCCGTGACGCACAGTCCGCAGCCCTTGCACCGGTCGGTGTCAAATGTTACCTTTGCCATGGAATGACCTCCTAAACGAGCTTCTTCTGGAGCCGGAGCGGGAACACATCCGGCAGGCCGAGGCGTTCATCCGCCGCGGTCATGACCACGGGAAGATCAGCCAGCGCACCGAGCTGTGCGGCAAGCGGACGAGTCGCATCGATCACGGACACGTCCGTCTCCTCCGCCAGGTTGGAGTTGTTGACGATCCCGGTGAACGGGATCCCGCAGGCTGCCTCGATCTCGCGCAGGACCGCCAGGGCCTGCGCGGGCGTCCGGGTCAGCGGGCGGTAGAAATTGACGACATAGAGCATGTCGAAGTCGTTTTCCTCCAGGATCGACGGCACGTAGCGCCCCAGCGCCAGCGCGCCGCGGTCGTCGCCGCCCACGTCAAAGACCGCGCAGTCTGTGCGGCTCTGCACCAGCGCGTAGACCTCGGGCGGGAGCGCCGGCAGGTCCACGTTGGTATTGGCGAACGGGAGCGCGACCACGCGGACGCCGGCCTGTTCCAGTTCGGCCTGGCTGTCCTTGGTGCGGAAATACGGATTCACGATATCGATGTCGGCGATCGCCGCAGGCTTCCCCTGCCGCCGGAGCCAGAGCGCGTAGTTCACGGCAAGATTGGTCTTGCCGCTCCCGTAATGGCCGCAGAACAGGGTCAGGCGCTTCATGCCCGGATGCCCAGCGGATACGTCCAGCCCATATAGTCTTCCACGGCGCCGGTCTGCATGCCGTAGAGATCGTTATAGAGCCGCTGTGCGATAGGACCCACCTTGCCGTCGGCGACCTGGATCTCGGTGCCTTCGTAGTTGAGCCAGCCGATCGGAGAAATGACGGCCGCAGTGCCGCTCGCGAAGATCTCCTGCAGCGTGCCGTCCTTGCTGGCGGCGATGATCTCGTCGATGGAAAGCTTGCGCTGCGAGACTTTCACGCCCCAGCGGGTCAGCAGCTGAATGACGGAGTCCCGCGTGATGCCGGGCAGGATCGTGCCGGAATCCAGCGGCGCCGTGATGACTTCATCCGCGATGCGGAAGAAGGCGTTGGAGGTGCCGATCTCCTCGACGTACTTGTGCTCGGCGGCATCCAGCCAGAGGACGTCCTTGCAGTCGAATTTCATGGCATCCTGAGAGGCGCGCATGCCGCCGCCGTAGTTGCCGCCGACCTTGGCATAGCCTGTGCCGCCGCGCGCGGCGCGGATGTACGTATCCTGGACATAGATCCGGGTGGTCGTGATGCCGCCGTCGTTGGCAGCATAGTAGGAGCCCGTCGGGCTCAGGATGATCATAAAGCGGTAGTGCTTCGCGGGAAGCACGGAGAAGGAAACTTCGTCGCCGAACATGAACGGACGGATGTACAGCGCGGTGCCGGGCGCGGAGGGCACCCAGTCGATATCCTCCTTGATGAGCGCGCGGACCGCGGCGATCAGCAGACCGTCCGGGAGTTCCGGCATGCACATGCGCTCGTTCGTGCGCGCCATGCGTTTGACGTTCATATCCGGACGGAAAAGCTGGATCTCGCCCGAAGCGGTGCGGTAGGCCTTCATGCCCTCGAACATCATCTGCGCATAGTGCAGCACGCAGGAAGCCGGCTCGATCAGAAACGGCTCGTGCGGCACGATGCGGCCGTCATGCCAGCCCTGGCCCTCATCATAGTCCATGACGAACATGTGGTCGGTAAAGTACTTGGCAAACCCCAGTTTGGTCTCGTCCGCGGGACGAGGCTTCGGATGCGTGGTCCTGGTCACCGGAAATTCGTAGTTCATAGCGGTTACTCCTTCTTTTTCAGATTTTATACAACTCGGCCCTGCGGTCGTTGAATACATTGATGGATGTGCGGATCTGTCCGAGGATGGAGCCGTCGCACGCGGCGCTGATGATCCCTGGCCCCTCTCCCGCTTCGGCCAGGACGGTCCCCCACGGATCATAGATCACGGAACCTCCTCCGTAGACGGTCCCGTCCGCCCTGCCGCAGGAATTGCAGACCGCGACGAACATCTGGTTCTCGATCGCTCTGGCTTTTGCCAGGGTCTTCAGGTGAGGGATGCGGACGAGCGGCCACTGGGAAACGACGAACAGCACGTCCATGCCGCCCAGCGCCAGCGTGCGGGTGAGTTCCGGGAAGCGGATATCGTAGCAGATGAGGATGCCGCAGCGCATCCCGTCCAGTTCGAACAGGCACAGCCTCCCGCCTTTTTCAAAGAACACGTGCTCCTGCATGGGCGTGAACAGGTGGGTCTTGTCATATTCGGCGATGCACTGTCCCGTCCTGTCAAAAATGCAGGCGGTATTGTATACCTTCCCGTTTCTGAGATTGGCCACGCTGCCCGCGGCGATATTCACGCCCAGTTCGGCAGCCAGTGCGCCGATCTCCCGCTTCACGCGCCGGGCGTCCCGGTCGCAGTACGTTTCCAGGTCTTCCCGGGGGAAAAAGCCCGTGTTCCAGGTCTCCGGCAGAACGATCACGTCCGGCCCTGCGGCGGCGGCCTCCCGGATCAGACGGGCTGCGAGCGAAAAGTTTTCGTCCGGCCGGCCCAGCTCCATGTCCATCTGGATGCAGGTGATATTCATGCGTCTCTTCCTCTACAGTTTGTTCCGCTGGATCTTTCCGCTGACCGTCTTGGGCAGCTCGTCGCGGAAGACCACCAGGCGCGGGTATTTGTACGGCGCGGTGTGCTGCTTCACGTAGTTCTGGATCTCTTTCTTAAGTTCCTCCGTCGGCTCGGTCCCCTTCGTCAGCACGATGCTCGCCTTGACGATCTGCCCGCGCACCTCGTCCGGCGCTGCCGAAACGCCGCACTCCAGCACGTAGGGAAGCTCCATGATGACCGACTCGATCTCGAACGGCCCGATCCGGTAGCCGGAAGACTTGATGACGTCGTCCACACGGCCGACGTACCAGAAATATCCGTCCTCATCGCGCCAGGCGGCGTCGCCGGTGTGGTAGTAGCCGTCGTGCAGCACTTCTTTCGTCGTCTCTTCATCGCCGTAGTAGCCGGTGAACAGGCCGAACGGCGCGCCGTTCCGGACGTCGATGACGATCTCGCCCGTCTCACCGGCGGAAACGAGCCTGCCTTCCGCATCCATGAGTTCCACCTGGTAAATGGGGGCAGGCTTGCCCATGGAGCCGATCTTATGCTTCGCGCCGACCAGGTTCCCGATGATCATCGTGCTTTCGGACTGGCCGAAGCCCTCCAGGATCTGGAGGCCCGTGAGTTTCTCGAACTGGCGGTAGACCTCGGGGTTGAGCGCCTCGCCCGCCGTAGTCATATGACGGACCGAGGAGAAATCATAACGGGAGATGTCCTGCTTGATCATCATGCGCAGCATCGTCGGCGGCGCGCAGAACGTCGTGATCTGGTATTTGGCGAACATCGGCATGATATCGGCGGCGTCAAAACGGTCGAAATCGTACACGAAGATCGCTGATTCGCAGAGCCACTGGCCGTACAGTTTGCCCCACATGGCCTTGGCCCAGCCGGTATCGGAAATGGTGAAATGCAGTCCGTCGGGATCAGCCGTATGCCAGTATTTGGCGGTGTGGAAATGGCCGAGCGCATACTGGTACGTATGCATGGCCAGTTTGGGGTATCCGGCGGTCCCGGACGTGAAGAACATCAGCATCGGGTCCGTGCCGCCCGGCACCTCTCCCGCGCAGGTAAAATGCGTGCTGAAAAGCGTGTATTCTTCGTCGAAGCTGCGCCAGCCTTCCCGGCTCCCGCCGACCAGGATCCGGTGGCGGAGCTGCGGGCAGTTTTGGGCGGCCAGATCGACCTGACGGGCGGTATCGCCGTCCGCCGTGCAGAGGATCGCGCTGACGCCGGCTTTCTTGAAGCGGTATTCAAAATCGTGTGCCTGCAGCTGGCAGGTCGCGGGGATCGCGACGGCGCCGAGTTTATTGAGCCCGAGCATCGCGAACCAGAACTGGTAGTGGCGCTTGAGCACGAGCATGACACGGTCGCCCTTTCGGATGCCGAGCGACTTGAAGTAGTTCGCGCTCCGGTTGGATTCGCGCTTCATGTCAAGGAAGGTGAAACGGCGCTCGGTCTTGTCGCGCGCCACATGGAGCATCGCCAGCTTGGCCGGTTCCTTTTCGGCCAGCGCATCCACGAGGTCGTAGGCAAAGTTGAAATGCTCGGCATTCTTGAAGCGGATGGATACCGGCGTCCCGTTTTCGTTCTCTTCCACGTCGACGAACTTTCGGTAGATGCGCTCCTTGGTATCCTTTTTGATCTCGGCGGGCACCGGCTCGACCGCTTCCGCTTTGGTGAGCTCGGGGATCGGTTCGCCGGAGGGATTGAGAACGATGGCATAGAAACTACAGTCCTCGCCGCCCACGGCGATCATGCCGTGCGGGGCGGAACTGTCAAAATAAATGCTGTCGCCGGGGCCGAGCGTCGTGCGGTGCCCGCCGACCTGTACGAGCAGATGGCCGTCGATCACCAGGTCGAGTTCCTGCCCGTCGTGCGTGGTCAGTTCGATATCCCGCTGCTGGGCGTCGGCCGTGAAAACGCTCCTCACGTAGAGCGGTTCGGCGATACGGTTCTGAAACGCGTAGGCAAGGTTGAAATAGGTCATGCCGTGAGCGTTGGCGATCTCCTGCCCCCGCCCGGCCCGCGTGACCGTGAACGATTTGAGCGTCGGACTGTGGCCCTCGATGATGTCGGTGACGTCGACGTTCAGCGCCAGCGCGCAGCGGTAGATGAAGGCAAAGTTCAGATCGCTCTGGCCGGACTCGCAGAGGATGTACTCTTCGTTGCTCACATCCGTCTTCGCGGCCATTTCATAGGTGGTGTAGCCCTCGATCTCGCGCAGTTCGCGGATACGTGCCGCCATCTCCCGTATCTTGAAATCCAGACCCGTCATTTGTGCCATCAGAATGCTCTCCTTGTCCTGAACGAGAATAACGCCCGTCCCAAAGCCGATCTCTGAGACGGGCGTATGCCATACGCCCGCGGTCCCGCTCGCCCTGCACAGATCCCTGTGCCCCGAAAGCCCCGCCGGGCCGTATGCGCCGGCGCAGCCGCTGCGGAGAGGCCGGCCCGGCGCCGGTGCGTTTCCTCTCAGTCCGGATGCGGCCGATCTGCCGGGATCTGCCCGGCGCCGCCCTCCGGAGACTGCACAGCTTCGACACCCTCCGTCTTGGCTATATAATGTGGAAATCTTAAATCAACTTTACCGATTTGTCAAGGTATAGTTGCAAGATATTTCTACAGTTTGTTCCGCTGGATCTTCCCGCTGACCGTCTTGGGCAGCTCATCCCTGAAGACCACCAGCCGCGGGTATTTGTACGGCGCGGTGTGCTGTTTGACGTAGTCCTGGATCTCCTTTTTGAGCTCTTCCGTGGGTTCGGTCCCCGTCGTTAGCACGATGCTCGCCTTGACGATCTGGCCGCGTACCTCGTCCGGCGCAGCCGAAACGCCGCACTCCAGCACATAGGGGAGCTCCATGATGACCGACTCGATCTCGAACGGCCCGATCCGGTAACCGGAGGATTTGATGACGTCGTCCACGCGGCCGACATACCAGAAGTATCCGTCCTCATCGCGCCAGGCGGCATCACCGGTATGATAATATCCGTCATGCCAGACGGAACGCGTCGTCGCTTCGTCGCGGCTGTAGCAGGTGAACAGTCCGCACGGGACGCCGTCCCGGACGTCGATGACGATCTCGCCCGTCTCGCCGGCGGGAACCGGTTTTCCGCTGCGGTCCAGGATGTCGATCCGGTACTGCGGTGACGCCTTGCCCATGGAGCCGAGCTTGACGGGCATTCCCCGGAGATTGGCGATCGTGAGCGTCGTTTCGGTCTGTCCGAAGCCTTCGGCGATCTCCAGGCCGGTGGCCTTCTGAAACTGCCGTGCGACCTCGGGGTTGAGCGCCTCGCCCGCCGTCGTCATGTGCCGGACCGAGGAGAAATCGTAGCGCGAAAGGTCTTCCTTGATCATCATGCGCAGCATCGTAGGCGGCGCGCAGAAGGTCGTGATCTGATATTTGGCGAACATCGGCAGGATGTCATCGGCATGGAAGCGGTCGAAGTCGTAGACGAACACGGCGCCTTCGCACAGCCACTGGCCGTAGAGCTTGCCCCAGAGCGATTTTCCCCAGCCGGTATCGGAAATGGTGAAATGCAGACCGTCCCGTTCGCAGCAGTGCCAGTACTTGGCGGTGACAAAGTGTCCGAGCGCATATGTATGCTTGTGTTCGACCATCTTGGGATTGCCGGTCGTGCCGGAGGAAAAGAACATCAGCGCCGTATCGTCGCCGCAGGCGGTCCTGGCCGTCCGCTCGTATTTGCTGGAGAACAGCGGATACTCGGCGTCGAAATTGTGCCAGCCCGCGCGGCTCCCGCCCACGAGGAGCTTCAGCTCCACGCTCGGGCACTGCGCCGCGGCCCGTTCGGCCGTTTCGGCGGTATCGCCGTCCGCCGTACAGACGACAGCCTTGATCCCGGCCGACTGGAAACGGTAGATATAGTCGTGCTCCTTGAGCAGGAAGGTCGCCGGGACGGCCACAGCCCCGAGCTTATGCAGCGCGATCATGCAGAACCAGAACTGGTAGTGGCGCTTGAGCACGAGCATGACGCGGTCGCCTTTCTGGATGCCGAGGGAACGGAAATAATTGGCGGTGCGGTTGGATTCGCGGCGGATATCCCCGAAGGTGAAGCGGAATTCCCGGTGGTCGCGGTTCAGATACAGCATCGCCAGCTTGTCCGGGTACTTTTTCGCGACCGCGTCGACGACGTCGAAGCCGAAGTTGAAGGTGTCCGTATGCTCGAAGCGGAGGCTCTGCAGTCTTCCCTGTTCATCCTCCTGCGTCTTCACGAATTTCTCGCACAGCAGTTTCGTCTCCGCGGCGGGCACGGAAGACAGCAGCGTCTGGCGCGCCTGCTCCTCGTGCATATCCTCGCCCGGAAGGACGACGGCAAGGAACACGCAGTCCTCTCCGTCGACGGCGATCATGCCGTGCGGCGTGGAACTGTTGTAATAGATGCTGTCGCCGGCATGCAGAACTTCCTTGTTGGTGCCGACCTGAACGAGCAGCGTGCCGGAGATGATCAGGTCGAACTCCTGGCCGGAGTGGCGGATCAGATGGATCGGCTCGCTCTGCTGCTTCTCGGAATACTCATAACGCACCCAGTAGGGCTCCGCTATCTTGCTCTTGAACTTCGGCGCCAGATCCTGAATGGCGATGCCCTCCTCCCGCGCCGTCAGCAGGCCTTCCCCCTGGCGCGTGACGGTATAGCTGGAGAGGCGTGCGGAACGGCCCTCCAGCAGTTCGGTGATCTCGATCCCGAACGTCAGCGCGCACTTATGGATAAACGTGAACGGAAGGTCCGCCGCGCCGCTCTCGTATGCGGCGTAGTCGTCCAGGCTGACTTCGGTAGCCACGGACATCTCAAGCTGGGAATAGCCGAGGATCTCGCGCATCTCGCGGATACGTTCGGCGATCTCGATCAGCTGTGTGTTGGTTTGTGTCTGCATTTCTTCACCTCCGACAAAAAAACGGACTCGTCTCAGGATGTTCCTTGAGACGAGTCCGAATAGTCGATTCGATACCCGCGGTACCACTCAAATTGCGCCGTAAGGCGCCGCTCAGGCTCCAGCAAGCCGTATGCTTTCACGCAGCATGTACGGAAGAGACTACTGATCATGGATCCATGACGTTCATTCTTCAGCTCGGAAGGGATGGGAGATCAGGCATTTTCGCTGTCGGGCTCGCACCTTGCCCCGGCTCTCTGGGAGTTACCGACGCCAGCTCCGTCTTCGTCATCGCTTTTAGTTTATGGAATTGTACGCACTATATCACCCGGGCGGCCCTGTGTCAAGCGTCCGCCGGCGATTATTCTGAAATTTTTAAAATTTTCTCGCTCTCTTCCTTCATCCTGTACTTGAGGATCTTGCCGGCGGCGTTCATGGGGAACTCCTCCGTGAACAGGAAGTAGCGGGGCACCTTGTGCCGCGCCATATTGGCAAGGCCGTATGCGCGCATGGCCGCCTCATCGGGCTGCACGCCTTCCCGGAGGATGATCCAGGCGCAGGCTTCTTCGCCGTACTGCCGGTCCGAAACGCCTACCACCTGCACATCGCGCACGTCGGGATGCGTCAGGTAGAATTCTTCGATCTCGCGCGGATACAGATTCTCGCCGCCCCGGATGATCATATCCTTCAGGCGCCCGGTGACCTTGAAATAGCCCTCCGGCGTGCGGCAGCAGATGTCGCCCGAATGCAGCCAGCCGTCCGCGTCGATGGCGTGCTGTGTGGCGGCGGGCATCTTATAATAGCCCTTCATCACATTATAGCCGCGCACCACGAACTCTCCGTTTTCGCCGTCCGGAAGATCCTCTCCCGTTTCCGGGTCGATGATCTTGCACTCGACGCCCGGGAAAGCGCTCCCGACCGTTTCCACCCGCAGATCCAGCGGCTCGTTGACCTCACCCATCGTGCAGCCGGGAGAGGCCTCGGTCTGTCCGAAAACGCTGAGGATCTCCGTCATATTCATCTCGGCCGCAGCCCGGCGCATCAGATCCGGCGGACAGTTGGCACCCGCCATGATGCCGGTCCGGATGTAGGAGAAATCCGTTTTGGCAAAATCCGGATGGCTGAACAGCGCGATGAACATGGTCGGCACCCCGTTGAAGCAGGTGATATGTTCTTCGTGGATGCAGGCCAGCGCCGATTTGGGAGAAAAGTACGGCAGCGGGTACAGGGTGCCTCCGTGGGTCATCATCGAAGTCATGGACAGCACCATGCCGAAGCAGTGGAACATGGGGACCTGGATCATCATCCGGTCCGCCGTGGACATATCCATCCGGTCGCCGATGATCTTGCCGTTATTGAGGATATTGCTGTGCGTCAGCATAACGCCCTTCGGGAAGCCCGTCGTGCCGGAAGTGTACTGCATATTCGCCACGTCGGAAGGCCGTACCTGCGAGGCCCTGCGGCGCACTTCCTCGGCCGGCACCTGATCGCCGCGGGAAAGCATCTGCTGCCAGGTCAGGCAGCCGTCCATGGAAAAACCGACCGTGACGACGTTGCGCAGGAACGGCAGCCGCCGCGCATACAGCGCAGAGCCGGGCGAAAGCGAGGAAAGCTCCGGACAAAGTTCCCGGATGATCGACGCGTAATCGATCTCCTTGAAATGATCGATCATCACGAGCGTATGCGTGTCGGACTGGCGCAGAAGGTACTCCATCTCGTGGATCTTGTAGGCGGTATTGACCGTAACGAGCACGGCGCCGATCTTGACCGCCGCCCAGAAGGTGAGGAACCAGGCCGGGACGTTGGTCGCCCAGACGGCGACATGGAACCCGGGCTTGACGCCCAGACTGATGAGCCCGGCCGCAACACGGTCGACGTCGCGGCGGAACTGCGAATACGTGCAGGTATAATCGAGCGTCGTGTACCGGAAGGCCAGCTGATCCGGATAGCGGTCGGCGACCTCGTCGAGCACCTGGGAAAACGTCTTGTCGATCACGTCGTAGCGTTTCCACGGGAAGGTGCCGGTATGGCGGCGGTTGTAATACAGCGCCGGCGCCTGGCTCTCCGTCCGTTCGGAGGCGGACAGAAAACTGGCAAAATGCGTCAGCACGATATCCGGGTCGGTGATCTCTTCATTCCACCCGGCTGTGACGAAACCTTCATAGTTGAGGGAATTCAGCGCGCGGATACAGGCGTCGACGGGCAGTTCGCCCTCGCCCAGAAGCACATCGCGTCCGTTCAGACGGTCGCCCAGGCGGACGTAGCGGATGTAAGCGCCCAGCTGGCGGATGGTGTCATCGGCGCTCTCCCGCGCACGGAAGTAGGTCTCCCGGACGTTCCACGCCGCTCCGACGGCAGCCGAAGCCAGCGCGCCGATCAGTTCCGTGAGCGTTTTGGTATCGGAAAGCACGCCGCAGGTCTCGAAGAGGATCTCGATCTCCCGCTGTTCGGCCAGACGCAGCGCCGGATCCAGCAGCGTACGGAGCGCTTCCGGATCGGCCGTATGCTCTGCCTGCAGGATCACGTATTCCGCACCGCAGCGCTCCGCATACTCCACATACCGGCGCAGCATCCCGGCCTGGATCCCGGCTGAATCGACCGGGACCGGGCACTTCAGAGCAGCGATCTGCAGACCGCGGTTGCGCAGTTTCCGCCTGGCATCGGCGGCGACGGTGCTGCGCAGGACACTGTCGGCATGGCGGCGGCGTTCTGCCTCGGCGTCGCAGATCTCAAAAGCGGCATACCCGCAGTCATGGGCCAGCTGGCACGTCTCAAGAAAGGACGCGCAGACCACGTTTTCAGTAGAAAAGGTCAGTTTCATATCCTTGTCTCTCTTACCGTTTCAAGTCGCGCGGGTGTTTCCCGCAGGCCCTGCTCAGCTGAGCTTTGCATCGAAGACGATCTTATTGAGCGCGTTGACGTAGGCCTGGATGCTCGCCCCGACGATGTCGGTGGACAGGCCGTTGCCCGCATAGAGTTTCCCGTTGCACCGCAGACGGACGAGCGCCGAGCCCAGCGCTTCCTTGCCTTCGGTGACGGCCTGGATCTGGAAATCATCGAGTTCATAATGAGAGCCGATGGACTGCTCGATGGCGCGGAAAGCCGCATCGATGGGGCCGCCGCCGGTGGCGACGCCGCAGAAGGTATCCTCGCCTTTCCACAGGACGACCTGTGCCATGGAAGCTCCCGCGCTCATGCAGTTCGCGGAGAAACTCCTCAGATGATAGGTCGTCGGCACCTGCATCGCGTTCGAGGCGATCAGCGCCTCCAGTTCCCGCGCGCCCAGCGAACCTTTCTGCGCGCTGAGCTGGGTCAGTGCCTTGTAGATCCGGCCGCAGTCGTCGTCGGACAGGTCGTAGCCCAGTTCGCGCACGGCGGCGCAGACGTCGGACAGCGTGCTGTCGGCATCGAGAAGGATATCCGTTTCGCCGGCGGAGGTCCCGGCGGCCGGTGTTTTTTCATAGCGGATGTGCTTGAGGGTCTCGGTGATATCCCGGTTCAGTTCCGTCAGTTTAAGCGAACTGGCGATCCAGAGGGAATCACCTCTTGCCGCCACCAGGGCGCCCACCTCCCCGGTGGAAAGAACGTCCGAACCGCTAAAGGAGGTTTTGACGCCGTCGGCGCCGGCGGCAAGCGCTGCCAGGGCGCAGGCCGGCGCAAGATGGATCGAATCGGTCAGGCTGACCAGGATCGGGACGGCGCACACCTCCTTCAGACGGCGGACGATCGACGCGATCTCCTCCGGCAGCGCGGTCCCGACGTCGTCACAGACCGTGACGGCCGTCGCGCCGCTGTTCTGGGCGGCCAGACAGGCCCGGATCAGAAAATCCGGATCGGCCCGCGTGGCATCGAGGGCGGAGAATTCGACCTCCGGGCAGAACGATCCCGCCCTGGCGACCAGTGTTTCGATCGTCTGCAGCATGGCGGCTTCCTTGGCCCGGAAACCGTACTCCATCTGGGCGGTGGAGACAGGGAGCATCACCTGAAGACAGGGGCGCGCAGCCTCGCAGACACACTGCCAGGCTGCCTCGACCTGCTCCGGACGCACACCGGCCGGGATCGCCAGCCGGCTGTTCTGGACCGCCGCCGCAATGGTCTTCCCGATGATCCGGTCCTCCTTCTCCCGCGTGACGGGGGGAAGCTCGATCTGATCGACGCAGATCGCGTCCAGACAGGCAGCCACCGTCTTTTTTTCCCGGAACAGCAGCCCCTCCGCATCGTCCTGCGCGAATTTCCGGAGCGTATAGTCCGACACAAAGATCTTTCTCATCGTCAGTCCCTCCCTGAAAAAATAGAACCCGCAGAGACGTTTTGTCCCTGCGGAATGATCTGTCTTCATTGACCGCCCTGCCGCCCGGATCGCCTCTCCCGGCAGCATGGATCTATAAAATTTTTCGACAGTATAATTGAAATGAGACTCCTTGTCAATCGTTTTTTCACTTTTTTGACACACAGACACGGAAGTCCCGCACGGAAAAATGCCCTATTTCTCCCCCCGCGGCGGGGCCGTGCGTCACCCGGCTGCCCCGAACGCGGCGACCTTTCGCGCAGAGAGCCGCCCCACCGGTTTTCTGTGGGGAAAAGCGTGCGGAGGCGTTGCATTTCTCCGTTTTTTTGCTATAGTAGTAGTCGCGCCCCGCATAAGGGGATGCAGAAAGAGGTACGGCATGACCGATCTGAAAAACACCCGCATCCTGTTCACCGATATCGACGGCACGCTCCTGCCCACGACGGGCAAGGATCTGGGCCCTACGGCCGATCTTCTGGCCGATCTGATCCGCCGGGGCTACGAGGTCGTGCCCTGTACCGGCCGCGGGACCGGGAATATCCCTGCCGTCATCCGGGACGTGCCCGGCGTACGGTATCTGATCACGGCCAACGGCGCGCTCGTCGTGGAACGCGACAGCGGCCGTTATCTGTATGAAGCGCGCGTGCCCATGGACACCGCCCGCGCGATCCTGCATTTCCTGCGCCGCTATCCCGGCAATACCTTCTGCTATCTGGACGGGATCCACTACATCGATAACTGCCGCCCGGTGGACGCTGTGCCGGAAGGCTATGACTCCACGGTGGAATGGCTGCGCCGTGTCACGTTCGTCGACATGGAGGCCTTCTGCAGCGAACACGAAGGCGCCCTCGACAAAATGGGCTTTTTCAGTTTCGACGAAGCGCTGAAAACGCAGATCCTGAAGGATTTCGAAGAACAGCCCTTCCGTCCTCAGCTGCTGCTTTCCAAGTCCGGCGCCTGGAACATCGAGATCAACATGGCTCATGCCAACAAGGGCGCCGCAGCCGCTTACGTCCTCAAGATGCTGGGGTATGCCCCGGAACAGATGATCGCCGCCGGCGACAATCTGAACGATCTGTCCATGCTGCAGCTGGCCGGCGTGAGCGTGGCGCCCGCCAATGCGCTGGCTCCGGTCCGCGCCGCCGCCGACGTCGTCACCGAGGACTGCAGCCGGGACGGCGTGGAACACTTCCTTGAAACACTTCCCGATCTGTTTGCCCAGGCAAAGCCTCGCCGCCGCTGGCCGCAGCGCCGCCGGCGCCGCCGGATCGAGCGCGCATCGAAATGACCTGCCCCATACACTGCGAGGCGGAGCCCTTCCGGGCCCCGCCTCGTTTTTTTTGCCGCCGGGGGCTTTTCCGGAGCCTGCAGGGCTCCGTCACAGGTTTTTGCGCGATCGCCCACCCGCCTTTGGCCTGTTTTGGTCTTATTCCGCCTGAGCCAGCGCCGCGCGGATCGCGCAGGACAGCTGATCGGGGCAGGACGTGGCCCGCGGGCCGCAGGTCGTGCCGGCCAGCGTATCGGCGATACGGGCCGCATCCTGGCCTTCCACCAGACGGACCAGGCCCTTGTGGTTGCCGTCGCATCCGCCGTAGAACTTCACGTTGTGGAGTTTCTTCTCTTCATCGAGATCGAGCTCGATCACGTAGGCACAGGTCCCCTTGCAGCGATACTGATAATGCATTCCGGTTCCTCCTTCCTGTCGTAAGAAAAGCGCTTCCGGCGTTTTCTTACATGCGGTCGGGCGCACTGAATCCCAACAGATAGATCATGGTGGTGAGAACGCGCCGCGTCAGTGCCAGCAGCGCGATATAGCCTTTCCTTGCTTCCCCGTCCGCTTCGGTCAGGATGCGGGTCTCGTGATAGAAGGAATTGAACGCGTTGGAAACATCGTAGATATACAGGCAGATCCGGTGCGGAGCCTTCTCACGGAAGGCGTCCAGCAGCGTTTCGCCCGCCCGGGACAGCAGCAGCTGCAGAGATTTCTCCGCCTGGGAACGGGCCGGCCGCAGGATCTGGGGCAGCGCCCCGGGCCGTCCGCCCCGGTATTTCTCCAGGATGGAATTGATCCGCACGATGGTATACAGGATGTACGGGCCGGTATTGCCCTCAAAGGACGAGAAGCGTTCGATATCGAAGACATAGTCCTTGGAGGCCTGGTTGGACAGATCCCCGTACTTCAGAGCCGCCAGCCCGATGATCCGGGCGGCCTTTGCCTTTTCCGAGGGGCTCATCTCCTGTGAAGTCATACGGGCCAGGACGGCCTCTGTGATATCCTTCAGCAGGTATTCCAGCCGCATGACGCCGCCGTCGCGGGTCTTGAACGGCTTGCCGTCTTTCCCGTTCATGGTACCGAAGCCCAGATGCTCCATCACCCGCTCCTTCGGCACGATGCCCGCTTTGCGGGCCACCCGGAAGACCTGCTCGAAGTGCATGGCCTGCCGTTTGTCCGTCGTATAGAAATATTCGTCCGGATGATACAGCTTTTCGCGCTCCACGATCGTGGCCAGGTCCGTCGTGGCGTAGAGATAGGCGCCGTCGGACTTGCGGATCAGGCAGGGAGGCACCTCCTTGGTATCGCCCGGTTCCGAAACGTCTACGACCAGTGCGCCCTGGCTCTCTTTCAGGAGGCCTTTTTTCTCCAGATCGGCGAGCATCCCCTCAATATAAGGCTGCACGTCGCTTTCCCCCTTCCAGAGATCGAAGGTCACATTCAGGGCCGCATAATTCTTCCGCAGATCGGCCTTCGAGACGTTCAGGATATGGTGAAACAGCGCGGTATAGCCCCGGTCGCCCTGCTGCAGGCGGTGCGTGGCTTCATGCGCGGCGGCAGCAAAGTCCGCGTCCGTTTTGGAGCGGGCGCTGGCCGCGGGATAGATCTCCTCCAGGTCCGAGATCGTGAACGGGGCCTCCCGCGGATACTTTTTCGCTTTGTACTGCGGATCGAAGTACGGAAGGTCGGGCTGACGGCGGCGGAGCTCCTCGATGATCAGGCCCATCTGCAGGCCCCAGTCGCCCAGATGCACGTCGCCGATCGCCCGGTATCCCAGGAAACGGCTGAGCCGCTTAAGGCACTCGCCGATCACGGCGGAACGAAGATGCCCCACATGGAGGGGCTTGGCCACATTGGCGCCGCCGTAGTCGAGGATGATGGTTTTACCGGAACCGATCGCATCCGCGCCCATCTGCGGGGCCCGGCGCACCTGATTCAGCGTATCCGCCAGCGCCTCCGGAGCCAGTGTCAGATTCAGGAAGCCCGGAGAGGCGGCCTCCACCGAGGCAAACAGGGGGCTCAGGGACAGCCGCTCCGCGGCCGCCTGCGCGATCTTCATGGGCGCGCAGTGATAGATCTTCGCGCCGGCCAGCGCACCGTTGCACTGGTACTCGCACAGATCGGGCCGGTTCGAGAGCGTCACTTTGGCGCTGACTTCGGGATATCCGGCTGCGGCAAAGGCCTCGCCGGCCGCCTCGTTCATCCGTTCCAGCAGAGAGATCATGGGATTTCCTCCGTTTCTTCCGCTCCGCAGCGCTTTCCGCAGAAAGTTTGGCGGGCGGAAAAATACCGCTTGCTTTTTTGAAATGATATGCTATAATGCCTTTTGCAGCTTTCGGAAGCATAGCTCAGCTGGGATGAGCGTTCGCCTCACACGCGAGAGGTCATGGGTTCGAGCCCCATTGCTTCCATACCGGTAGGGACCTACGGGTCCCTTTTTTATTGCCCGCCTCAGTTTTCCTGCATCTTTGCCAGGCGGGCGCTCTGATCGGCTGCCGTCAGGGAGTCGATGATCTCGTCCAGATCGCCGTCCAGCACGTCGTGGATCTTATAGAGCGTCAGTTTGATGCGGTGATCCGTCACCCGCCCCTGCGGGAAATTGTACGTGCGGATCTTCTCGGAACGGTCGCCCGAGCCGATCTGGCTGCGCCGCTCCTGCGCTTCTTCGTTCTGCTTTCGTTCCAGCTCCAGTTCGTAAAGCTTCGAGCGCAGCAGCCGGAAGGCCTTCTCCTTATTCTGCAGCTGCGATTTTTCCGTCTGGCTGTAGATCACGATACCGGTGGGGTAATGGGTCAGGCGCACGGCGGAGTCGGTCGTATTCACGCACTGCCCGCCGTTGCCGGAGGCGCGCATCACGTCGATGCGGATATCGTTCATGTTGATGACCACGTCCACCTCTTCGGCTTCCGGCATCACGGCCACGGTCGCGGTGGAGGTGTGGATGCGGCCGCCGGATTCCGTTTCCGGGACACGCTGCACGCGGTGTACGCCGCTCTCATATTTGAGACGCGAGTAGGCGCCGCGGCCGCTGATCATAGCCACCGCTTCCTTGAAGCCGCCCAGTCCGCTCTCGCTCAGCGAGATGAGCTCCGTTTTCCACCGGCGGCTCTCCGCGTAATGCAGGTACATCCGGTAGAGTTCGGCCGCAAACAGGGCCGCTTCGTCGCCGCCGGCGCCTGCCCGGATCTCCAGCAGGATGTTGCGGTCGTCATTCGGGTCCTTGGGCAGCAGCAGGAGCTTCAGTTTCTGCTCCAGATTTGCCTGCCGGCGGCCCGCCTCCGAAAGCTCCTCCTTCAGCAGGCTCCGCATCTCTTCGTCTTTTTCTTCTTCCAGCAGAGAAAGGGCGTCTTCCGCATCGCGCAGGGCGCTCCGGTATTCCCGGTAGGCCTCCACGAGAGGCAGAAGGTCGTTTTCCTCTTTCATCAGCCGCCGGAACCGGGCTGTGTCGGCGACGGCTTCCGGCCGCTCCAGTTCCGCCCGAAGTTCCTCATAATGCTTTACGATATCTTCACACTGTTCAAACATGGTCTTCCTCTTCTGCCGCTGCGGGAGCGCTTCGTTCCTCCTCCGCGGGGGGGAGCACAGCCCAGACCACCCGGTCCAGACCGGCCAGATCCTGTTCAACGCGGATCCCGTCATAGCGTGCCGCCAGGATCTCCCGCACCGCGTCGGCCTGACCGGAGCCGATCTCCAGGAACAGCCGTCCGCCCGGCACCAGCACCCCGGCCGCATCGTGGCTCAGCCGGCGGTAGAAATCCAGACCGTCCCGGCCGCCGTCCAGCGCGCAGCGCGGATCGTGATCGCGGACTTCGGGCATGAGCGAGGCGATCTCTCCCGACGGGATGTAGGGCGGATTGCAGACTACCGCGTCAAAACGCAGCCGGTCCAGCCGCCTGCCGTCCTGGCGTCTCGCCTGCAGCAGATCGCCCCGCGCCAGAAAGATCTTCCCGGCCACGCCCAGAGCATCGGCGTTTTCGGCCGCCAGGTCCAGCGCCTCGTCCGAGATATCGCTCAGCGTCACCCGGGCAAAGTTCCCCAGACGCGCCAGAGTCAGTCCCACACAGCCGCTGCCCGTGCACAGATCGAGCACGCGCAGCCCTTTCCCCCGCTCCGGGAGCTCGCGGAGAACGGTCTCCGCCAGCGTTTCCGTATCCTGGCGGGGGATCAGCACGCCGGGACGCACCGCGAAGCGGAGCCCCATGAACCAGGTCTCCCCCAAAAGATGCTGCAGCGGGATCCGCCGGCGCCGCTGCCCGACCAGGCTGTCGAAACGCGCTTCTTCTTCCGGCGTCAGTTCGTCGCCGGACAGCAGCAGATCCGTACGGCTCCGCCCCGTTGCCTTTTCCAGCAGCAGCATCGCATCAAAACCGGCATCCGTCACGCCTTCCGCGCGCAGAAGCGCGGCGGCCCGCCGTCTTGCCTCCCGCGGAATGCTCACTCTTTCTGTCCTCCGAAGTTTTCTTCCTGCCACTGTTTCCAGTCGAAGACGGCTTCCACCGAAGCGATGGCGACTTCGATCATATCATCCTCCGGTTCCCGCGTCGTGAGGCCCTGCAGCCACAGGCCGGGCATGCTCAGGAGGTTCGTGAAGGCATTATCGTAGCGGCCGGCCAGGCGGATCAGTTCATAGGAAAGGCTCACCACCACCGGCAGCATGAGGATCCGGCTGAGGATGCGGATCCACAGCACTTCGCGGGGCAGGAAAATGCTCACGAAAATGCTCACGATCATCACGAACAGCAGGAAGCTCGTGCCGCAGCGTTTGTGGCGCCGGCTGCTTGCCCGCACGTTTTCCACGGTGAGCGGCAGGTCATGCTCGAGGCAGTTGATACACTTGTGTTCCGCGCCGTGATACATGAACACGCGGCGGATATCCTTCATGAGAGAGATCAGCCACAGATAGGCCAGAAAGATGAGCACCCGGACGATGCCCTCCAGCAAAGCCGTCCCGAAGGCCGAGGAAATGAGGGGCTTGAACCACGAAGCCACCCACACGGGCAGCACCATGAACAGTCCCACGCTCAGAACGACCGCCAGGATCACGGAAACGATCATCAGTCCGCCCAGTCCTGCCGAGGCCTTTTTTTCTTCCTGCTTTCCGGCTTCGCCGGCTTCGGCCGCCTCAGCGCTTTGCTCCGCGGCTTCTTCGTCTTCCAGCAGCCACTCGGACGATCGTTCCAGGGTCCGGTAGCCGAGGATCAGCGAATCGATGAAATTGATGCAGCCGCGCACCAGGGGCAGGTCCCGGACCGCTGCGTTTTTGCAGATGCTCCGGTACTCCGAGTTCTCCGTAAAGATGCTTCCGTCAGCCCGGCGCACCGAGACCGCGACCGCAGCACCGTTGCGCATCATGACGCCTTCCATGACGGCCTGTCCGCCTACGCCGCAGTATTTCTGTTTTTCTTCCTTCATCCTGTGTCCCTCCGGGCGGCGGTGCCGCCCTCCTTGACTGTTTTGCCCGGGCGTTCCCGCTCAAAAAGGCGCTTTTTGACAAAAAAAGACAAAAGGCCTCGGGTTTCTCCGCCGAAAAACCTCAGGCCTTTTGTCTTTGGGAAAATGCTACTTGTTCAGACCGTACTTGCGGTTGAACTGTTCGATACGGCCGCGGGCCGCGGTAGCCTTCTGCTGGCCGGTGTAGAACGGATGGCACTTGGAGCAAATTTCCACGTGGATCTCAGGCTTGGTGGAGCCGGTCACGAATTCGTTGCCGCAGTTGCAAGTCACCTTTGCCTGGTAGTACTTCGGCTGAATCTTCTCCTGCATTGTAATCACCTCTCTCTATGGTTTCGGGCGGAGCAAGGGCTCTGCCCCTTCTGTCCATGCCTCAAAACTGCTCTTTCCACAGAACAGCGAATGGCAGTATATCACAGGTTCTCCGCGAATGCAAGCGGATTTTTAACGGAATTTTTTAGCCAGACGACAGAACTCTTCGTTCGTGGCCGTGTGTTTCATCAGGTCCAGGATCTTCTCGACCGTCTCGTCTCCGCCCCGGCTCCCGAGCAGGGCGCGGCGCAAAGTGCCTACCGCCTCCGCTTCGTCTTCCGAAAGGAGTTTATCGTCGCGGCGGGTGCCGGACTTGGCCAGGTCGATGGCCGGGAAAATGCGGCGTTCCGAAAGAGCGCGGTCCAGGACCAGTTCCATATTGCCGGTGCCTTTGAATTCCTCAAAGACCATATCGTCCAGACGGCTGCCGGTGTCCACGAGCGCAGTCGCCAGGATGGTCAGGCTGCCGCCCTCGCGCATATTGCGCGCCGCGCCGAAAAAGCGCTTGGGCGCGTACAGGGCCGTGGGATCCAGCCCGCCGGAAAGCGTGCGTCCGCTGGGCGCGACGATCAGGTTGTAGGCCCGTGCCAGGCGGGTGATGCTGTCCAGCAGGATCATGACATCCCGGCCGTGTTCGACCAGCCGTTTGGCCCGGCCCAGCACCATCTCCGCCACGCGCTTGTGGTGGTCCGGCGTCTCATCGAAGGTGGAATAGATCACCTCCGTGTTCTGCCCGCCGATGCTCTCGCGGATATCGGTCACTTCCTCCGGCCGTTCGTCGATCAGCAGGATCAGCAGCTGGATCTCCGGATGATTGCGCGTGACGGCCTGCGCGATCTTCTTGATCATGGTCGTCTTGCCGGCTTTGGGCGGGGAAACGATCATGCCGCGCTGGCCCTTGCCGATGGGCGCCAGCAGATCCATAAGGCGCATGGACCACTCTTCCGGATCGGTCTCCAGACGGATGCGCTGATCCGGGAAGACCGGCGTCAGTTCGTCAAAGGACTTGCGGTTCAGCGCCACGGAGAGCGGCTCGTCGTTGATCTCTGTGATATAGTAGAGCGCCGCGAATTTTTCGGTATTGCGCCGGATGATGCCGCGGACCATATCGCCGGTCTTCAGGCGGAAGCGGTGGATCTGCGAGGCGGAAACATAAACGTCGCGGTCGCCGGGCAGGTAATTGGCGCTGCGCAGGAATCCGTAGCTGTCCATGACTTCCAGGATGCCGCTGACCTCTTCGCCTTCCGGCTTGACCGAAGTCTCCTCCTGCTGCTTTCCGTCTTCTTCGGATTCGAGCATGGCAGCGATGGCGGCTTCGTCTTCCTCTTCCCCGCTGCGGACCGGGGCGGTCTCGCGGTATTCGCTGTCTTCGTCCTGCCAGCTCTGCTGGGGACGGTTCTCCCAGGGACGGCTGTCCCGGGACAGGGGATCGGGGCTGGTATAACGGTCTACCGGGCGGAACGAAGGCGTGCGGGCCTCCGTTTCCTGCGGGGCCTGGCGCGCATAGTTCCCCGAAGGGGCCTGCGGGTATCGCCCCGGCGCGGCGGGCTGGCTGCGGTCGTAGCCGGGCAGCGGCGTCAGCCGGCGGCCCTGGGTGCCCCCGCGCACATCGCGCGGGCCGGGCTCGCCGTTCTGCGGTTTATAACTGGCGGAATAGGTGCCGTAGCCGGCGCGGCCGGTGTTCTGGCGGCTCGCGCTCCCGAAGGAGATGCTGCTGTATTTGCGGTCGCGCGGGGCGGCCTTCTTATCGGACTCCTCCGCCGATTCGATGGTGAAGCCGTCCAGATCCCCGTCGTCGCTTTCCGCCACTTCCTCCCGGGCGGTCACCGGCTGGCGGGCTTCCAGCGAACGGAAGAACAGCTGCCGTCCCTTCCGGGCCTCCTCGACCTTTTCGATCTCCTCTTCCGGCAGCAGTTCCACCGCGGTCTCCTCTTCCCCGGGGAGAGCGGCAGTCTCTTCCGGGAGCGGATTCTTGCGCGGGCGTCCCCGTTTTTTGGGAGCCGGCTCGCTCAATTCCTCTCCGCGGGCTGCCCGTTCGTTCTTATCTTTTTCGATCACATAGGCGACCTTCTCCGGGCCGATCCTGTTGAACAGTTCGACCATATCGGGTTTTCTGAGCGCGCTCACTCCGCGGATACCGAGCAGATCGGCCCATTTTCTAAGTGTCGCAAGGGATTCCTTTTCCGGTTCAAACGCCATAGTACACCTCCGGCCGCCCGCAGCGGGCCGCCTCTGTTTTAACTTATCGCAGATTTCAGGGGATAGTTGCAGGAAAACATACGCGAAAGGAAAGACGCCCCTCCGAAGGGATAGGGTCCTGTAGCCATGCTGTTTCTGATACATGTCCGCTATACGCTTATACTATAACACATTTTTCCGCTTTGTCCACCGGAAAAACCGGTTTTTTACTTAAAAAAGCAAAAGGATTCCGCCCTTTTCTTTGCGATTCAAAAGCCCGCAGCGCGGCTCTTCAGATTCTTCTTGCATTTATGCTTTTCTCCTGCTATGATAGGGAGGATATTAGTAAGGTGTGAGGCTGCTATGATCTCCGAACCGCAGGTATTATACAAACTGATGATCCTTTACATGCTGCATCAGGCCAATCTCCCCATGACCAACGAGCAGATCTCCGAGTTCTTCCTGAGCAAGGAATACACGAGTTATCTGTCTCTCCAGCAGGCCATCGGGGAACTGCTTGACGCGCATCTCATCACGTCCAAAAAGGTCCGCACCTCCTCCCGCTATGAGATCACCCGCGAAGGCGAGACGACGCTGACCTTCTTCGGCAAGGATATCTCCGAAGCCATCATCGAGGACATCCATACCTTCCTCAAGGAGAACCGCATCCGCCTGCGCAACGAGATGGGCATCACGGCGGATTATTCCCGCGTCCCGCCCAGCGACTATCTGGTGCGCTGCGAAGTCCGCGAAGGGAAGTCCCTGCTCATGCAGCTCTCGCTTTCCGTCCCCACGGAAGAACAGGCCATCCTGATCTGCGACCGCTGGCAGAGCGCCAGCCAGTCCGTCTACTCCTCCGTCATCACGGAACTGCTGCACGAATAGACCCGGGGCTGCCGCCCCTGCGCCGCGCTCTTGGGCCGCGGCTTTTCTTTTATGAAAAAACTGGCGTGAACAGCCTGTTCCGCGACATGAACTGCATGGCGGAAAACTTGACCTGCCGGGCCGAAAACGATACAATACAGACAGATGCTGCGTATGTTGCATGTCCGCAGGACATGGTAACGTGATAAAAACTTTGCTGACGCAAGGAGGTTTCTCATGAACTCTAAGACAAGCTTCGTCGACAAGCTTCCCAAGAGCCTGATCCGCAAAGCGAACGTAACGCTCTTCCCGGAAGGCGCACTGGGCTATCTGGTCGGGCCTACGCTGGCGCTGCTGGCAAACTCCATCCTGTCCGGCTACTTCAACAAGTACATGTCCGACATCCTGGGCATCAACAGCTGGGCCAGCACCTTCTTCACCCTGCTGCCGGTCATCTCGGTCATCTTCGTGATCCTCGGCAACATCCTGGTCGGCCGCCTCATGGACAATTCCCAGTCCAAGCTTTCCAAGGCCCGCCCCCTGCTGCTCTTCAGCGTGCCCATCAGCCTGATCGCCCTGCTGTTCCTGTTCATCTTCGCTCCGTTCGATGTGAACGATACCGCCTGGCACGTCGGCTCCCTGATCTGCATCGCCATCGGCTATAATCTGTGGTTCGGCATCGCCTACCCCATGTATTACACGCCCCACGCGGCGCTGGTCAACCTTTCCACCCGCAACTCCAAGGACCGCGGCCTTCTGGCTACCATCTCCAACGCGACCGCGCTGGCGGCCATGGGCCTGACGACCATGATCCTGCCGTTCTTCCTGAAGCTCCTCTTCGTGTACGATATGGCCCCCGCTTCCTATGACTTCGTCAAGGTCCAGGGCGTGGACGCGCTGGTGAAGAAAGCCGATTTCACCTCTTCTATGACGGCGGAATACTTTGCCCGCGGCAGCAGCATCGACGCCGCCACGGCCATCTACGATACCCAGGCTTCGTATGATCACTGGAAGATCTTCGTGATCGCCCTGATCGCGGTCACGCTGGTCGGCGCCCTGATCGAGTACTTCTTCACGCGTGAACGCGTGACCGAAGAAGGCGGCCAGACGGCCGAAGTCAAGAAGGCTCTGCCCATCGGCCAGCAGGCGAAGATCTGCTTCAGCGACAAGTTCTGGATCATCATGATCGTCTTCTTCTTCCTGTACCAGCTCGGCGGTATGATGAAGAACGTGTCCCAGCTGTACTACTGCACGGCCCTGTTCAAGGATGCGGCCGGCGTGTATACCAGCGCGAACGGCGGCGCGATCTCCGGTTTCATCGCCATCATCGGCGCGATCCCTACCGCGGCCGGCATGGTCATCGCGCTGCCGCTGGCCAACAAGATCGGCAAGGGCAAGGCGATCATGTACGGCGCCATCGTCTCCACGCTGGGCGGCCTGCTGGGCATCTTCTTCCCGGACAACCTGATCATCGCCTACATCGCCT
>JAGDDE010000040.1 GCA_017958185.1 Lachnospiraceae bacterium | reverse complement strand
GCTGAGATCGACCCCCAGGGCGTCGCAGCGCAGATACCGCTCCGACAGGATCACATCCAGAGCTTCGCTCCCGGTCTGCCGGTCCCGGTCGTACACGTTGATGGCTTCCGAAAGCAGTTCGATCTCCTTCTGGGGGATCTGGTCTTTCAGTGCCGCCAGACGGTATTTGAAATCGTGATATTTGATGTTCAGCATCTCCCGGCTCTCCCGGCTGATCTCGTACTGTTTGCTGTTTTCTTTCATGACACGGGAGATGACGGCGTTCTCCTCCCGCAGCGACAGCGTGCGGTTCACGCTGATCTGCACCAGCAGGGCAAAGAGACACATGGCGATCGGGTAGATGATGACGGCATTCGCCTGGGAGAAGCGGCTGATGCCGATACACAGCATGACCATGACGATCGAAAGGATATTCACGATCGTGTTGCGGTGGCTGAACAGTTTGTACTTCTGCACGGGTCTGGCAAAAATGAGATAGGCCAGCACGTAGACCGGCAGGAAAAAGAACAGTTCCGCCGCGTAATACCGCACAGCCGAAGGGACCCACTGCAGAAGATCCATGACCGGCAGGTTCCGAATGGCCAGCACCGTGACTCGGGAGGCGATATGCTGCACCGCGTAGCCGGCCGAGCAGGCAGCCAGCAGCGCGGAAAGGGAGGTCTGGAAACTCAGGCCCATCGCGGAAACGGACAGCGCAAAGAGCATCATGTACCGCAGGAAGAGATACAGTTTATCGGCCACCAGTTCGCTGTTCCGGTTGCCGTCCGGGAGGAAGGCGGCAAGGGCAATCGCCAGCAGGCAGAGCAGCGTCAGCCGCAGGGGGAAGCGCTTCCTTCTCGGGAAAGAATGCAAAAACAGCAGTTCCGCCCCCATGATCTCTATGATAGTGAAAATGTTGCTGAGAGAGATCATACTTTCTTTCCTCCTCCGATGAACCGCGCAAAGGCCTCCATGAATTCCTTTTTGCGGGGGCGCGAGATCTGAAGCTCCTCGGCTCCCAGAAAAACGCTGTCTTTGCGGATGGCAGTCACATACCGCAGGTTGACGAGGTAGCTTTGATTACAGCGGACGAAATACGGTTTCCGGATCCGCTCCTCTGCCGCTTTCATGGTCGTATATTCCACCTTGTCGCCGTCCGTCGTGTGGAAAATGATATAATGCCCGTCCACTTCCAAATAACGGATCTCGGAGAGACGCACCAGGACGGTCCCCCGGTCCATGCGGACGGGGACGGTATCATCCTCCCGCTTGGCGGTCCGGTCCACCGCCCGCTGCAGCTTCATGGCGAAAGAATAGGGGTTGATCGGCTTGAGGATATAGTCCAGCGCATCATATTCATAACCGGCGATCGCATACTGAGCCAGGTTCGTCACGAAGATCAGGATCACCGAGGGATCGATCTTCCTCAGCCGGCGCGCCGTTTCCATGCCGTCCATGCCGGACATCTGGATGTCCAGCAGCACGATGTCCGTTTCATGGTCGTATTCGCGCAGAAAAGCAGCCCCCGAGGAAAACTCGCGGATCTCCATCTCCAGATGTTCTTTTTCCTGCAGGAACTGAAGGCAGCTGAGGGTCTTCGCCCGCTCGCCGGCTTCGTCATCGATCACAGCGATCTTCAGCATAGTCCTCCCCTCCTTCTGCGTTTTTCTGCCGCCGGGACCGTACACGGCGTTCCGGCCTCTCCCGGCCATTATAGCGCATATCCCGCCCGCTTATCAAGCCCGTCTTTTGACCTTCCGCCGTTCGCTGCTGCTTCCGGCGCCGCTTCGAGGCTTCTTTTTTCTTGCACAGTTTTCCCGCTTGTAGTATGATTGGGGAGCAGCGGACCGTGCCGCAGGGCCGGCCGCCTGCAGAACACGGAGGCAAATCTATGACGATCAAAGATCTTCGGCCCGGCGAGAGCGCGCTCGTGGAATCCGTAGGGGGCGAGGGCGCCCTGCGCCAGCATTTTCTTGATATGGGACTTATCCCCGGCACCGCGCTGACGATGGTCAAGGCCGCTCCTCTGGGCGACCCCATCCAGATCCGCCTGCACGGCTACGAACTGACGCTCCGGCTGGACGACGCCGCCCAGATCCGTGTAAAAAAAGGAGAAGCCGCTCCGGCCGATCCCGCAGTCCGGCGTCCGCGGGAAGCGCATCACCCCGGACTGGGCGAGGAGGGCCGCTTCCACCCGCGCGGCACCGGCACGCCCCTGCCGAAAGAGACGCTCCTCACCTTCGCGCTGGTCGGCAACCAGAACAGCGGCAAGACCACCCTCTTCAACCAGCTGACCGGGGCCAATCAGCACGTGGGCAATTTCCCCGGCGTGACGGTGGACCGCAAAGACGGCCGCATCCTCGGCCAGCCTAATACCCTGATCACCGACCTGCCCGGCATCTATTCCATGTCGCCCTATTCCCCGGAAGAGGTCGTCTCGCGGAACTTCGTCCTCGACGAAAAACCCAAGGCGATCATCAACATCGTGGACGCCGGCAATATCGAACGCAATCTGTATCTGACCATGCAGCTCCTGGAAATGGACGTGCCCATGGTCATCGCCCTGAATATGATGGACGAACTGACCGGCAACGGCGGTTCCGTCGACATCAACGCCCTGGAAAACGCCCTGGGCGTTCCGGTGGTCCCCATCTCCGCCGTGAAAAATGAAGGCGTGGAGGAACTGGTGCGCCACGCGATCCATATCGCCCGCTACCAGGAAAAGCCCCAGAAGCAGGACCTCTGTGATCCGGAAGATGCCGGGGGCTCCGTCCACCGCTGCCTGCACGCCGCCGCCCATCTGATCGAGGACCATGCCGCGCGGGCCGGCCTGCCCCTGCGCTTCGCGGCTGCCAAGCTCCTGGAGGGCGATGCGCTGGTGCTGGAAAAACTGGAACTGGACAGCAACGAGGAAGAGATGCTGGAGCACCTTCTGGTCCAGCTGGAAGCGGAGCGCGGCCTGGACCGCCATGCCGCCGTCGCGGACATGCGCTTTTCCTTCATCCAGAAGCTCTGCGAACGCTGCGTCGTCAAGCCGCAGGAAAGCAGGGAGCACGCCCGCAGCCGGAAGATCGACCGGATCCTGACCGGCAAATATACCGCCCTGCCGGTCTTTATCGGCATCATGGCGCTGGTCTTCTACCTGACCTTCGGACTCATCGGCGCCGCCCTGCAGGATCTGCTCGCGGCCGGGATCGACGCGCTGAAAGAGGTCACGGCTCAGGGCCTCGTCACGGCGGGCGTCAATCCAGTCCTGCAGAGCCTGGTCCTGGACGGACTGTTCGAAGGCGTCGGCAGCGTGCTGAGCTTCCTGCCCGTCATCGTGACACTCTTCTTCTTCCTGTCACTCTTGGAGGACAGCGGCTATATCGCCCGCGTGGCCTTCGTGATGGACAAACTGCTTCGGAAGATCGGTCTTTCCGGCCGGAGCATCGTGCCGCTGCTGATCGGTTTCGGCTGCACGGTCCCCGCTGTCATGTCGACCCGCACGCTGCCCAGCGAACGCGACCGCAAGATGACCATCCTGCTCACACCGTTCATGAGCTGCAGCGCCAAACTGCCCATCTACGCCTTCTTCGTCAATGCCTTCTTCCCCCGGATCGGCTGGCTGGTCATGACCGGACTGTATGTGCTGGGGATCGTCACCGGCATCCTGATCGCCCTGCTGATGCGCCGCACGCTCTTCCGCGGCGAAGCGGTGCCTTTCGTGATGGAACTGCCCAACTACCGGCTTCCGGGCATCCGCAGCGTTCTGCTGCTGCTCTGGGAGAAATCCAAGGATTTCCTGCAGCGTGCCTTCTCGGTGATCCTGATCGCCACGCTCGTCGTCTGGTTCCTGCAGGGCTTCGATCTGCACTTTAATCCCGTGGAGGATTCGCAGCAGAGCCTGCTGGCTCTCATTTCCGGCTGGCTCGTGCCGCTCATGCAGCCTGCGGGGCTGGGCGACTGGCGCATCTGTACTTCACTGCTCAGCGGTTTCATGGCCAAGGAGAGCGTCGTCAGCGTGCTGGAGGTGCTGTTCGGCTCCGTTGCCGTCTCCGAAGCGCTCTCGCCGCTCACCGCGGCCTCGCTTCTGGTTTTCAGCCTGCTGTATACGCCCTGTGTGGCCGCCATCGCGTCCATCCGGCGCGAACTGGGCCGCGGATGGGCCGCCGGCGTCGTTGTCTGGCAGTGCCTCATCGCCTGGATCCTGGCCGTGCTGGTGCATCTGATCGGACTGGCCTTCGGGCTGGCCTGAGGCGGGAGGTGTCTTATGAGCGTTCTTCCGTTCGTTTTGGCCGCCCTCGGTCCGGCTGATCTTGCCGTGCTCCTGGTCATTGCCGCACTGGCCGCTCTGGCCGTCTTTACCCTGCTGCGACGCAAAAAGAAGGGCTCCTCCTGTTGCGGCGGGGAAGGCCCCGCCGGTCCCGCCTGCGGCGGTTGCTCCTCCCACGGCAGCTGTCCGTACTGTCAGGCACCGGACAAAGAAGAAAAAGACAATCCTTGACTGCCCGTACGCTTTGCGTCGCAACAAAAAAGGATCGGCCTCCGGGCTGACCCTTTTTTGTTTTGATCTATGTCTCCTGCCCGTTGCCTGCCTCCGAAACCGGCTGTTTTCCCGGCGGCTACACACCTTCCTGCTCCACCCGGAGCATGCGGTAGCCGATCCCTATGTGCGTCTGAATAAACCGCACCGTCGGATCGGCGGCTTCCAGTTTGCGGCGCAACGTGGCCATGAACACACGCAGGGAGGCCAGTTCGCTCTCCCCTCCCGCGCCCCAGATCTTCTGGGTGATGAAGGTATGCGTCAGCACCTTCCCGATATTCCCGGCCAGCAGACACAGGAGTTTATATTCGATCGGCGTCAGGCGCAACTCGTTTTCGCCCAGAAAGGCCCGCCGCGCCGCGTAGTCGATCGACAGGTCTCCGTTGCGGAATACCGCGCTTTCCGCTTCCTGGTTCTGCATGAGCGCCAGCCGCCGCTCCGTCACCCGCAGCCGCGCCAGCATCTCCTCGACGGAGAACGGTTTGGTCAGATAATCATCCGCCCCGGCATCCAGCGCTTCGATCTTATCATCGTCCTCGCTGCGCGCGCTGATCACCAGGATCGGCAGATTGGACCAGCTGCGGATCCTTCGGATGACCTCGACGCCTTCCGTATCCGGGAGCCCCAGGTCCAGCAGCACCACGTCCGGTCTCCGGGACGAAGCCAGCATCACCGCCGTTTCCCCGTCGGAAGCCGTCAGAAAACGGTAGTCATGGGTCCGCAGTGTGGTCGTGATGAGGTTGCGGACGGCCGCGTCATCTTCCACGACCAGGATCAGCGGTCGGTTATTCATGGATCGTCACCTCCTCGGCCGGCAGTGTAAACGTCGCCACACATCCGGGTCCGCCGTCCTCGAGCGTCAGTTCGCCGCCGTGCGCCTCGACGATGGAACGGCACAGCGACAGTCCCAGACCCAGACTCCGTCGGCTGTCTCCGGCGCGGTTTTTCCCAGTATAATACATTTCAAACAGATGCTCCCGTACGTCGGGGGGCAGGCCCGGCCCGTTGTCGCTCACACGGACGGCGACCCGGTCTCCTTCCCGCCAGGCGCCGATCCGGATGACGGATCCGGTCTGTGTATAGGCGATCGCGTTGTTGATCAGATTCACCAGCACCTGTACGATCAGTTTGGCATCCATACGGGCCAACAGCAGTTCTCCGCCCGGCTCCACGATCAGCGTATGCTCGTCCTGGTGGCGGCTCACATGGCGCAGCGCTTCCTCGATCACGTCGCTGACCAGTTCCGCCTTCAAGGGCAGACTGACTGGCGCATTCTCCAGACGGGTCACCGAGAGCAGGTTTTCGACCACGTCGATCAGCCATTCGGCTTCGCCGCTGATGTCGGCGTAGATCCGCCGGCGGGTCTCCCCGTCCAGCTGGTCGGCATGGCTCACCAGCGTGCGCGCATTGCCGGAGATGGAGGTCAGCGGCGTCCTCAGATCGTGCGAGACGCTGCGCAGGAGCTGGTTCTTGGCGGAGAGCACCTGCGTCCGGAAGGCGGATTCCGCCGACTGGCGGGCCGTCTCCTTGAGGCGGTTGGCCAATGTGCCGGTCGTGAGGGAGGCCGCCAGCATGATTGCGAATGTCACCAGATATTCCGTCTCATAGGTGTGGAAGCTGAAGCGGGGCTCGATGAAAAAATAATTGAATAGCAGGACGCTCGCAAGCGAGCTGATCACACCGGCTGCCGGGCTCTCCGCCAGGATCGAGGTGATCAGAACGCCCAGGATGTAGACCGTGATGATATTGGCCTCCGAAAAGCCCAGCCTCGCGAACAGCAGACCGATCAGGGTGACCGCTGCCAAAAGCGCGACTGTCCAGAGCAGATCCATCCACGAGGGCACAAAGCGTATGAGGCCCTTTCCGGGCCCGGCGGTATGTCCCTCCGGTACGGACGCGCCGCTTCCCGCGGCTGCCGTCTCCGCGGCGCTCTTCTGCACTCTTACGGAGTTTTTCGGATCATCGTCTCTTTTTTTGAGCATAACGCCTGCTTCCTCTCAATACTTTTCTTTTATTGTCATTATACCTCTTTTTCCCGGTATTTTCACGATATTTTCTCGTACGGCGGAAGTCTTTCGAAAAACTCTCCAGCAGTCTGACTGCCCCGTATCCCGATACGGCTGCGAGCACCGTTACCGCCGCGATCCACAGCGTTTCCATGCTCTGCCGCCCTCCTACAGTTTAAAGCACTTCTGGATCTCCTGCCGCCTACCCAGCACCAGCATCGTCTTGTCCTCCGAAAGCAGGGTGTCCGGCGTGACAGGCAGTTCCAGATGTCCGTCCTCCTTCAGCGCCATGATCGTGACGCCGAAGCGCTTGCGGATGTCGATCTGCCCGACCGTACGGCCTTCCCAGTCTTTCGGAACAGCCAGCTCAAAGATTGCGTGCGCGTCATCCAGTTCGGTATAGTCCAGGATATGGTCCGAGGTGTAGCGGATGGCCGTCCAGCGGGCCATCTCCAGCGCCGGATTGACGACTTCGTCGGCTCCGTTCCGAAGCAGGAATTTCTCCTGCATCTCTTTCTCGGCGCGCGCGATCACCTTGCGCGCCCCCAGCTCTTTAAGCAGATTCACCGTCTCCAGCGAACTGAGAAAATCGTCTCCGATTGCGACCATGCAGAGATCGTAGCGGTCCACACCGAGCCCTCGCAGGAAGGCCTCGTTCGTACTGTCGCCGATCCGGGCCCCCGTCAGATACGGCAGGATCGGCGTGATATTCTCTTCGTCCTTGTCGACGGCCATGACCTGATGGCCGAGTTTTCCGAGCTGAACGGCCAGAAGCGTCCCGAAACGTCCGATCCCGACCAGTAAAACCGATTTCATATCCTCTCTCCTTTCTGTCCCGGGCCGGTATCAGCCCACAGCGATCTTCTCCTCCGGAAAGCGGCTGACTTCCAGGCTGCGCGATCCGACGGCGTACAGGACGGTAAGACCGCCCACCCGGCCGAAGAACATCAGCAGGATCAGTACCAGCCGCGAAAAGATACCCAGTGCCGGCGTGATGCCCAGGGAAAGTCCCACGGTGCCGATCGCCGACACGGTCTCAAAAAAGCAGGTCTCGAACGTCAGGCCCTCCGCCGCGCAGAGCAGCAGCGCGCCGGTCAGAGCCAGCAGCGGATACAGCAGGACCAGCGTGGATGCCTGGCGCACGGTCTGCTCCTCCACCCGGCGGCCGAACAGCTGCAGGTCGCGCCGCCGGCGGAACACCGCCGCAGTATTGGCCGCCAGGACGGCCGCCGTGGAAGTCTTCATCCCGCCGGCTGTCGAGCCGGAAGAGCCGCCGATCAGCATCAGGACGATGATGACCGCTCTGCCGGCCTGCGTCATGCCGCCGATCTCCGCGCTGTTAAAGCCGGCCGTGCGGGGTGTGACCGCCTGAAACAGAGACGAAAGGACGCGCTCTCCCGCCGGCAGCCCGGAAAAATCGGAAAAGAAGAAATAGGCCGCAGGCAGTACGATCAGTACGGCGGCGGCCGTCAGGCTCACCTTGCTCTGGATCCGGTACCGCGACAGACGCAGTCCGTGCGTGAACAGGTCCTCCCAGGTCAGGAAACCGATCCCTCCCGCGATGATCAGCAGCATCAGTACACTGAGGATCAAGGCGCCCGGGACGCCCGTCATAGAGGAAAAAGCGCCGGTCTGCGCGCCCATCACATCGAAGCCGGCGTTGCAGAACGCCGAGACCGAATGAAAGACCGCCATCCAGATGCCGGAAGGTCCGTACAGGCGGCAGAAAGAGGGCAGCATGAGAAGCGCGCCGAGCCCTTCCGCCGCGAGCGTCGTCAGCACGATCAGCCGAGCAAAGCGGACCACACCGCCCAATTGGGGCGCCGAAAGCGCCTCCTGCAGGGTGCTTCGCTGACGCAGCGTCATGCGGCCGCCGGCCAGCAGCATCAGGACCGAAAAGGCGGCGGCGATGCCCAATCCGCCGATCTGAATGAGGATCAGGATCACGGCCTGTCCGAAAGGCGACCAGAACAGCGCGGTATCGCGGACGACCAGACCCGTCACACAGACCGCCGAGGCGGAGGTGAACAGAGCCTCGTCCCAGGTCGCGTGATCCGGCCCCTGCACGGAAAAAGGCAGCATCAGCAGGAGCATGCCCAGCAGGATCACTGCGGCAAACCCCAGCAGGATCAGCTGAAACGGCGAAAGATCACGGATCAAACTACGGAACGTTTTCATTTTACCCTCCTTTTTCCCGATCATATTATACCTTCCTCCGCAAAAAGGCCGTGTTAAGGCTTTTTCGCTCACATTAAGATGATATTAAGAACGGGCGGGGTGCCCCGCCCGTCTTCCCGTCAGGAGACAGAGACCGGGGGCGGCCTCTGGCCGCCCCCGGTCTCT
>JAGDDE010000039.1 GCA_017958185.1 Lachnospiraceae bacterium | reverse complement strand
CTCGGAGCTCGAGGCCGTCCGTGCCGAATACGACCTGGCGGCCGAAGCCGCCCTGTGCTTCCTTTCCCGCGGGGCCGAGGCCGCCATGAACCGCTATAATCAGAAACCGGCGAAACCGAAAAAAGAGAGGGCTCCCGCCAGTCTTCCGGCACCGGCGCCCTCCGAAACGCAGACCCTAAGCCCGGCACCCTCCGAAGCGCAGACGAACAGCCCGGCGCCTGTCGAAACGCCGGGCGCGGTCCCTGCCGGGGCCGGGGCTGCCGAGCCGGCATCCGCAGCCTCCGCAGACCGGGGAACAGCCCCTCTGCCCGCTGAAGACCGATAAACCGACACAGGGAGATCATCCGCCATGCCGCGTTCTTTCCGTGCCCCGCTGACGGGGCTTCCGTATCTGGATCATATGATCGGGGACCTCCGGACCGGAGCGTCCCCTGTTTCTGTGTCCGGGTGCGCGGATTCGCAGGAAGTGCATCTGGCGGCGGAACTGACGGAGCCTTCCCGCAGCGTTCTGTTCCTGACATACAACGAAGTGCGCGCCCGGGAGATCCTGGATGACGCGCAGACCTTTTTTGCGCAGCCCGCGCTGCTGTATCCGGCGCGCGACCTGCTCTTCTTCCATTCCGACGTGCGCGGCATGTTCCTGACGCGCCAGCGCATGACCGCCTTAAAGCAGCTGCTCTCCGGCACGCCGGCCGTGCTCGTCACCACCGTTGACGCACTGCTGGACCGCCTGCCTGACCCGGCAGTGCTTCGCAGGAACAGTATCACCCTGCGTCCCGGCGATGAAGCCGATATGACGGCCCTCGCCGCCCGTCTGACTCAGCTTGGCTACGAACATACGGCCGAGGTCACCATGCCCGGCGAATACTGCCTGCGCGGCGGTATCCTGGACGTCTACCCGGCGGCGGAGGAAAGCCCCCTGCGCATCGAATTCTGGGGCGATGAGATCGACTCCCTGCGCAGTTTTGACCCGGAGACCCAGCGCAGCATAGAAAACCTGGAATCGGCGGAGATCTTCACTGCCTCCGAGGGCAGCGGCGGACCCGCCAGTCTGCTCGACTACTTCGGCCGTTCTGACTATCTGGTGCTCGACGAGCCTGCCCGGATCCGCGAGAAGGCGGAAGGCGTCTCGCGTGAATTCCAGGAGAGCATGATCCGCCGCGCCGAGCAGGCGCGGGAGCAGGGCGAAGATCCCGGGCAGATCCCCACGCTCTGGGCACCGGAACTGTTATGGAAAAAACTGGCACGGCCGCACACTCTGCTGCTCTCCGGCCTCGACTACCGCGGGGACCCGGTGCCCGCCGCCACCGCCTACCATCCGGCAGTAAAAAGCATCCACTCCTACGGCGGGCAGTTCGATCTCATGATCAAAGATCTGCTCTCCTGGAAGCGGGACGGCCACCGCGTGATCCTGCTCTCCGGCTCGCGCAGCCGGGCGGAGCGCCTGGCCCGCGATCTGGCCGAGGAGGGGATCGGCGCCTTTTTCGCGGAAGAGGCGGACAAAGAGGTATACCCGGGGCAGGTGCTGGTCACCTACGGCAATATCCACCGCAGTTTTGAATATCCGGAGCTGCGCCTGGCCGTCATCTCCGAAGGCGATCTGTTCGGCAAACGGGAAAAGCGCCGGCGGAGGACCTCCTCGGCCGGCAGCGGGCGCCGCGTCGCCGGTCCCGCGGACTTAAAGCCCGGCGATTACGTGATCCACGAGGAACACGGTCTGGGCATCTATCAGGGCATCGAAAAAAAGACCATCAATCAGATAGAAAAAGACTTCTTCAAGATCACTTACGGGGACGGCGGGAACCTCTATGTGCCCGTCACCCAGCTGGACCGCCTGCAGAAATACGCCTCCGCCGGGGCCGAGAACGTCCCCCGGCTGAACCGGCTGGGCGGCAGCGAATGGCAGAAGACCAAGACCCGCGTCCGGAAGGAAGTGGGCGCCATCGCCAAAGACCTGGTAGCCCTGTACGCGGCGCGCCGGCGGCCGGACGGCTTCGTATACGGTCCCGATACGCTCTGGCAGCGCGAATTTGAGGAACAATTCCCCTTTGAGGAGACCGAAGATCAGGCCAGGGCCATCGAAGCTGTGAAAAAGGACATGGAAAGTCCGCGCATCATGGACCGGCTCATCTGCGGTGACGTGGGCTTCGGAAAAACGGAGATCGCCATCCGGGCCGCCTTCAAGGCCGTGCAGGAAAGCAAGCAGGTCGCCTATCTGGTGCCGACCACCATCCTGGCGCAGCAGCACTACAACACCTTTCTGCAGCGCATGCGCGACTACCCGGTCAACGTGGAGCTGCTCTGCCGCTTCCGCACCCCGGCCCAGCAAAGGCGGGCCGTGGAAGGCCTGAAGCAGGGCCGCGTGGATATCGTGATCGGCACACACCGCCTGCTCTCCAAAGATGTGGGGTTCAAGGATCTGGGCCTGCTGATCATCGATGAGGAACAGCGCTTCGGGGTGTCCGATAAAGAAAAGATCAAAAAGCTGCGGGAAAACGTGGACGTGATCTCCCTGACCGCCACGCCCATCCCGCGGACACTGCATATGAGCCTCACCGGGATCCGCGATATGAGCCTGCTCGAAGAGCCGCCCATGGACCGCGTGGCCATCCAGACGTACGTGGCGGAATATAATGAGGAGATCGTCCGGGAAGCGATCGCCCGGGAACTGGCCCGCGGAGGCCAGGTCTATTACGTGTCCAATCAGGTGAAAAATATCACGGAGGTGACGAGCCGCGTGCGCTCGCTCGTTCCGGACGCGGAAGTCGCCTTCGCGCACGGACAGATGAAGGAACGCGAACTGGAGCAGATCATGTTCGACTTCATAAGCGGCAGCATCGACGTGCTCGTCTCTACCAGCATCATCGAGACCGGACTGGATATCTCCAACGTCAACACTATCATCATCCAGGATGCTGACCGCTTTGGGCTGGCACAGCTCTACCAGCTGCGCGGACGCGTAGGCCGCTCCAACCGCACCGCGTACGCCTTCCTCTTCTACCGGGGCGGCCGCCTGCTCAAAGAGGTGGCGGAAAAGCGCCTGACTGCCATCCGCGACTATACGGAACTGGGATCCGGCATCCGCATCTCCATGCGGGACCTGGAGATCCGCGGAGCGGGCAACCTGCTCGGCGCGGAGCAGCACGGGCACATGGAAGCCGTCGGCTACGATCTCTATTGCCGCATGCTGGGCGAGGCGGTCAGTGAACTGCGCGGTGAGGCAAAGCCGCAGACCTTCGTCACCTCGGTCGATCTGGCCATGGACGCGAACATCCCGCCGGATTATATCCCCAACGAAAACCAGAAGATGGACGTGTACCGCCGCATCTCCTTCATTGCCTCGCAGCAGGACTATGAGGAAATGCAGGACGAGCTCATCGACCGCTTCGGCGAGATCCCGCGGAGCCTGCAGCATCTGCTGCGGATCGCGCTGCTGCGCGGCCGGGCGCACGAGGCGTGGATCAGCGAACTCACCGGGGACTCCCGCGCGCTCACGGTGAAGCTGGTCAAGGAGGCGCCGTACGATCCTGCTGCCTTTGTGGAACTCGCGCGCGGCCTGAAGGGACGGCTGCGTCTCAAAGCCGGTGAAAGTCCTTCGCTGCAGCTGCAGTTTGCCCCCGGCCAGGCTGCCTCGGCCGAACAGCTGCTTGGAGAAGCGGACACTTTGGTGAGCGCTCTGGGGCAACTCTGCGCACCGGAGGGATCCCCGCGCCCGGCTTCTGTGAATTTGCCGTGAATTTGTGACAAAAACACTTGCAGACCGGCCGAAAAAGCAGTATACTGACACGGCTGAAATGTTTTATTTCGGAGGAATACCATGAAAAAACTCACTGCACTCGCCGCCGCGCTGCTGGCCGCCGCACTTCTGATGGGCGGCTGCGCCCTGAAGCCCGCAGACTACAGCAGGACTGTGGCCGCCACCTACGGAACGACCAACATCTACATGGATGAAGCCATGTTCTGGCTCCGCCTGACCCAGTGGGATCAGGAAGAACAGTACGCCAGCCTTTACGCGCAGTACTACGGCACCAGCAACATGTGGGATATCATTGGCAACTACAACCTGGGCCGGACCATGGGCGACCTTCTGAAGGAAGACGTCATGTCCCAGATCCTGCAGCGCTATGTGCTCTGCGATCAGGCGGAGTCTCTGGGCGTGAGCCTGACTGAGCAGGACATCACCAAAGGCCGCGAGTTCGTACAGAGACTGCGTGATTATTACGCGGACGCCCTGTTCCAGAGCATCGGCAGCCCGACCGATGAAAAACTCCTTGAGTTCGTCAACCGCAACTCTCTTGCCATGAAAGTGATGGACGCCGTCAAACAGAACCTGAGCGTCGACGTCTCTCTGGATGAATGCGATACCTTCACGGTCGATTACTTCCGCATCGCCACCACGGCCGAGGCCGACATGAAGGAGGCCGAGGAAGGCGAAGAACCCTACGTCTACAACGAAGAACTGGCAAACAAGATCAAGGAGGAGTGGTCCTCCGGCAACTCCGCCGACGCAGTCAAGACCAAATATACCGGCTTCGCCACCTACTACAATCCCGTTTCCCTGCTCCGCAACGATACGGAGAACATCAACCTCCTGTATACTCAGGGCAAGGATCTGGAGGACGATCAGTATGTCGTCTACTATCACGAATCCGACAAGTGCTGGTACGTGATCCACTGCATCAATGACCACGATGCCGAAGCCACAGCCAAGAACCTGGCCAAACTGGCCGAAGAAAAGCGCAACGAAGGTTTCGGTCCGAAGTATACCGAGATGGCCAAGGCGGCTCCCGCCTACAAAGTCAAGGCGGTGTACGAGAACGTTGAGATGAAGGAGACCTTCGTCCGCAAGCCCGCCGGCAAGTGATCGGTCCGGTCTGCACTCACAAAATAGAGCCCCGAGGGCGGCACTTCGTAAGGAAGTACCGCCCTCGGGTTTTGTGTTAGCCGGATAAGAGGACATGCAGAAAGGTACAACAACAGTCAGCGGGTACTTCCAGGGCAGGAGTTGTACCAAGGCTGCCAGTTCCTTGAGGTCCTGCCTGCTCAGGTAACCGAGAGGATGGACGGATTCAGGGGCTGGGGTTGTATCAAGGCTGCCAGTTCCTTGAGGTCCTGCCTGCTCAAGTAACCGAGCGCATAAGCGGTATTCAGGCCGAGCCATTGACCATTTCTATAGACAAAGAAACCCACATTATGGCCTGGCAGCCAAATGCCGGAAACACAATATCCCACGCGGTAATGGGTCGCCGGAAGAACAGAGTAGGTCCCGGCGCTCATAATGACCTGACAGTCATCACCGAAGGTCCCCATGTAGCTGTGCGTCGGATGCCCGGGTCCGGGTTTTGTATCGGGGAACAACGGTTCGTTGCTTACTACACTCCAGTCATTCTCAATGGCAAGGCGTTTTTCTTCCGGCAGATCGCTGAACTGCTCCATTGGTTTTCTCTCCGGTTCGGGGCCCAGTTCGTCCAGATAGGCAAGCATTTCAGGTGAGACCGCAAATTGCCGCGCTACTTCATAATGACCTGTATCGACAAAGATATGGTACCAATAGGCATTTAAAAACTCAAAGGCCTCCGCCAAGTCGTATTCAGGTGGGGGAGAAGGAACTTCAACCCCGACCCCGCGAATTGGTTTGTACTTCCGCACCAGATCTACGAACCACTCGTCGGAACATAATTCACGGGCCTCCTCATTTAGGCTGCCGTCATAGTAATAGACGGTCCTCATCAGTCGAAAACCAATACCACCAATCTAATGACCAAAGGGACATAAAATTTGACCCGGGAACGATCTTTTCTGTATCTGTCTCCTCGACATAACCTTTTTCCGTGTCAATAGTAGGTTTAAACCTTTCCGCAGGCTTTGATGCGGACATGATCAGCAGCGCTACAGCCAAGATCAGTATCACCGCACCGGTCCCCGCTATCGTCCAGACTCGTTTCTTGTTTTTCAAGGGGATTTTCCTCCTTTTTATTCACCGAATGGAGTTGGTATGGCGGTCGTCCACTGTCCGCAGGTCCCACAGATCCATCCGCCGGGGCGCTGGAGCCAGTTGTGTGCTGACGTGCTTATGGTTTCATTGCAGCAGGTACAGTAGTATCTGTGCCCGCTGTGGATGCCTAAAGAGGCATAGGCAAAGGGGTTAGAGGAGTGGGACAGCGCGTTATATGCGTTCAGCCTGCCCCCACTGACGCAATAGGAGCCGAATACGTCGCTGTTCAAGGCATCGTAAACTGTCTCGGCATAGTCCATGATGATATGCTTCAGCATCTGCGGCGTCAGATTTGGATTCTTTGACAGTAGCAGCGCCGCCACACCACTGACGTAAGGTGCTGCAAAAGACGTTCCGTCTCCCAAGCCTATGCTGCCTCCGGCAAAGGAAGAATAAATATCCACACCCGGAGCAAATAAATCTACATTTGCCTGTCCGTAATTAGAATCCTCCCATATTTCGTCATGAATATCACTTGCTCCGACAGTGATAAGGTTCGAAAGACTGTAATTGGCCGGATAGATATAATAGGAATCGTTATCATACCCGTCATTTCCAGCCGCACAAACCGCTAATCCCGGAAAGTTGCTGATGGCAATATTCAAATGGTCATTAAAGGTTGTGTTATCGTTATACCACCCAAAACTCATGTTGATGATCTGGATGTTGTAGTAGTACGCGTAATCGATCGCAAGAACCGCGTCGGAACTGTATCCGACTCCGTCCGCGTCAAAGACCCGGTAGGAAACCAGTTGTACGTCCCAGCATACTCCGCAGATGCCAATCCCATTATCGCCTTCCGCACCTATGATCCCGGCAACAATGGTACCATGTCCATAAGGAGGATAAGGATCTTCTGTCACCAGATAGGCCGGAACAGGATCTCCCAATGTAAAGTCCCGGCTGCGGGAAACATCGACACGGTTGATCAGGTCAGGGTGGGTACTGTCGATACCGGAGTCGATCACTGCCACCGTTACAGAATCAGATCCTGTTTCAATATCCCAGGCTTGCTCCAGACCGATCATTCCGTGTCCCCACTGATAAAAGGAATAAAACGGGTCATTGGGGACCGTGGAGCAGAGACTTAGGATATGATCCGGACCGACACTGAGCACGTCCTCCCGAATTCGAAGCGCCTCGATCGCCTGTGCTACAGCTTCCGGCCCTGTTTCCGCAAGATCGAGCCGCAGGATCG
>JAGDDE010000038.1 GCA_017958185.1 Lachnospiraceae bacterium | reverse complement strand
GGCGGCCTCCTCCAGTGTGAGCGAAAGCACTTCCTCGTGGATCTTGGTCAGTTCCCGGCAGACCGAAACGCGGCGGTCCCCCAGCACTTCCCGCAGATCGTCCAGCGTGCGGAGCAGCCGGTGGGGCGCTTCGTAAAGGATCAGGGTCCGCTCCTCCCGGCGCAGGGCTTCCAGAACTTCCCGCCGCTCCGGTCCGGAGACCGGCAGAAAGCCCTCAAAGGCGAAACGCCGGCCGGAGATCCCGGAAAGGCTCAGGGCGTCGACCAGCGCGCAGGGCCCCGGCAGTGCCGTCACGGGGATGCCCGCCTCGCGGGCCCGGATGACCAGCACTTCGCCCGGATCGGAAATGACCGGCGTGCCGGCGTCCGTGATGAGCGCGATGTTCTCGCCCGCCAGCAGCCTTCCGACCAGTTCCTCCGCGCGTTCGTATTTGTTGTGCTCGTGATAGCTCACGAGCGGTTTTTTGATCTCATAGGAATCCAGCAGGATCCGGCTGCGGCGCGTGTCCTCTGCGGCGATCACGTCGGCCTCCCGCAGCACGCGCAGGGCCCGCAGCGTGATATCTTCCCGGTTCCCGATGGGCGTCGCACAGAGATACAGAGTCCCGCTCATGCTTCTTCCTCCCCGAAGTAGATCCGGCGGATCTCCGCCGTATACTCCCTGCCGGCGCCGTAAACGATCAGGGGCGCCATCGTTTTGATCCACGGCTTCCCGCCGCGCGCGCCTTCGACCAGGACCATCTCGGCCGGGCTGTCCGCAAAGGAGTGCACAAAGCGCAGGCGCTTGGGCGCCAGTCCGAAGCGGCTCATCAGGGTCAGGATCTCCGTCAGCCGCCGGGGACGGTGGATCATAAAGAAGCGGCCGCCGGGCTGAAGCACCGCCGCTGATTCCCGGATCACGTCCTCCAGCGTGCAGCGCAGCTCATGCCGCGCCACCGCCTTGGCCTCGTCCGGGTTGACCAGCCCCTGGTTTTCGTTCATGTACGGCGGGTTGGTCACGACGATGGAAAAGGCCGCCCTCCCAAGCAGCGCCGAAGCCTCTTTCAGGTCGCCGCATACGATGCGCACCTTCTCCTGCAGGCCGTTGAGGACCATATTGCGGCAGGCCAGCGCGGCGGCCTTCGGCTGGATCTCCAGCCCCGTAAAACAGCCGCCTTTGTCCCGGCCGTCCAGCAGCAGCGGCAGCACCCCGTTGCCGGTGCCCAGGTCCAGCACCGCGTCCTCCGGGCCGGCCTGTACGAAATCCGCCAGGAGCACCGCGTCCATGCCGAAGCAGAACGCGTCCGTATCCTGGATCAGCCGGTAGTTTTTTCTGCCCAACAGATCGATCCGTTCCATGTCAGTCCAGACGGGAACGCGAACGGCGGTCCTCGTTTTCCAGCGCTTCCAGTTCCCTGGCCTCCTGTTTTTCCTTGTCGGTCATGCGGCGCCGCCCGTGGTGGCGGGGCGTGAACCTCAGATCGTCCGCCTTGAATTCCTTCAGTTCGGCGCTGCCGTCTTCGGCGGTGAAGAGCACCTTGACCGTCTGGCGGAGCACGTCGGTGCTCTGGACCACGCCTTTGATATTGCCGTTTTTGGCCGTTACGGTGTCTCCCTCGGCGGGGATCCGGCTGTTCAGGTATTCGTAGGTCTCTTCTTCATTCTTCAGACAGCACATCAGCCGGCCGCAGGTGCCGGAGATCTTGGTGGGATTGAGCGAAAGGTTCTGCTCCTTGGCCATGCGGATGGACACGGGCGCGAACTCGGACAGATAGCTGTGGCAGCACAGTTCGCGGCCGCAGATGCCCAGCCCGCCGATCAGTTTGGTCTCGTCGCGCACGCCGATCTGGCGCAGTTCGATGCGCGTATGGAAGACCGAAGCCAGATCCTTCACCAGTTCCCGGAAGTCGATGCGGTTGTCCGCGGTGAAATAGAACAGGATCTTGCTCCCGTCAAACGTATATTCCACGGCGACCAGGTTCATGGCCAGTCCGCGTTTTTCGATCTTTTCCTTGCAGATCCTGAAGGCGGCCGGCTCCTTCTCCCGGTTCCTGCCCGCCATTTCCAGATCCTGCGCCGTAGCCATGCGGATGATCTTCCGCATCTCCTTTTCTTCCGGATGGTCTTCCTCCACGTAGATGACCGTGCCCATCTCCGGACCCCAGGACGTGTCTACGATCACTTTCTGATTTCTTTTCACTTCCAGATCGCCCGGGTTGAACGGATACACCTTGCCCGCGCGGCGGAAACGTACGCCTGCTGCTTTCATCGATCTTTCCTTTCCTTCTATCTATCACTCTCGTTCTCCTGCCGCAGCGCCGCGCGCAGCTGCAGGAAAAAAGCCTCCAGGGCCAGCTCCGGGCTCGTATTGGCGCGGGTGCGGCGCTCGCCTTCCGTGATCGCCTCCCACAGCCGCCCGGCTTCCCTGTCGCTCAGATGTTCGTTCAGCAGCCTCAGGCTGCCTCTCTCCTCCGGGAACTCCAGGCCGGCCGTCTGCCCCAGGCGCTCCAGGAGCAGATCCCGCCAGTACAGCCGCAGCAGCTCCCAGACCCGGATCCGGGCGCCGCCGGTCTCCCGCAGTTTCAGTTCGGTGCCCAGTCCCGCGATCTCGCCGGCGCTCAGGTACGGCGCTCTCCGCAGGGCAGCCCGCAGTTTTTCACAAAGAACGTCCTCCGTTTCTTCGTCCGGGCCGTTCTCCGCGCTGTCGGAGAGCGTCACGCAGCGCGAAAGGACCGTCGGCAGAAACGCGTTCCGGTTATCTGTGAGGAGGAGGATCAGTCCGTACTCCGGAGGCTCCTCCAAAGTCTTCAGCAGGGCGTTCTGCGCCTGCGGATTCATTTTGTCCGCCTCGTCGACCAGATAGATCTTCCGGGCGGAGCGGTACGGGCGGATGCCCATGTCGTCCACCAGCTGCTCCCGGATCTCCCGGACGGAGATCAGACCGTCCTTTTCATGCGTTACCTCCAGGATATCCGGATGATTGTGCCCGGCTGCCGCGCGGCAGGAAGCACACTGCCCGCAGCCGGTGCCCTTTTCGCAGAGGATCGCCGCAGCAGCTTTCCGGGCGCGTTCCAGGCGCTCCGGTCCGGCCGGTCCTTCCCACAGATACGCATGCGAAAGCTGGCCGCGCAAAGCGGCCCGGCGCAGGACCTCCTCCGGGCGGCTCACTGCAGCCCCTTCCGGATGACGGCCGCCAGCTCGGCGAGGCACTCGTCGAAATCGTTGTTCTCATACCGCTTCCCGATCCCGGCCGCGGCGATCTTCTCCTCGGAGAAATCTTCGCTGTCCGAAAGGAAGCGCCGGCACATCTCCGCATATTTGGGGTGCTCCTGGCTGCGTTCCCGCAGCAGGGCGCGCTGCAGGCGCCGCCCGTCCTCCACTTCGATATACAGCGGTACGACCGTCTCCGCGCCGAAGTAGTCCCTCGTGGCGGTATACGATTCCAGCGTTCCGGCGATCAGATACGAGGCCTCCTGGGGGCGGATCTGCCCGTCGTCCACGGTCGCGTAGATCCACGGCCCGTGAACGGTATGATACAGCCGGCTCTCGATCACTGTCCCGGCCGCTTTCAGTTCTTCAAAGCGCTGCGCCGAGATAAAATGATACGAGACCCCCTCGGTCTCGGCGCTGCGGATGGGGCGCGTCGTGTACAGGACCGCGGTGCGCAGCCTTTCGCCGAAGATCTCCTTCAGCGCGGTCTGCAGCCGGTCCTTGCCCGATGCGCTCTTTCCCATGATGTAAAAGATTTTTCCCATAACCGTCGGTGTTCTCCCCGGAGACCGTCTTCCCGGTCCCCCACGGTATTGTAGCATACTCTTTTCCGCGTTTCAATGAAACATTGCGGAAAAGGCTCCTCCGGCCGGCGGTACGGCAGGGTCCCGCCTCCCCGAAGCAGCCGCCTTCCGCGGGGAAAGGATTTTTCTCCTGGACGGCCGCTCGCGGTTGCCCGCAGAAGAGAATTGTGATATACTGATAAAAAACTTGGCAGTATCCGTATTTTCCCCTCCTGTTCCCTTCGGCCGGGAGTTTTGACAAAGGAGTCTTTCATATGATCAGTCTCTGCAACCACTGGGAATTCACTGAAACCTGGAGCGAGGACTTCCTCACGTTCAAAGAGGAGGCACGGAGCGTGCGCCTGCCGCACAGCGTGCGTCCGCTCCCGCTGCACTATGCCGATCCCTCCGATTATGAAATGGTCTGCGGCTACCGCTGCAAGATCGTGGCGCCGGACGACTGGGCCGGCCGTCATATTTTCCTGCGGCTGGACGGCGCCGCCCATATCGCGACCGTATTTGTGAACGGTGCGGAGGTAGGAACGCACTACAACGGCTACACCGCCTACCGGGTGGAGATCACGTCCCTGCTGCGCTTCGGGGAGGAAAACCGTCTGGCGGTCCGTCTGGACTGCACGGAGAACCCTTCCGTCCCGCCGTTCGGGTACGCGATCGACTACCTCACCTACGGAGGGCTGTACCGGGAGGCCTGGCTCGAGGTGCGCCCGGAAAACTATATCGAAGATGCCGTCATCACCACGCCTACCGTCAACCGCGCCCATATCGACCTGACCCTCGTCGGGGAGACCTCCCGCGTACGCATCCGCATCCTGGACCAGAACGAAAGCTGCGACTACGAACTGACCGGGACCGGCTCCACTTTCGATCTGACCATGCAGACAGCCCGTCCCTGGACGCCGGATTCTCCCTTCCTGTATACGGCCGAGATCTCGCTGCTCTCCCCCTCCGGCGCACTTGCGGACAAGTGCTCCGTGACCTTCGGCTTCCGGACTGCGGAGTGGAAGGCGGACGGCTTTTATCTGAACGGGGAAAAATGCTTCCTGCGCGGCCTGAACCGCCACCAGAGTTTCCCGTATATGGGCTACGCCGCGCCGGCGCATCTTCAGGAAGAAGATGCCCGCATCCTGAAAGAGGAACTCGGCTGCAACGTGGTCCGGACGTCCCACTATCCGCAGAGCCAGCACTTCCTGAATGCCTGCGACCGGCTGGGCTTGATGGTCTTCACCGAGATCCCCGGCTGGCAGCACGTGGGCGACGAGGCCTGGCAGGATCACGCGGTCGAAAACGTGAAGGAAATGGTCCTGCAGAACCGCAACCATCCCAGCATCATCCTCTGGGGAGTACGCATCAACGAAAGCCAGGACTTTGACGATTTCTACGGCCGTACCAATGCGGCCGCGCACCGTCTGGACCATACCCGCGCCACCGGCGGCGTCCGCTACATCGAAAAGAGCAGTCTGCTCGAAGACGTCTACGCCTACAACGACTTTTCCTATACCGGCAGCAACAAGCCCGTCCGGTCCAAAAAGGACGTGACCCCCGATCCGGAAAAGGCCCTGCTGATCTCCGAGTCCGTGGGCCACATGTTCCCGACCAAAGCCTCCGATCCCTGGTCGCAGCGGCAGGAACAGGCGCTGCGCCACGCGGCCGTGCTGCGGGGAGCCATGGCGGACGGCGGCCACGCCGGCTTCATCGGCTGGTGCATGTTCGACTATCAGACCCACCGGGATTTCGGTTCCGGCGACCGTATCTGTTATCACGGCGTCATGGATGCCTTCCGCAATCCCAAGACGGCGGCGGCCCTCTATGCCAGCCAGTCCGATGCCTCGCCCGTGCTGGAGATCGGCTCTTCCATGGACATCGGCGATTATCCGGGCGGCAACATCGGGCCCATCTACGCCTTTACCAATGCGGACGAGGTGGAACTCTATAAAAACGACCAGTACGTCACGACCTTCAAAGCCCCCGAAGACGGCACGCTGCCGCACGAGCCCATCCTGATCGACGACAAGATCGGCGAGCTGCTCGAAACACAGGAAGGCTTTGCTCCCCGGAAAGCGGATCTGATCCGGCGCTGCCTGCTCGAGGCGGAACGGGTCGGCTTCACCAACCTTTCCTTTATCTGGAAACTTCGTCTGGCCTGGGCCATGTTCCGGTACCGGATGACCTTCTCCGACGGTGTGGATCTTTTCAGCCGATATGTCGGCAACTGGGGCGGAAAGACCACGACCTGGCGCTTTGCGGCGAAACGCGGCGGCGAGACCATCGCCACCGCGGTGCGAACCCCCGGCTCCGTGCTGCATCTGGAGGCGAGGGCAAGCAAACAGCTGCTGGAGGAGGGCGATACCTACGATGCCTGCGCCGTGCGCATCCGCGTCCTGGACGAAAACAACAACCCGGCACCGTACGCGGCGCTGCCCCTGAAGCTTTCGCTGACGGGCGCCGCCGAGCTCATCGGGCCGGATACGGTCACCGCCGAAGGCGGCATGACCGGCACCTACCTGCGTACGGCCGGGCGTTCCGGTACCGCTACGCTGCGCATCTCCTCGCCCCGGACGGAGCCGGTTTCTCTTTTCTTTGAGATCAATGCGTAAACGCATTTGAAAAAAAGCAGCCTGGAGGCCCCCTTTATGCAGCAGCTCACCCTCAAACAGAAGATCGCCTACGGTATCGGTGCCGTCGGCAAGGACATGGTCTATGCGCTTTCCGCCAACTACGTCCTGTACTACTACAAAGACATCATCGGACTGTCGTCCTCCTTCGTGGGACTGATCCTGATGATCGCCCGGATCTTTGACGCCGTCAACGACCCCTTTATGGGGATCCTCGTTGCAAAGACCCGCACCCGCTGGGGACGCTTCCGGCCCTGGCTCTTCACCGGGACCGTGCTCAACGCCCTTGTCCTCTACGCCCTCTATGCCGCGCCGCACGGGCTCTCCGAAGCCGGCATGATGATCTTCTTCACCGTCATCTATATCCTGTGGGGCATGACGTACACCATGATGGACATCCCGTACTGGTCCATGATCCCCGCGATCACCAATACCCCTGCCGAAACGGAGAACCTCTCCGTGATCGGCCGTACCTGCGCCGGTGTCGGCGCCGCGATCATGGCCATGGGCACCATGATGGCCGTGGAAGCGCTGGGCGGCGGCAATGAGCGGACCGGCTTCCAGTGGCTCGCGCTGATCGTCGCGGCGGTCTTCGTCGTGACGGAAGTCATCTGCTGCGCCTTTGTACGGGAGCGGGAAGATCCCGGGAAGATGGAGACCACCTCCGTCGGCCAGATGTTCCGGGCCCTGTTCCGCAACGATCAGGCGCTGATCGTGGTGCTTTCCATCATTCTCATCAACTGCGCCCTGTATCTCACGTCCAATCTGATCATTTTCTTCTTCAAGTATGATATGGGCGGCATGGGCTGGAAGGGCAATTACACCATCTTCTCCACCGTGGGCGGCGCCATGCAGATCGTCGGCATGATGGTCGTTTACCCGCTGCTGCGCAAGTTCAAAAGCAACACCTTCATCTTCCGCGTCAGTCTGGGGCTGGCCATGCTGGGCTATCTGCTCATCCTTGTCCTGTGTATGGCGGGCGCTTCCGGCAGCCTGCTGCTCATCTGCCTGCCCGGCGCGCTGGTCTTTACCGCAAACGGCATCCTGTCCGTGCTGACGACGGTCTTCCTGTCCAACAGCGTGGACTACGGCGAGCTCAAGACCGGCCACCGCGAAGAAAGCGTGATCTTCTCCATGCAGACTTTCGTGGTCAAGGCCGCTTCGGGCTTTTCGGTCTTTGCCGCCGGCGTGGGGCTGGATCTGATCGGACTGGTCGGCAACTCGGAAGAAACGGAGATCATCGAAGTCCAGACGCCCGAGACCCTGCTGGGCCTGCGTCTGCTCATGACGCTGATCCCCATCGCCCTGCTGATCGCCGCCTACTTCATCTTCCTGCGCCGCTTCAAACTCTCCGACGAGACCGTTGCCGCCAACAGTGAAGAACTGAAGGCCCGTCACCTGGCTGAAACAGGAGAATAACTATGAGTCCATCCGCCAAAGCGGCGCCTCCGGCGCCGCTCTTTACTCTCACCTGGTCCGCTCTGGTCCGTACGCCCGAAGGGGCGCTGAAGGCGCTTTCCGGCTCCCGCCGCGCCGGCGCCGGTCCGCTGCATCTTGCCGCCGACCTTCCCGCCGGACAGATCGTAAAGATCTCGGCCGAGCTGCCGCTGATCACGGCCGATCACGAAAAGATCTTCATGAACGGCTACCAGACCTGGACCTACTGTCCGGAGTATACCCGGAAAAGCGGCATCCGCTCCCTGCATTTCACACCGGGCTTCGGCGTGAAAAAGTTCCGTCTGGACCGCTACGGGGACTATCATTTCATCAAGGATCCTATCCGGCCGGGAAAGACGCACGGCTTTTCCTACTGCTACTTCCGCCTGGGCGGACACTTCCGCCTCTTCGCCTCGCTGAACGAAGCGCCAGGCTATACCGTTTTCCGCTACGACGCCGGCAAAAACCTTCTGACGCTGGAACGCGATGCGGAAGGGCTCCGGACGGAAGGCGGCCCGTATCCGCTCTTCGATCTGTATATCGATGCCGGGAGCGAAGAAGCGGTCTTTGACGGCTGGTTCGCGCAGCTGGGACTTCCCGCCCGCGCCGCCGCGCCGCTCGCCGGCTATTCCAGCTGGTACAACCGCTACGAAAACATCTCCGAGGCCGACATCCGGCAGGATCTTTCCGGCGCGGCGCGCGTGCTGGAGAAAGGCGATCTGTTCCAGATCGACGACGGCTGGGAACCGGCCGTGGGCGACTGGCTCGTGCCGGATCCGGTCAAATTCCCGAACGGACTGCGGCCGCTAGTAGACGACATCCATGAGAAGGGCTTTCTGGCCGGACTGTGGCTCGCGCCCTTCGTCTGCCAGCTGACTTCCGAGGTGTACCGCACCCATCCCGACTGGCTGCTCCTGCACGACGGCGAGCCCTGGGAGGCCGGCAGCAACTGGGGCGGCTTTGCCGCACTGGATATCGACAACCCGGAGGTCATCGCCTACATGCGCGAGACCTTCCGCCGCGTGTTCGACGAATGGGGCTTCGACCTGGTCAAACTGGACTTTCTCTATGCGGCCGCGCCCTACGGCACGGAGCATGAGACCCGCGCCGGCCGCATGATCCGCGCGATGCGCTTTCTGCGGGAAGCCGCGGGAGAAAAGCTCATCCTCGGCTGCGGCGTGCCGGTCATGCCCGCCTTCGGACTGGTCGACTACTGCCGCGTCAGCTGCGACGTCGGACTGGACTGGGACGATACCCTGATCATGAAGATCATCCACCGCGAGCGGGTCTCCACACACAACGCGATCTTCAATTCCATCTTCCGGCGGCAGCTGAACGGCCGCGCTTACGGCTTGGATCCGGACGTATTCTTCCTGCGGGAAGACAATCTGAAGCTCACGCCGCCGCAAAAATCCGCCCTGGCCCGCGTCTGCGCGCTGTTTGGCTCGGTATTCCTGACCTCGGACGATATGTCTTCCTATTCGGAAGAGCAGATCCGCCTCTACCGCCGGCTCCGCAGGCTGCGGGAGGCTGCGGACGTGTGCGTCTCGGCTGACGATGCCCGCACTGTCACGGTCTCCTACCGGCTGGATGGACAGCCCGCCTCCTTCACTCTGCCGCTTTCGCGGCATGACAGCCGCAAAGGAAAAGACGGTCCCTTCCCGCTGTAAAACTCACACACGCCGGGGACGGCATCTCCTGTCCCCGGTCTTTTTGTAAGGCCAGCTCTATGAACAACGATCCCCTGTCCATTCCCGAAGAGACTGAGCCGGAAACCCCCGCTGCAGACCCTGCCGCCTGCACCCCGGGCACCGCTCCGGCCACGGTTCCCGCTGCCCCTGCCGCAGACGCCGCTTCGGCCCCCAAAAAAGCCGAAGGCCGCATCGATCTGATCGATGCGGCCCGCGGCGTGGCCATTATCCTGATGGTCATCCATCACTTTCTCTATGATCTGGTCGCCTTTCTGGGCATGCCTCTCTGGCTCTTCACCAACCCGGTGCTGGACGTGCTGCACTATTTCTTTGCCGGGCTCTTCATCTTTCTGGCCGGCATCAGTTCCGACTTTTCGCGGAACAACTGGCTGCGCGGACTGAAGACCCTCGCAGCAGCGGCTCTGGTGACGCTAGTGACCGTGCTGATGGGCATGGATATCTGGTTCGGCATCCTGCATATGATGGCGGTCTGCATCCTCTTCTTTGCCCTGACCCGGCCGTTCTGGGAATGGCTGCCCCGCTGGCTGATGCCTCTGCTCTGCACCGCGGGGACCGTCCTGACCGCCCCGTTTGTCAATGGGGTACAGACCAATATCCCGGGCCTGTTCATGTTCGGCCTCATTACACCGGACTTCTATTCCTCCGACTACTTCCCGCTGCTCCCCTGGATCTTCGTTTTTCTGCTGGGTACCTGGGCCGGACGCTACGTCAAGGAAAAGCGCCTGCCGTCCGCCTTCTATGAGACCAGAGTCCCCGTGCTCGCGCCCATCGGCCGCCGCACACTGCTGATCTTCCTGCTCCACCAGCCCGTACTGTACGGGATCGTGATGATCATCCGCTGGTTTGCGGAGAGGTAATCATGGAAAAGCCAAAGAATGATCGAAAGGGCGGAACTTTTCAAAAGCTCCGCCCCGACTGTTGACATAGAACCTAAAGTAAAAACACCGCACCGGCGCTTTGGCCGGTGCGGCTTTTTTATCCGGAGGGGGGTGTGCTCCGGATCAGCGTTTCTGCGGACCGAGGGCCCGCCTTATGATTCTTTCTTCTTCTCCTGAAGGAGAGCGATCACGCTCCAGGCAGCGCAGGCCGCAAACAGAACACCGAGACCGATGCAGACGCCGGTCAGGGTCGGCTGCCACCAAGGAGTGACCTGCACGATCTTGGTCGAGGAGGAGATGCCGTTCATAGCGCAGGACCACAGAGTCTGGTAGCACAGACGCTTCGCGGAGTCACGCATTGCCCAGGCCATCTTGCCGTAGCCGGTCTCGTACTTGCCGAAGTGGTCGCCCTGCTTGGGCTGCTGTCCGTCGGGGATATCGCTGCCGCCGACGTAGGTGCCGTAGACCTGCTCGAAGTACGGGTCAACGTTCTGGTTGCCGTTCATGTCGCCGTAGAAGTCGGTGACGATGACGCCCTTCATGCCGCATTCGCCGCGCAGGAAGCCCTCAGCCAGAGCCGCGCAGGCAGCACCGCTGTAGGTGCCGAAACGGGAGAAGGAAGCCATGGTGTTGAACGCACCGCCCATGGTGATGGGCAGTTC
>JAGDDE010000037.1 GCA_017958185.1 Lachnospiraceae bacterium | reverse complement strand
TTCCTCTCGCTGTACGGCATGCTGACCGGCACGGCCTCCACGGGCGTGATCCTGCTGCGCGAGGCGGATCCCGCCTTCAAGACGCCGGCTGCCGCCAACCTCGTGTATCAGCAGGGCTGGTCGATCCTGCTGGGCGCGCCCATGCTGCTGCTGATGGGCGTGGCGCCGCAGTCGCCGGGGATGGCCTGGATGACCTTCGGGATCATGGTCGTGATGTTCGCGGTGCTGAACGTTGTTGCGTTCCGAAAGATCCTGTTCAAGAAGAAGAACGGAAAGGGCAGCGCGAAGGCTTAGGAACAGGGATAAAAATACCGGTCACGAAAAGGCCGCCGGAGTTTCCGGCGGCCTTTTCGGCATAGCAGACGCGGATGTCTGTAATAAGATTTTTACGTTTTGGACAAAAATCTTCTTGACAATTGCCGCGAGAACGGGTAATCTTCTCTTGGATGACAAAGATTAGGAAAATTGTTTCGGCAGTCAGAACAACTGAGCCGAATTGTCCCCATATCAGCGTCATCTTGAACCGAAAACGACAGAAACGGGGCGAGAGTCCCGCTTGTGGCAGGAAGCACCGCCATCTGTCCGCATTTCATCCGGGCGAACAGCCCGGCTTCTTGAGCCTGCAGTATAGTATCAGCAGGTTTTGAGTCGCTTCCGAAATCCTGCGGGGAAGGGGAAACTGTGCGCAAGAAGTGCTCAAGACGGTAACAAGGAAGAAAAACAAAAGGTCCGGCGCCTGCCGGTCCCGTCAGACCAAAGAGATGCCGTTCCGCAGCGGAGCGACTTCAGAATAGGAGCAAAAATGGAACATTCCGAAGCAGAAGAGAGAGGAAACGCCCAAACGGCGGCTCCGGATCTCTCCGGAAGGACCGGCACGGCGCCGAAGGCACGTTCCGCACCCCGCGCAAAGGCAGAGGACGAGAGTGCAAAGCCGGAAAAATCCGATAAAGCCTGGACCATCGTCGGCATCGTGCTCTGCGTGATCCTGATCCCCATCCTGATCGTGAACTACACCATGATCATCAAGGGTCTGCTGAACAAGGATCGGGTGCCCACCTTCCTGGGGTACTGCCCCATGATCGTGCTGACCGACTCGATGCATCCGTTCATCGACAGCGGCGACCTGATCATCGACAAGACCGTCAAGCCCGAGGACGTGAAACTGGAGGACGTGATCTCGTTCTTCGATCCGGACGGCAACGGCACGAGCGTGGTCACGCACCGGGTGGTGGAGATCCTGACCGAGAACGGCAAACTGTCTTTCCGCACCAAGGGCGACTTCAACAACACGGCGGATACGACGCCGGTCCCGGCTGAAAACCTGGTAGGGCGGTACCAGTTCCGCATCCCCGGTATGGGAAACGTCGCAATGTTCCTGCAGACCACTCCCGGCCTGATCATTTGTATCGGCGTGCCGGTGGTCCTGCTGGTCGGCTACGATGTCATCCGGCGCAAGCGCTATGAAAAAGCCTCGGCCGATGACACGCAGGCCCTGCTGGCTGAACTGGAAGAGCTCCGTGCCGCGCAGGCCGCAAGAAAAGAAAAGCAGGAGTGAAGCGCCTGCGCTTTGCCGGGTATCCGGCAGATCAGTTGTCAACAGTAGTGTGACAGGTATTCTTCCCTCGGGAGCCACGCCGGGGGTGAGTATAAACATTCCCGGAGAGGGGAGAGTAACGTCCCCGGCAAAGGGGACAAATAACCAGAAAGGAGTTTTTCGTATGAAGAAAAACACTATGATGAGAATTGCTTCCGTTCTGCTGGTTGCGGTTCTGATCAGCACTTGTGCAATCTCCGGCACATTTGCGAAGTATGTTACCAAGGTATCCGGCGAAGATACCGCGCGTGTTGCGAAGTGGGGCATCGTTCTGGATGTCGAGGGACAGACCGTTTTTGCCGATAAGTATGCGACCGATGAGACCGGCAGCAATGCTTACGAAGGCGAATACTCTGTCGTAATGAAGGCTGATGACGCGGACGTTGCCGCGAACATCACCAAAGTCGTTGCTCCCGGCACCAGTTCCGAGGGCGCAGGCGATGATATCCTGAAGGCTTCCGTAAAGGGAACGCCCGAAGTCGCCACCCGCTTTGCCCTTGAGGTCACCAAGTGGTCCGATGTAGTCCTTCCTGCGGGCGAAGGCTACACCGATTACACGGAACTTGTAAAGTCGGAAGATGGAACCTATGGTTACACGAATACCTTCGACCTTGACAAGCCTTATGCTCCTGTGAAGTGGAATCTCATTATTTCGAACGGTACTGGTACTAAGACTCTGAATCTTGCCGAAGCGCTGTATGCAGAACTGCCTGCTAATCTTATTGCGGCGGCTGAATCCTACGGTCTGACCGAGGAAGGCTGCTCCATCTTCGATGCCATCGCGATCCTGAAGAAGGTCGCCGACAGCGCTACTTATATCAGCGTCGTCGAATCGGCTATCGGCCAGGTCGTCAAGGGCGGCAGCAACTTCCAGCTGGAGATGACGGAGAACGGTCTCAAGATGTCCTACGATTTCGATCCCAACAAGGCTATCGATTACACGTTCGAACTGTCTTGGGAGTGGGCTTTCGAGCAGGAGAATGTTGAGCTGTACGACAAAGCCGACACTCTGCTTGGCAATATCGCTGCCGGTGTTGAAGGTATCGTAGTTCCGGAAGGCGCTTCCACCGTGATCAACGCCACCATCACCGCCTCCGCTACTCAGATCGACTGATCTGACTTTAGCCACAGATCGGGAACCGGCACTTCCCAAACCAACTTTTTACGGCCCCGCCTTTTGTGGCGGGGCGGGGCCGCAAAAAGTATTCAGGCGTTTTAGCTCCTACAGACGGTTACAAGAACGAGACCGTACGGCGCCCTTGCCGCCGGCTGCAGCAGCTAAAACCACCCACCGCTCATCTTTAATGAGAAAGGAACTCCGTATGAACAACTACACCTCACTTCGAAAAGGAAATACCCATTCGGCTCTGTGGATCGCCGTCATCGTGCTGGTCGT
>JAGDDE010000036.1 GCA_017958185.1 Lachnospiraceae bacterium | reverse complement strand
CTCCGGCATCATGCTGAAAAAGACGAAGCTGTTTGCGGGCGACCCTGCGCCGTTCGTTATGGAACTGCCGGCGTATCATATGCCGACTGCCGGAAACGTTCTCCGCGCCACGTGGGAGCGCGGCTGGTCGTTCATCCGGAAAGCCGGCACGATCATCGTTCTGTCCACGATCGTTCTTTGGTTCCTTCAGGGCTTCGGCACCGTTAACGGTCACTTCGGAATGGTCGATGAGCTCTATGAGGATGAGAGCATCGTTACCGAGGAGTATGTCCGGCAGGTCGCCGGCCGCATGGGCATTGAAACGGATGAGGTCAACCCTTCCGATGACTCGATCCTGGCCGGCATCGCGCAGCCTGTTTCCGTTATCTTCAGGCCCCAGGGCTTCGGTTCCTGGAAACCCACGGTCGCCACTGTGACAGGACTTATCGCAAAGGAGAATGTCGTTGGGACCTTTGGCGTCCTGTATAATTACGACGACCGGGACGGGGAAGCGGAACTGGAGGAGAACGGCGACCAGATCTGGGACAACGTCGCGGCTGATTTCAACCGCTTTTCCGGCGGACACGGCAGACTGGCGGCCTTTGCCTTCATGGTTTTCAACCTGCTCTGTGCGCCGTGCTTCGCGGCTATGGGCGCGATCAGGCGCGAGATGAACAGCCCCAAATGGACGATGTTCGCCATCGGTTATATGTGCCTCTTTGCCTACGTGATCTCCCTGATCATTTTCCAGGTCGGCAAAGCCTTTGCCGGAGATGCGGACGTTGCCGGATTCATTGCGGCGCTGGTGCTGCTGGGCGCGCTGCTCTGGCAGCTGTTCAGGCCTTACAGGGAGTCTGAGAAACTGACGCAAAGGATATAACTATTCATTCTTGTACGAAAGGAGATGAAACAGCATGCTTTCCTGGATACAGGCAAACATCGGATCGATCGCGGTCATTCTGATCCTCCTTGCGGTCATCGCGTTGATCATCCGGCGGATGATCCTGGATAAGAAAGCGGGCAGGCATATCTGCGGCGGTTCCTGCGGCTCTTGCGGGGGCTGCTGCGCAGGCCGTCCCATGCATGGACAATGCCACGGCAAATAACAGGGGCTGACCCGCGGGAGTCCGGTCCGGCAGCAAAGGCTGACCGGAGAGAACAGAAACCTCTTGCCGCCTGCCTTTGATCCGTTGTATAATCTCTGCAGCGAAACGGCGCAAAGAAACAAACCGATCCAAGTCAGAGAAAGAGAGTAAAACATATGAAGACGTATTGCGGAGAAAACTGCTGTAAGGACTGTGACCGGCTGCCGGCGTGCGGCGGCTGTGAACAGTGCCAGGGACACCCGTTCGGCGGCAGCTGCGTTGCGGAGAGAAACAGAAACTTCCCGCTCCTGAAGCGCCGGCTGATCGATGAGATCAACGCGCTCGGCATCGAGGGGCTTGCGGTGGCTGACCTGAACCTGCTGACCGGTTCTTATGTCAATCTGACGTATCCTCTGGCCAACGGATCTTCGGTCCGGTTTTTGAAAGATCAAGATATTTATCTGGGAAATCAGGTGGAAAAGGCTGATTCGGACCGCTGTTACGGCATCGTTGCCGATGAAGCGTTTATTCTGATCTGCGAGTATGGCTGCAACGGTTTGGATCCGGAGATCGTTCTGTACAAACGAAGACCGCTCCCGGTTTGAAAAACAAGGCAGGGAGGAGCCTCCCTGCCGGTTTGGCTCCGAAACGAAACACCGGCCTCCCTTTTCGGGGAGACCGGTGTCTTTTTTCGGGCCGCTGCCTGAAAGCGCCCTGCCGCAGGCCATCCCGCCCTAAGCGTCGGTCCCGACCGGCAGGATCTCCGCTTACGGAGTCAGATCGTTCACCGCACCGATGAAAAGCGGCAGGCGGTTCTCCATATCGATGATCAGATAGACGAACGGCCTGTTCAGCCGCACAGAATACAGAGGACTAGATTCCGAGATCGATACGCCGGTCACCGCTGCCGCCCGTGTGCCGGACTCGGTGACCTCGATATGGGTCTTCTGCCGGACTTCGGAAATACCGACGCCGGGGAGCATGCGGGAGAAATCGGCCCCGCTGCCGAACGCGGAAGGCATGCCCATCTCTGCAAGCGCCTGATTCAGTGTTTTCCCCCAGTCATAACTGAATTTCGGCATGGTCACGTCCACCTCTATCCGGAGAGGAGAAGCCAGCAGGCGGGACAGTTCTTCAGGGGTAAGGCGCTTCAGCAGATCCTCGGGCGAAGATCCCTGATCGGGGAGCAGCGCGGCGAAGGCGTAGGTCCCGCCCCGGTAAAGCTTCAGAAAACCTTTCGCGCCTTCGGTCTCCAGGTAAAACGCCTCCCTGCCGGACAGAAAATCGACGGTGCTTTCGCCCTTCGTCCCGCGAAACACGCCCTTGCCGGGATTGAACGGGACTTCCCATTTGGCGTCAAAGACCAGCGCGTTGAGCAGGACCATGACGGTGTCGCTGCTGAGATCGTCAAAAAGCTTCGGGATCATCTTCTCGGTCTTTTCGGAGACCCAGTCGTTGATCTGGGTGACGGTCTCCGGAGTGAACGGGGCTGCGTATACATCGGCATCATAATAGTCGGCGTTGGTCTGCAGGAAAGCCGGAACGACCTGCGGGGCGATATCGCTGCGCAGCCACAGGGAGTTCGCGGATATGAATCGGGCATCCGGCGTGTTCGGCAGGCTCCTCAGATAGGTGCCCAAATATTCGTTGATCCGGGCGATCGGCATCCCACTGCCCAGGACCCGTTCCATCTCTGCCAGCGTATCGCCGGAGGCCCCGTTGGCCGTCATGGCCAGCGCGGTCATAGCGGAGAGCGGCGAGACCAGCATGTTGTCCTTTTGACCGGCCTGTGAACGGGCCAGCGCCAGGGCGAACTGCAGCTGGGACAGCCGGAACGCTTCATCCGCTTCGCGCTGCACGGTGTTCTTTGCGGTGATGCCTTCCATCATATCCCGGAAAACCGGGACCTCGATCACCTTAGGCCCCTCCGATCCCTGAATAGGCACCGCGGGCTGCGAAAGCTCCTCCGACGTCTTTTCCGTCCCCAGGGCCACCGCCGGCTGCGTCGGTCCGCTCTGCCGCCGGACGCCCTGCCATACGCCGATCCCGATGATCAGTGCCAGGACTGCTGCCGCCGACAGCACGGCGGTCAGGATCTTCGCGCGTCTGTTCCTTCTGCTCTGCCGCTCGCGGCACGCATGCTCGTATTTGCCGCTCACCGCTTCCAGGAATTCCT
>JAGDDE010000035.1 GCA_017958185.1 Lachnospiraceae bacterium | reverse complement strand
CGTGATGCCGGCGATACAGGCGCATTCGGAAAGAGACAGGAGGCTGACATCTTTCCCAAAATACCGGCGGGCGGCCACCTGTACGCCCAAGGAATTAGCGCCCAGGTTGATCGTATTGAGATAATTGATCAGGATATCTCCCTTCGAGACGGTCTTTTCCAGCATCAGAGCCAGATTCTGTTCCTGGAACTTGCGGATAAAGCGGGCGCCCCAGCCTTTTTCCATGCCGCCCTCAAAGATATTGTTCTTGATGAGCTGCTGTGTGATCGTGCTGGCGCCGCCGCTTAGGCCCCCGCGGATGACCACGGAAGCTCCGGAACGCAGGATGCCCCGGATATCCACGCCTTCATGCGTCCAGAAGCGGGCGTCCTCGATCGCCACGAAGGCGTCGATCAGATCCTGCGGGATACGGTCGTACGACACCGGGTCGCGGTTGGATCCGGAGGCTACGAGCGTTTCCTTTTCCAGGCCGTTCGCGTCGTAGATCACGGAGGCGATGCCCAGAGGTGTGACGGTCAGCGTATCGGCCGGCGGCGCCGTCTTGATGATGCCCCGGACCGTGCCGACCAGGAAGGCTCCGCCCACCACTGCGGCCAGCACCATCAGCAGGAAAAGGATCTTGAGGCCGTCCATGACCACGCGGGAGGCGAATTTGCCCGTAGCGGTATTCCGGCTGTTATACTGTTTTCTTACGCGTTCGCGTCCGTAATCCATGCGGGCTCCTTTCCGGGTCCTCCCCTGATGCTCCGGCAGAAAGGCCCGGCGCCTGCGCGCTTTGGCCCCGTCTCCGTGCCGAAGTATATATTCCGTGATATTGTACCATGTTTCGGGGCAAAACGCAAAGGGAATCGATCGGGGGGTTGCCGCGGGCCCGTTCCGGCCTGTTTTTTTCGCCCCGGGGTGGAAAAAGCGACGGTTTTATGGTACAGTACCGGAGAAAGGAGGCCGTTATGGGACCCATCTGCACGATACTCTACCGCGGCGGCGAAGCCGAACTGACTGAAAAACGATCCCGATTCCTGGCCCGCACGGTCCCGGTCTCCTCAGAGGAGGAAGCGGCCGGCATCCTTGCGTCTGTCCGGAAACAATACTGGGATGCGCGCCACCACTGCTTTGCCTATACGCTGGGGAAACGCCGGGAGCTCTGCCGTTTCAGCGACGACGGCGAACCGGGCGGCACGGCCGGCAAGCCCATCCTGGACGTGCTGCTGGGCGCCGGCGTCACCGGCGCGCTCCTCGTCGTGACCCGCTACTTCGGCGGCACTCTGCTCGGTACGGGCGGTCTGGTCCGCGCCTACGGCGGCTGTGCCGCCCTGGCCCTCAGAAACTCCGTCCTGCTGGATGTTTTTGCCGGCGAGCGCCGCGAGGTCATCTGTTCCTACCCGCAGATGGGGCGCATAAAAAAAGCGGCCGAAGACCGCGGATACTATCTGGAGGACGTTCAGTTCAGCGACCGTGTCCGCCTGATCTTCGTTCTGCGCGATGAGGAAGTCCCGGGCTTTGCCCGGCTCATCACGGAACTGTCCGGGGGCAGCGCACGGCAAAACAGGCTGGAGAGCCTCACCTTCGGTATGGAAGAAGGAAAGCTGCGTCCCGTGACGATCTGACTGTTCTTATATAAAAAAAGCCCCGGAAGGCCGAAGCTTTCCGGGGCTTGGTGTTTTCTTCTGCCGGGATCAGGCCCGGTCAGCCGAAAGCACCGCGTTCGTGCGGGCCGATGGCCCGTCCTTTTTTACTCGGCAGGTTCTTCTACCATGAAGGCGGTCACGATGCAGATGATCGCGGCGACCAGCGCGCAGCCGGCACAGGCAGCACCGGTGCCGAAGGCGCTCCAGCCGACGGTGTTGGCGCCGTCCCAGGTGAACAGGTTGGCCGCAAGAGCGGATCTGTCAGCCAGAATGATGCCGATCTCTACCATCAGGGCGGCCAGGGCCACGATCTTGACGATGGCCGTCAGGGCGCTCTGAGAACCGCTCTTCTGGGTCAGGTAGGCCGCGCCGCAGATGGCAGCGATGGCTACGATGCCGCACAGGATGCCCCAGGGGGCACCGGGTACCGAATAACCGGCCGTGCTGTTGCTGACGATGAACAGGATCAGGCCGATCAGGGCCAGAGCGGCAGCAACAAGGCTGAGGATGTTATAAAGACTCTTCTTCATGGATTAGGCTTCCTCCTTTTTGGATTTCTTGCCGGAGATGAAGAACATCGCGCAGGAGGCCAGAGCCAGAACGCCGGTCACGGCGATACCGCCGATGTACATGGCTCTCCAAGGCGTCATCTGCCACTCTTTGTGGGTAGAGGCATTGTAACGGTTCATGAGGTTGGAGTGAGCAAAGCTCCACAGCACTCTCTTGATGTTGTTGCGGATGGTCTGCTGCATGGTCAGATCCTTCGCAAACATATCCAGAGTCAGCTGGATGCGTTCGCCGTCGATGTTGGCCTGATTGCCGATCTTGGAAGCGAAGTCTTCGGTGCTGGTCGGGTAACCGCTGCGCATATCGTAACCGGTCAGACCCGCGTATACCATACCGGTGTACAGGTCTTTGTCATCGCCGATATCCGAAACGGCATAGCCGGTGAAGCCCCATTCATTCTGCAGGATGCCGGTCAGCATGCCCCAGCTGTTGGTGACTTCGACAGGGCCGCACTTGGAGAAGGAAGTCATCAGACCGAACATCTTCTCGCCGGTATCCTGATACTTGACGGCTTCGATCGCGATCTGGTAGGCACGGAGTTCCACTTCACGGGCTCTCTGCTCGGTCATGTACGGAGCCACGCCGTTACGCTGAGTTTCCTGGTCGTTGAAGACGTAGTGCTTCGGAGAAGCGACCAGACCCTTGCGGCCGGCAGCGACCGCGAATTCCAGAGCGCAGGTGCCGGACAGGACCGGATCCTCGGAATAGTACTCGCCGTTACGGCCGTTGTAAGCGTGACGGTGAGTGTTCAGGCCCGGGCCCCAAACGATGGGCAGACCCACGAACAGCGCTTCGTTGCCGACGAAGTTGCCCAGTTCGAACATCAGCTCAGGGTTGAAGGAGGAGGCTACCAGAGGAGCACAGCCGAAGACCTGGCCGTTCCACGCGGAATCGGGGCCTTCCAGGATGGACCAAGGAGCGTTCTTGTCCTTCGTAGCGGAAAGGTCGAAGACGATGCCGTTGCCGGCGTTGTCGGTGGCAGCCGACAGCCATTCGAAACCGATGGTGGACAGAACTTCGAAGTTCGGGCCGCCGTTGGAAGCGAAGGTGGTGGCTTCCGCCAGATTCAGCTGGTTCAGCAGGTCATCCCAGCGATAGTCATCCCAGTCGGCCAGGACCATCTCGTAGAACTTGTACGAGGTCGCGGTGCTGTCCCACTTGATGCTCGAGGTATCGTCGGAGGTGGAGATCGTGTAGTAGGTCTTGCCGTAAGGATCGGCAGCGATCTTGCCGTTCAGCAGGGCAAGCATATCGGCAGGCGCCACCATGTCGGTGTATTCCTTCGGATACGTGCCGGCCCAGTCGCTTCTGGACAGGATGGTGACCTTCTCACCGCTGAAGTTGTTCCAGTTGATGTACTGGATCTGGTTGGAGACCTGATAATTGTTCTTGGAGATACCGAAGGTCGTGTAGTCGATGTTGCCGGTGCCGGCGTAGCGGTAGGTCCACTTCTTGGCCAGAGCGGCGTTGCCGGCGTAATCCATGCCGTCCGCGGTGGTCTTGCCCTGCAGAGCCAGCATGTTGTTCAGAGCGTCATGAGCGCCGTTGCCGGTGGCGAAGTAGTAGTCGCCGTTCTCCAGGATGTAGGTGCCCTTGGTACCGTCGGCATTCTCCCAGGTCTCATCGTAGCTGACCAGGTTCTGCAGGTCGGCTTCGATCGTGATGGTCTGGGACTCGCCGGCCGCCAGCAGTTTGGTCTTATCGAAGGCGATCAGCTGGACGGCGGACTTGGCCACGCCGTGCTGCTTATCGTATTCGGTATACGGAGACTGGCCGTAGATCTGCACCGGGGTCTTGCCGGCCACGGAGCCGGTATTGGTGACCTTCACGGTGAAGCTGGCGTAGATGGCATGGCCTTCCTGACGGATATCGGGACCGCTCAGCTCAAAGCTGAAGCTGGTGTAGCTCAGGCCGTAGCCGAAGCCGTAAGCGACTTCCTTCGCATAGTCCCAGGCGCCGGTCGAGGCATAGGTGCCGACCGTGGACTTGGCGTTGCCCTGATTGTAGACCGCATCGAAGTAACGGGTCTCATAGTAACGGTAGCCGACGTACAGGCCTTCCGCCTCAATCACGTAGTAGCGGGATCTGGAGCGGGTGAAGATCGTATTGTCGTAGTTGCCGAACTGGTACTGGCCCATGTTCATCATGGCCGGAGTAGACAGGTTCTTGGTGGCATAGATGTCGTACAGACCGCCGGACGGGTTCACGTTGCCGCAGAGGATGTCCGCGATGCCGAGCGTGCCGTAGTTGCCGGGGTTGCCGATCCACAGGATGGCGTCGATCTTGGGATCATCCTTCAGCTCGCCGATCTCGATGGCGGAGTTGTTGTTCAGCAGGACGATGACCTTGTCGAAGTTGTCGGTGGCAGCCTTGATGATGTCCAGTTCGTTCTGGGTCAGCTGCAGCGGCTCGGTGATGGTGTCGGTCTTCAGCGAAGCATTCAGGCCGCCCTTGCGGTAGTCGTTGGACTCGCCGGCGCCGCGGCCGATCACGACGATGGCGGCATCCTTGTACTGGTTGAAGCTGGCGATGAAGCCGTTCGCGGCAGCCGTTTCAAGCTGTTCAAGCGAGGGCTCATTGACGTTGTAGTTGTTGCCGGCACCCTGCTGCAGGCTCAGGCTTCCGGAGGTCTCCTGATAGGCAGCGATGGTGACAGGGTTCAGCGTGTAGCCGGCACCGGCTCCGACGCCGTCTCCGCCGAGTTTGAGGTCAGCGAAGTTGTAATCGTTGACGGCACCCTTGTTGTCCAGTTTGGTGTTGGCGAAGTCGGTGCGGGTCGCGGAAAGCGCCTGCTCCAGGGAGATGTAGTTGCCCTGGGACTTCTGGCCCATGCTGGAGTTGATGAGCGTCCGATGGCTGCGGGCGCCCAGCAGGGTGACAGCCGAGCCCTTGGCCAGAGGCAGGACGCCGTTGTTCTTCAGAAGAACAGCGCCTTCGCCTTCCAGACGGCGGCCCAGGTCGATCGCGCCGGTGATCAGCGCGGTGGCGTTGCCGGTTCCGTCAGCATTCAGGAACCGTGCATCGGGGACAAAGGTGGTGTAGGTTTCGCCTTCTTCGGAGACCAGGAGCTCACTCACGGAACCGAAGAAGTTGTCTACCTGCGCGCGGTTGGCTTCCAAGACGATGGACGCCATGATGGCAATGGCACACAGGAACGCGAAGATGTTCGTGAGGCCTTGCCACAGTGCTTGCTTTCGAGACATGATTTTCCTCCTCGTTGCATAGATTTTCGTTCAGATCCGACATTGCATTCTTCCGCATGATGGATCCTAAGGATGGCGTAAATGTAACATATTCCGACGTGAGTTGCAATATCACAGATTATTTGGTAGGTTTTACAGCGTAATCTGCGTTTTGTCGAAATTATATCCTGCACTTTTGTTCATATTCTGTTCACATCTTCTGCATGTGCCGAAGAGAAGTCCCGTAGTTTCTTTAATCATATTATTCATTTCTATGTATACACAAAATAGTTTTCTGTTGATATGACATTTTCCGTTTCTATTCTCTCTATCTCCGTATTTCAAAACCGCTTGATTGTCTGTTTTCAGTTCTAATTTTGTTTTTGTCCCTTCCACCACCCTGATGTTGTCGCCGATTCACGGATGAGTGTTTTCCCGTCCGCTCTTCTTCCACTCTCATAGAAAAAACCCCGGAGGACGTATCCTCCGGGGCGGTTCGTTTGGTTTGTCTTATGCCTGCGGTTCTTCTACGATGAAGGCGTTCACGATCAGCGCAATCGCCGACAGCAGGATGCACACCGCCGCCGCGACGCTGACGCCGAACACGCTCCAGCCGAGCTGGTTGCCGCTGTCCCAGGTGAAGATATTGGCCGCCAGGCCGACACGGTCAGCCAGCAGGATGCCGAGTTCTGCCATCAGGGCGACGATCGCAACGATCTTCACGACACCGGTCAGGATGCTCTGGGAGCCGCTCTTCTGAGAAAGGTAGGCCGCTCCGCAGATCGCGGCGATCGCCACAATGCCGCACAGGATGCCCAGACCGCTGCCCGGGATGCCGTAGCCGGCTGTGCCGTTGGTGATCAGGAACAGGACCAGGCCTGCCAGCGCTAAAACGGCGGCCGCGAGGCTGATGATGAAATATAAACTCTTCTTCATGACTTAGGCTTCCTCCTTTTTGGTTTTTCTGCCGATGATGCAGAAGGCCGCGAAGGAACCCAGAGCCAGAACGCCGGTCACGGCGATGGCGCCCATGTACATGCCTCTCCAGGGAGTCATGCGCCACTCTTTGTGAGTGGAGGCGCTGTAGCGGTTCATCAGGTTGGAATGCGCGAAGCTCCACAGCGTTCTCTTGACAGAGGTGCGGACGATCTCCTGCATGGTGGCGTCTTTGGCGAACATATCGCCGGAAAGCTGGATCTGAACGTCGTCGATCGTAGCCTGTTTGCCGATCTTGGAAGCGAAGTCTTCCGGATTGGACGGATAACCGCCGCGAAGGTCATAGCCCGTGCAGCCGGCGTAGACCATACCGGTGTACAGATCCTTATCGTCGGAAATGTCGGTGACGGAGTAACCGGTGAAGCCCCACTCTCTCTGCAGGATGCCGGTCATCATGCCCCAGCTGTTGGTCACTTCGACAGGGCCGCACTTGGAGAAGGAGGTCATCAGACCGAACATCCGCTCGCCGGTCTCCTGATACTTGACAGCTTCGATGGCGATCTGGTAGGCGCGAAGTTCCACTTCGCGGGCACGCTGCTCGGTCATGAACGGAGCCACCCCGTTACGCTGCGTTTCCTGGTCATTGAAGACGAAGTGCTTCGGGGAGGCGACCAGACCCTTGCGGCCGGCGGCTACGGCGAATTCCAGCGCGCAGGTGCCGGACAGGACCGGATCTTCCGAATAATACTCGCCGTTGCGGCCGTTGTAGGCGTGGCGGTGGGTATTCAGGCCGGGGCCCCAAAGGATGGGCAGGCCCACGAACAGAGCTTCATTGCCGACGAAATTGCCCAGTTCGAACATCAGCTCAGGGTTGAAGGTGGAGGCTACCAGCGGAGCGCAGCCGAACACCTGGCCGTTCCAGTTGGAATCCGGGTTCTCTTTGTCGGTGATGGACCACGGAGCATCCGGATCCTTGGTCGCGGAAAGGTCAAAGACGATACCGTTGCCGGCGTTGTCCGTGGAAGCCTTCAGCGCGATGAATCCGAGGCTCGGCAGTTCCACGAAGGTCGGACCGGCGTTCGATGCGAACGTGGTGGCGTAGGCCAGATTCAGCTGGTTCAGCAGATCGTTCCAGCGGTAATCGTCCCAGTCGGCCAGGACCATCTCATAGAACTTGTACGTAGTTGCGGTGCTGTCCCACTTGATGTTCGAGGTGTCGTCGGAAGTGGAAATGGTGTAGTAGGTCTTGCCGTAAGGATCCGCCGCGATCTTGCCGTTCAGCAGCGGGATCATATCGGCCGGAGCCGCCATATCCGTATACTCCTTCGGATAGGTGCCCGCCCAGTCGCTGCGGGACAGGATGGTGACCTTCTCGCCGTTAAAGTTGTTCCAGTTGATGTACTGGATCTGGTTGGATACCTTCGTGTTGTTCTTGGTCATGCCGAAGGTGGTGTGGTCGATATTGCCGCTGCCGGCATACCGGTAGGACCACTTCTTGGCCAGCGCGGCCTTTCCGTTATAGTCCATGCCGTCCGCCGTGGACTTGCCCTGCAGGGCCAGCATGTTGTTCAGAGCGTCATGAGCGCCGTTGCCGGTGGCGAAGTAGTAATCGCCGTTCTCCAGGATGTAGGAGCCCTTGGTGCCGTCGCCGTTGTCCCAGGTCTCATCGTAGCTGACCAGGTTCTGCAGGTCGGCTTCGATGGTCAGCGTCTGGCTTTCGCCGGCCGCGAGCAGTTTGGTCTTGTCGAAAGCGATCAGCTGGACAGCGGACTTGGCCACACCGTTCTGCTTGTCGTATTCGGTATACGGGGACTGGCCGTAGATCTGGACCGGGGTCTTGCCCGCCACGCTGCCCTTGTTGGTGACCTTTACGGTGAAGGTCGCGTAAATGGCGTGTGCTTCCTGGCGGATTTCGGGACCGCTCAGTTCAAAGTCGAAGTTCGTGTAGCTGAGGCCGTAGCCGAAGCCGTAGGCCACTTCCTTCGCGTAATCCCAGGTGCCGGTGGAGGCATAGATGCCGGCGGAGGACTTGGCGTTGTTCTGGTTGTACACGCAGTCGAAGTACCGGCTCTCGTAGTAGCGGTAGCCCACGTACAGGCCTTCGGCCTCGATCACGTAGTAGCGGGATTTGCTGCGGGTGATGGAGTCGCTGTAGTTGGAGAACTGATACTGGCCCATGTTCATCATGGCCGGAGTGGAAAGGTTCTTCGTGGCGTAGATGTCATACAGTCCGCCGGACGGGCTCACGTTGCCGCAGAGGATGTCCGCGATGCCCAGCGTGCCGTAGTTGCCGGGGTTGCCGATCCACAGGATGGCGTCGATCTTGTCGTTGTTCTTGAGTTCGCCGATCTCGATGGCGGAGTTGTTGTTCAGCAGGACGATGACCTTGTCGAACTTCTCGGTCGCCAGGTTGATGATGTCGAGCTCATTCTGGGTCAGCTGCAGCGGCTCGGTAATGGTCTCGGTCTTTTCCGAGGCGTTCAGGCCGCCCTTCCAGTAGTCGTTGGATTCGCCGGCGCCGCGTCCGATGACGATGATTGCCGCATCCTTATACTGCGAGAAGCTGGCAGCGAAGCCGTTTTCCGCCGCTTCTTCCAGAGCGGTCAGAGACGGTTCATTGACGCTGTAGGTCTTGTTGGCGCCCTGCTGCAGGTTCATATTCCCGGAGGTCGCCTGGTAGGCAGCGATGGTGACCGGATTCAGCGTGAAGCCGGCTCCGGCGGCTGCGCCGTCTCCGCCGTACTTCAGAGCGGAGAAGTCGTAATCGTTGATGGTGCCCTTCTTATCCAGTTTGGTGTTTTCGAAGTCCGTGCGGGTCGCGGAAAGCGCCTGCTCCAGGGTGATATAGCAACCCTGGGATTTCTGGCCCATACTGGAGTTGATGAGCGTCCGGTGGCTGCGGGCGCCCAGCAGGGTGACGGCCGAGCCCTTGGCCAGCGGCAGCGCGCCGTTGTTCTTCAGCAGAACGGCGCCTTCCGCTTCCAGGCGGCGGCCCAGGTCGATCGCACCGGTGATCAGGGCGGTCGCGTTGCCGGTCTTTCCGTCGCTGTTGAGGAACCGGGCATCGGGCACGAACGTCGTGTAGGTCTCACCTTCTTCGGATACCAGAGCTTCGCTCACGGAACCGAAGAAACCGTCGACAGCCGTGCGGTTCGCTTCCATGATGATGGAAGCCAGGATGGCAAAGGCGCACAGGAACACGAAAATGTTCGAGAGGCCCTGCCACAAAGCTTGTTTGCGGGACATGTTTCTCCTCCTCATCATATAGTTTTTTGTACGGATATCACAGTCTTATCGGTTTAAGTCCTGTGTATCGTGTGATACAAGATTATCATGATGCTACGTCAATTGCAACATCACAGATTATTCGGTCGTTTTTACAACGTAATCTGCATGTTCGTTTCTCCGTCACCTCTTTTTCTTTATCCCCTCCCGTCTTTTGTCTATTTACACATTTTTCCTGTTTCCGGCTGTTTTTTCTGACCCGTATGGCGGCCGAAAACATAAAAAACCCCGGAGGGCGTTTCCGCTCTCCGGGGCCAAAGACTTTCCTTGGTGCTGCAGGAATGCTTTACTCTTCGCCTTTACGGAAGGAGGCTACGATCAGGGTGATCACAGCCAGCAGGATGCAGACGGCGCAGGCTACGCTCATATAGAAGACGCTCCAGCCCAGCTTGTTGCCGTTGTCCCAGGTGAAGATGTTGGCGGCCAGACCGGCTCTGTCAGCCAGCAGGATGCCGAGTTCGGCCATCAGCGCGACGATCGCCAGCAGACGGCACGCAAAGACCGTGGGATGCTGGTTGCCGTTCTTGCCGAAAACAAAGACGATGCAGGCGATCAGAAGGATCGCCGCGATGCCGCATACGATCGCCAGGCCGCTGCCGGGCACACCGTAACCGGCGGTGCCGTTAGTGATCAGGAAAAGGATCAGACCCACCACCGCGAAAGCGAGCGCGATAAGGCCGATCACGGAATCAGCACTCTTCTTCATGTTCAGGCTTCCTCCTTTTTGGATTTCTTGCCGGACAGGAAGTACATAGCGCAGGAACCGAGAGCCAGAACGCCGGTCAGGGCGATCGCGCCGATGTACATGCCTCTCCAAGGCGTCATGCGCCACTCTTTATGCGTGGAGGCGCTGTAACGGTTCATCAGGTTGGAATGCGCGAAGCTCCACAGCGTTCTCTTGACGGACGTGCGGACGATCTCCTGCATGGTAGCATCCTTGGCGAACATATCGGTGGACAGCTCGATGCCTTCCGCCTGTTTGCCGATCTTGGAAGCGAAGTCTTCCGTACTGGTCGGGCTGCCGAAACGAAGGTCGTAGCCTGTGCAGCCGGCGTAGACCATACCGGTGTACAGATCCTTATCGTCGGAAATGTCGGTGACGGAGTAACCGGTGAAGCCCCACTCTTTCTGCAGAATGCCGGTCATCATGCCCCAGCTGTTGGTCACTTCGACAGGGCCGCACTTGGAGAAGGAGGTCATCAGACCGAACATCTTCTCGTTCGTTTCGGCATACTTGACAGCCTCGATGGCGATCTGGTAGGCGCGGAGCTCGATCTCGCGGGCGCGCTGTTCGGTCATGAACGGAGCCACGCCGTTACGCTGGGTTTCCTGGTCATTGAAGACGAAGTGCTTCGGGGAGGCGACCAGACCCTTGCGGCCGGCGGCTACGGCGAATTCCAGCGCGCAGGTGCCGGACAGGACCGGATCTTCCGAATAGTACTCGCCGTTGCGGCCGTTATAGGCGTGGCGGTGGGTATTCAGGCCGGGGCCCCAGACGATGGGCAGACCCACGAACAGGGCTTCCGTACCTACGAAGTCGCCCAGTTCGAACATGATCTCAGGGTTGAAGGTGGAGGCTACCAGCGGAGCGCAGCCGAACACCTGGCCGTTCCAGTTGGAATCCGGGTTCTCTTTGTCGGTGATGGACCAGGGGGCGTTCGGGTCCTTGGTGGCGTTCAGGTCGAAGACGATGCCGTTGCCGGCGTTGTCCGTAGCGCTGCGCAGGAACTCGAAGGCAATGGTGGTCAGTTCGTTGAAGGTCGGGCCGGCGTTCGATACGAAGGTGGTGGCCTCGGCCAGGTTCAACTGATTCAGCACGTCGTTCCAGCGGTAGTCATCCCAATCGGAAAGGACCATCTCATAGAACTTGTAGCTGGTGGCGGTGCTGTCCCACTTGATGTTGGATACATCGTCGGAGGTGGAAATGGTGTAGTAGGTCTTGCCGTAAGGATCCGCCGCGATCTTGCCGTTCAGCAGCGGGATCATGTCGGCCGGAGCCGACATATTCGTGTACTCCTTCGGATAGGTGCCGGCCCAGTCGCTGCGGGACAGGATGGTGACCTTTTCGCCGCTGAAGGTGTTCCAGTTGATGTACTGGATCTGGTTGGAGACCTTCTGGTTGTTCTTGGAAATGCCGAAGGTGGTGTAGTCGACGTTGCCGCTGCCGGCATACTTGTAGCTCCACTTTTTGGCCAGAGCCGCGGTGCCGTTGTAATCCATACCGTCAGACGTGGTCTTGCCCTGCAGGGCCAGCATGTTGTTCAGAGCGTCATGAGCGCCGTTGCCGGTGGCGAAGTAGTAATCGCCGTTCTCCAGGATGTAGGAGCCCTTGGTGCCGTCGCCGTTATCCCAGGTCTCATCGTAGCTGACCAGGTTCTGCAGGTCGCATTCGACCGTCAGGGTCTGGCTTTCGCCTGCCGCGAGCACTTTTGTCTTGTCAAAGCCGATCAGCTGGACCGCGGACTTGGCCACGCCGTTCTGCTTGTCGTACTCCGTGTAGGGAGCCTGGCCGTAGATCTGGACCGGGGTCTTGCCTGCCACGGTGCCCTTGTTGGTCACTTTGACCTTGAAGGTGGCGTAGATGGCGTGGGCTTCCTGGCGGATCTCGGGACCGCTCAGTTCAAAGTCGAAGTTCGTGTAGCTGAGGCCGTAGCCGAAGCCGTAAGCCACTTCCTTCGCGTAATCCCAGGTGCCGGTGGAGGCATAGATGCCGGCGGAGGACTTGGCGTTGTTCTGGTTGTACACGCAGTCGAAGTAGCGGCTCTCGTAGTAGCGGTAGCCCACATACAGACCTTCGGCCTCGATCACGTAGTAGCGGGATTTGCTGCGGGTGATCTCTTCTTTGTTGCTGAAGGAGTATTCGCCCATGTTCATCATGGCCGGAGTGGAAAGGTTCTTCGTTGCGTAGATGTCATACAGTCCGCCGGACGGGCTCACGGTGCCGCAGAGGATGTCCGCGATGCCCAGCGTGCCGTAGTTGCCGGGGTTGCCGATCCACAGGATGGCGTCGATCTTGTCGTTGTTCTTGAGTTCACCGACCTCGATGGCGGAGTTGTTGTTCAGCAGGACGATGAACTTGTCGAACTTCTCGGTCGCCAGGTTCATGATTTCGAGCTCGTTCTGAGTGAGCTGCAGCGGCTCGGT
>JAGDDE010000034.1 GCA_017958185.1 Lachnospiraceae bacterium | reverse complement strand
GTCTGGTGCCGCCGGCTGCTGGAATATTCGGCCAATGCGGCTGTGACCGACGCGGGCGCGCTCACGGCGCTTCAGAACGAAACGGATGTTTTCCGGGAATCTCCTTCTTCCTGCATTCTGACGCCGCATCCGGGCGAAGCGGCCCGCCTGTTGAAGGTCCCGGCCGCCGAGATCGTAAAGGATGCTCCTTTGGCGGCCCGGACACTGGCGTCTCTTACGAAAAGCGTCGTAGTGCTTAAACTCCACCGCAGCATCCTTGCCGTGCCGGACGGCGCGCTCTGGCAGAACACTGCCGGCTGCGACGGACTGGCCCGCGGCGGCAGCGGCGACTTCCTTACCGGGATGATCGCTTCTCTCTGCGCGCAGGGTCTCTCTCCGGCCGATGCCGCCTGCTGCGCCGTCTGGATGCACGGACGCGCCTCGGAGATCGCTGCCGCTCGCCTCTCCCGCAGCGCCATGACGGTCCGGGATCTGATCGGCGGACTGCAGACCCTGTACCGGTCCTGGGAGCTTTGATATCCGGCATAGGCGGTACCGGTGACTGGGGATTCTGATATCCGTCAGCCTGTTCCGCATGCTCCGCTACGAACACAAAACAGGGCAAGACTCTTCGTCTTGCCCTGTATCTTTTTGTCTGTTTTCTGCGGGATGCAGCCCCGCCTTCGTCTGTTTTTGCGGGATCGCGACCGGAAGGTGCCCGTTTTCTCAGAAACTGGAGATTCCGTAGGTATTGACCAGCGCGTCAATCTTGACGCCTGCCTTGCAGAGCGGACAGGCGTGCGAGGGATAACTGTCATAATCGCCGAAGGGCTTCGTATCAAATACGGAGACGACCGGGAATCCGGCGCACTCTTCCACGCCGGCAAAGATCGCGCAGATGCCTTCCGTGATACCGCCGTAATAGCTGACGGCTTCCACGCCCGCCAGGGCGGTAAAGCCGGTGGTCACCGAAGCGGCCAGAATCAATACGTGTTTGCCGCGGATCATGGGCGCGACGTTGTCGCGGAACAGTAGCTGGCTGCCCACCGTGTGTTCCGGCGTGACCACATAGATGGTCTGGTGCGCGTTCATATTGGTAAAACCGGCGTTCGTTAGCTGGCTGGCCATGCACGCGCCGATCACCTCGGTCCCGTCCAGGCAGAGGATCGTATCGACGATCGTCGTGCTCTTGAAACGGGCAGTCAGTTCTTCCGCAGCCATGCGCGCCTCGCTCAGACGGTGTTTCGTCATGGTCAGGTCTACGTAGTAATTGATATGACTGTGGTTGGTGGCAAAGTGCCCCTTGGCAAAACGTAGCGGAAGGCTGCTGCCGGAAAAACGCTGCAGCTGAATAATACTTACGGGCATGGTGGATCCTCTCTTTCTCGGGTCTTCCGGTTCTCTGCTGCGGAAACGTCCTTCTTCGGGCTTTGTGAAAACGGACGGTCCCGGTTCTTTGCTGTGATTGTAACAGGAAGCCGTACAAAAGTCAACGCACGACTCAGGGACTTGCGGTTTTTGCCGTAACCGGCAGCTGTGGAAGCGGAAACGGTCTTATTCTGCTTCCGCGATCTTTTTCAGATCGACACGGGCAAAATCGCCGTTCGATGTGCCGTCATCGGTCTGATTCAGATAACTTCCGATGTAATAATTGCCGTTCCGCTCGATCAGAGTGGCGAGCAGGCTGTCCGGCGCGCAGTTCACGACGCTTTGATCGGAAGGATCGCAGCACAGGATCACATATTTATGATACAGATCTTTCGCCAGTCCGCGCGTGACGGAAAACGCCACGAACAATTTGCCGTTCACCAGGGCGGCACGGTCGAAAGTATAACTCAGATCGTCCGGGACAGACAGTTTGAAGAGTTCTGTTTCCGTACCGTTGTCATAGTGGTAAAAGACGTACTGTGGACCGTCAACGGTATGGAACAGCGCTGTGCAGCCGGAAGCCAGGCTCAGATCGTCCCGGATCCCGGTGAAGCTGCCCAACTGGGTCCCGTAGCCGGTCTCCCGGTTGAGCCGGTACCATTTGACCGATCCGTTCTCAGACGAGGAGTAAAACAGGGCATCATCGCGCCAGGTCATATCGAACAGGGCCCGGTCGCTCTTCTGCCGGTTCAGTACTGTTCCGCTCAGATCCGTTTCCAGGAGCAGATCGGTCATTTCACTGCGATCCATCAGCCCGAAGGCCAGGCCCGACGGCGTCAGGCAGGCGGAAAAACAGGTAAAGTCCCCGTCCAGCCGGAATTCCGAATGATCCCCGGTGCGGGATACGCAAAGCACATGTACGGTCACGGGACCCTGGATCCCTTCGTCGAAGCGGTCATAGATCAGGTAGCAGCTGTCTCCGCTGATCAGGGCCCCGCAGACCGAAAAAGGCTCCGCGTTCTTCTCTTCATAGATCAGTTTTTCTTCATCATACAGACGCAGAAAGCACTTTTCTTCCGGTTTTACTTCGTCTTTGTCGCGGTGGTCGAAATCACTGACCAGGCGGAATCCGCCTCCGATGTCGGTCCGTCCCCATTCGGCTTTTTCCGCTTTTTCCAGGGGAACTGAGGTCTGCGGATAGCGGGCGGCCAGTTCGGGCGTGGCGATAAGCGAGCAGCCGCTGAGTAAGATGGCGGCAGGCAAAAGGACACAGAGCGCTCTCAGGATCCATGTCTTCTGATCCTTCCGATGATCCTTTCTGAAATGAAACATGATGATACCTTATGGTTTCTCGGGCTTCTGCGGACCCTTCCCTTCCGCAGTGCCTTTTTTTACAGTTTGCGAAGTTCGCGCGCCGCGCGGTACAGACTGTCGCTAAGCTTATCGCCGCCCATCAGGCGGACAAGTTCCTGCAGGGAGCCTTCTTCGTCGAGCACCCGCACAGCGGTCCGGGTGACGTTCTCATCGGCGCTTTTTTCGATCCCGATATGCGTATCGGCCAGCGCGGCGATCTGCGGAAGATGTGTGATCAGGATCACCTGGCGGTACCGGGAGATCTCTTTCAATTTGCGGCCGACCATCTGCGCGGTACGTCCGCTGATGCCGGCATCGATCTCGTCAAAGATCACCGTGCCGATTTCGTCTTTATCGGCCAGGATGGTTTTGATCCCGAGCATGATCCGGGACAATTCGCCGCCGGAGGCCACTTTCGCCAGCGGCTGCAGCAGCTGGCCCGGGTTCAGCGATATCAGGTATTCTGCGTTGTCAATCCCCTCCGGTCCGGGCCGTTCCGCCGGAGTCAGGCGGGCCTCAAAGCGCACGGAAAGAAAATTCAGTTCGGACAGTTCCCGGACGATCTGTTCTTCCAGCCGGCGCGCGCTTTCTTCCCGCAGCTGGTGCAAAGCTTGAGCCTGCTCCTGATAGGATGCTTCCGCCTGCTTCAGCGCGGTCTCCGCCTCCACATATCGTTCTTCAAACGCGGCCAGATCGTCGTATTCCGCACGTAAGAGTCCCAGCATGCGGCTGCTCAGTTCATCGGCCGGCATGCGGTATTTGGAACAGAGACGGCCGATCAGATCGAGACGTTTTTCCAGACGGTCCACTTCCGCTCCGTCATACGCACTTTCTTCCAGCAGACTCCCGGTGTCGAAGGCCGCGTCATTCAGCAGTCCTTCCAGGGTGGAAAGTTGTTCCTGCAGCGCCGAAAGACGCTCGGACAGCCCCGCAACGGGCCGAAGGGCCCGTACGGCCCGGGAAACGGAATCTCCCGCCGAACCGGCCGAATTGCTGCCCAGCCACCGGCTTGCTTCCGACAGCGCTGCACAGATCTTCTCGGACTGGGAGGCGGTGCGGTACGCCGCTTTGATCTCCGCTTCCTCGCCCGGACGGACGCCGGCTTCTTCCAGTTCCCGGATTTCATAGGCCAGCTGGTCCATGCGGCGCGAGCGCGATTCCGGCGAAAGATCCATCGCTTCAAGCGTTTTGCGGGCAGCGGTCATTTCGTCATATGCTTCTCGCACGTCCTGCCGAAGAGTCTTCCCGGCCGCACCGGACAGTTCGTCCAGAATCTCGCGCTGGCGGCTGCTTTTGAGCAGAGACTGGTGTTCATGCTGTCCGTGGATGTCGAGCAACTGCTCCGTGACGCGCCGCACGGTCTGCGACGTCACCGTCTCGTCATTGATGCGGAAAATACTGCGCCCCGGCAGGATCTTCCGGGAAATGATGATGCAGCCGTACTCCGCTTCGATATTCAGTAGTTTCAGACGATCTTCTTCTGCTGGCGTCAGACCGAAGACGATCTCGACATACGCATGATCCGCGCCCCGGCGGATCACTTCCGCTCCGGTCCGAAGACCCAGGACGGAAGAGACGGCATCGATCAGAATGGATTTGCCCGCACCTGTCTCGCCGGTCAGCACGTTCAGTCCGGGCGTAAAATCGATCTCCGCTTCTTCGATTAGGGCGAAGTTCCTGACATGAAGGTTAATGATCATGGGTTTTTCGTGTTAATCGGATAATTTGACGGCCAGTGTCTCCATGAAGCTGCGTTCGCTGCGTTTGAGGATCGTTACGTAATTGGAGGCCTGGGTGATCTCCACACGGTCGCGGACGGCGAGCGGCAGGGAATCCGTGCCGTCGAAGTAGGCTTCGTGAACGGTCCCGTCCTGCTCATAGTGGATGTCCGGAGCGATCTCGACTTCGATGCGGTCATTGGAGGCAAAGACCAGACTGCGGTTGTTCAGAGAGTGGGAGGCGATGGGGGTCGTAACGAACAGTTTGGCTGTCGGTTTGACGATGGGGCCGCCCACGGAGAAACTGTATCCGGTGGAGCCGGTCGGCGTAGCGATGATGAGACCGTCGGCCCGGTACTGGCTGAGGACCTGCCCGTTGATATACAGATTCATGCGGATCAGTTTCATGGATTTCGTACGGCCGATGACCACGTCGTTCAGGGCGCGGTGCCGGCCGATCATCTTGCCGTCCCGGAAGACTTTTCCCTGCAGGAGCATGCGCCGTTCCGTCAGCATGCTGTCTTCGAGCAGGCCGGTGAGGATCTCTTCCATCTGTTCGGCATTGCCTTCGGTCAGATAGCCGAGCGTCCCGGTATTGATGCCGACGAAGGGCACGTTGCTGTCCACGTACTGGCGGATGGCGCCCAGCATGGTCCCGTCGCCGCCCAGCGTGACGATGCATTCCGTCCCGGCGGGGACTTTGTCGTCGCGAAGTTCCCGCTGTACGCAGGAGGCGCCGCGCTCCGTAAGGAAGCGGCAGGCACGGCTGCGGAGCCGGTATTCCGGATCACGGCTGAGATTGCTGATCAGAAAAATGTTTTTCATACAGGGGCCTCCTTTCATGGCAGGGCGGGATGCGGCGTTTTCTACAGCTCACGGTGGGCCCGATCCACCAGGCGCCGGATCTCTTCCGCGAAGTCTTCGGCCTGCGGCTCCTCCGCTTTTTCCAGATGCATGAGGAATTCGATATTGCCTTCCGGACCTTTGATCGGGGAACAGTCCAGCCCGAGCACACGGAAACGATGAGCGCCGGCCAGAGAAACAGCCTTCTCCAGCACTTCCCGGTGGACCAGCGGATCGCGTATCACGCCCTTTCTGCCGACTTTTTCGCGGCCGGCTTCAAACTGGGGCTTCACCAGACATACGGCCTGTCCGCCGGGTCTCAGCAGCCGGTACATGGGGCCGAGGACCAGGGACAGGGAAATAAACGAAACGTCGACGGAGGCGAAATCGCAGGGCTCTCCGAGAGTTTCCGGTTCTGTATAGCGGATATTCGTCTTTTCCAGCGAAACGACGCGGGGGTCCATCCGCAGTTTGTAGGCCAACTGTCCGTAACCGACGTCCAGCGCATACACTTTCGAGGCGCCGTTTTGCAGCATACAGTCGGTAACGCCGCCGGTCGAGGCGCCGATATCGACGCAGACGGCGCCTTCCAGAGAGATCGGAAAGACCCGCAGGGCCTTTTCCAGTTTCAGTCCGCCCCGGCTCACATACGGGAGCGCTTTGCCGCGGTGCTCCACCGGCGCATCGGCGGGGAACATGCTGCCCGGCTTATCTTCTTTCTGTCCGTTGACGTAGATCTCTCCGGCCATGATCAGGCTCTTGGCCTGTTCGCGGGAGGGAGAAAGTCCGTTTTGCACGACCAGCTGATCCAGGCGGATCCCTGCTTTCATAGACTCAGTTTCTCCTTGATTCTTTCAGCGATGCTGCGGGGATCCAGGCCGAGCCTGCGCCGCACTTCGGAGACCGTTCCCTGCGGGATAAAGGCATCCTCCGGCTGCGTATTCAGGATCTGCCAGGGCAGGCCCCTCTGCTGCGTCAGATCCGCCAGCGCGCTGCCGAGCGCGCCGCTGCGGTTGTTCTCTTCCAGGGCTGCCGCCAGACGGTGGGTCGCGGACAGTTCACAGAGCAGCTCCTCATCCAGCGGCTTCAGGAAGCGCAGATTGACGATTGTTGCGTCGATCTCGCTCTCCTGCAGGATCCCGGCGACGGACATCGCTGCCGCGACCATGCTTCCGTCAGCCAGCAGCGCTATGCCGCTCCCGCGGTGAAGGACTTCCGCCTTCCCGAAGCGGATGGGCTCAAACTGCGGGGTAAGTTCCTTGGGTGCGCTTCCCTTGGGGTAGCGGATAGCCAGGGGGCCGTCAAACGACAGGGAATACTGCAGCATCTGCAGCAGTTCCCGGCCGTCACGCGGGGAAAGGATCGTAAGGCCCGGGATTGTGCGGAGGAACGAGGCGTCCAGCATGCCCTGATGGGTCTCTCCGTCCTGCCCAACGATCCCTGCGCGGTCGATGAGCAGGGTCACGCCTGCTTTCTGCAGGCAGACGTCGTGGACGATCTGGTCATAGGCGCGCTGGAGGAAGGTGGAATAAATACATACGTACGGCTTCAGCCCGCCGGCCGCCAGTCCCGCGGCATAAGAGACCGCGTGCTGCTCGGCGATGCCGACATCCCTGTACCGGTCGGGGTACAACCTGCGGAAACGTGCCAGTCCCGTTCCGGTGGGCATGGCGGCGGTGACAGCGATCACGCGGGGGTCTTTCGCTGCCAGTTCACAGAGCCCGGCGGAGATATAATCGGTATAGGAGGGGGCGTGAGCGCACTTCTCTGCGCCCGTTTTCACGTCAAACGGACCGATCCCGTGAAACTTTTCGGGGTCTTTCTCGGCTGGCGCGTAGCCGCGCCCTTTTTCCGTCACAACGTGAACGACCACGGCGCGGTTCACGCGCCGGGCATCCCGCAGGGCATCGACGATCTGAGCGGTGTTATGTCCGTCGATCGGGCCCAGATAGGTAAGGTCCATATCCTCGAAGAGCATGCCCGGGATCACGAGCTGCTTGATGCCGCTTTTGATCCGGCTGATGGCATGGGCCAGAGAATTTCCTACTTCAGGGATCCTGTCCAGGGCATTCTGGACAGTTTTCTTTAATTTGTTATACTGTGGCGCCGTACGCAGATCCTGAAGAGCGCGCGACATGCCGCCGATATTCGAGGAAATGGACATATTATTGTCATTGAGGACGATAATAAAATTCGTTTTCAGCTGCGAGGCGTTATTGAGCGCCTCGTACGCCTGTCCGCCCGTCAGAGAACCGTCGCCGATCACCGAGATCACGGCATGATCCTCTCCGCGCAGATCCCGGGCGCTGACCAGTCCCAGTCCCATCGAGATCGAAGTGGAACTGTGCCCCGTGTCGAACAGGTCGCAGGGGCTTTCCGCCTGCTTGGGAAAACCGCTCATGCCGCCCAGATCCCTCAGTGAATCGAATCCTTCGCGGCGGCCGGTCAGCAGTTTGTGCGTATAGCACTGATGGCCTACGTCAAAGATCAATTTGTCTTTGGTGAGGTCGAAGGCGATATGCAGGGCCATCGTCAGTTCCACGACGCCCAGATTGGAGGCCAGATGACCGCCCTTCTCACTGACTTTGGCGATCAGAAACTGCCGGATCTCTTCCGCGAGCTGCGGATACAGAGCCGGAGCGACCTGATGGATATCATTCACTTCACGGATCGAATCCAGGATCATCTCATCTTCTCCCTGCAGGGCCCGGAAAGGTGCCCTGCGTCATGCCTGTCAGTATTTTCGGAATTCCAGGCTGCGGATCATCCCCTCCAGGACCTCCGCATGGCGTCCGCCGGCCAGTTCTGTCAGGAGCTGCTGCGCTTCCTGTGTCAGGACATGCACCTTTTTCTGCGCAGCTTCGATGCCGTACAGTGTCACATAGGTGGTCTTTTGATTCTTTTCGTCGCTGCCGATGGGTTTTCCGAGCTCTTCTTCGGTGGAGGTCACGTCAAGGATATCGTCCCTGACCTGGAAGGCAAGGCCTACGGCCAGACCCAGCTGCTGCGCCTTCCGGCAGAGTTCATCATCGGCGCCGGCCAGGATCGCGCCGATCATCAGCGCCGCTTCGATCAATGCGCCGGTCTTGAGACGGTAGATAAAATCCAGCTGGCGCGCCGAGACCGGCCGTCCGGTGAGTTCCACGTCTACGGCCTGGCCGCCGGCCATCCCGTAGATGCCGGCTTTATTCGCCAGAACGGACAGGGCCCGTCCCGCACGATCCGGAAACGCCGTCAAATCGAACGACCCGGCCGCCGTTTCAAAAGCAAAAGTCAGCAACCCGTCACCGGCCAGGATCCCGAAATCCTCGCCGTAAACGCTCCAGGTGGTGGGTTTGCCCCGGCGCAGAAGGTCGTTGTCCATGGCCGGAAGGTCGTCGTGGACCAGAGAATAGGTATGGATCATCTCCAGCGCGGCCATAAAGGGCTCTACGCAGGCTTCCTCTCCTCCCAGGAGACGGTACATTTCCTCCATGAGGCGAGGGCGAAGCCGTTTGCCGCCGGCCAGAAAGCTGTAATTCATAGCTTCGATCAGTTTCTTCTGAAACCCTTCTTCGGCGGGGAGATACTTTTCCAGGATCGATTCGATCCGGAGGATCTCAGGATCGGTCATCGGTATCCTCATTTTCCAGTGTCTGCAGCTGCTGTTCGATCGCCCGGACTTTTTCTTCACAGAAACGGACCAGCGCCAGACCCTCTTTGTATTTTTCGAATGTGGTCTCCAGACTATTTTCTTCGCTGTCCAACTCCGAAAGCAGCTGATCCAGACGCGAAAACGCCTCTTCCATCGTCAGATCGGACGGCAGTTCGTCGCCGGAACCGGTCTGAAATTCCCAATCATGTTTTTTGGTTTCCTTCGGCATACAGATCGATCTCCTTTACCGTAGTCAGGGCGCAGCCGTCCGAAAAGTGCAGCCGCAGGGTATCTCCCGGAGAAAGAGTGCGGACACTGCCGACGCTTTTCCCCGTTTCATCTTCAACAAACGCATAACCGCCGGAAAGACGCCGGAGCGGAGAGGCCGCTTCCAGCCTGACCGACAGCAGGGACAGACGGGCGCGGCTGCGCTCTTTTTGACGTTCCATGAGTTTTTTCAGTTCTGCCGCGTTCCGGCTCAGCGCCTCGCGGCGTGCACCGAGCAGCCGGGGGAAGATCTCCAGACCGTTCCGGGCTGCCGTGATCTTCTGACGGGTATCATTCAGGGCGGTCTTCAGCTGTCCTCCCAGTTTTTCCCGGATCAGGATCAGCCGGTGCTGTTTTTCGTTGAGCCGGTACGACGGCCCGGCGATGGCCAGCCGCCGTTTCCGTTCGGAAAGCTGCTGCAGTGCTACGGAGATATGCCGCCGAAGCGCCTGCTTCAGAAAACGTTCCCGCTGATCGCACAGGCGCAGCAGATCCTGCCGGTCGAATACCGCCAGTTCCGCGGCTGCCGAAGGGGTCGGAGCGCGCCGGTCCGCCGCGAAATCGGCGATGGTGACGTCTGTCTCATGACCGACCGCCGAGATCACCGGCGTTTTTGCCTCATAGATCGCGCGGGCAACGATCTCCTCGTTGAAAGCCCACAGATCTTCCATGGAACCGCCGCCCCGGCCGACGATCAGAACGTCCAGCCCCAGTTTGTCCAGGCGCCGGATCGCGGCGGCGATAGAAGCCGCGGCCGCCTCGCCCTGCACGAGCGCGGGACACAGAACGATCTTCACGGCCGGATTCCGGCGGCGTGCGATGTTCAGGATATCCTGCAGCGCCGCGCCCGTAGGCGAGGTGACGACTCCGATGCGGAAGGCATAGACGGGGATCGGTTTTTTGATCGCCGGATCAAACAGGCCTTCGTTTTCCAGACGTTCTTTCAGTTCCCGGAAACGACGGTACAGATCGCCCAGCCCGGCCTCGCGGATCTGCCGGGCATACAACTGATAGCGGCCGTCCCGTTCGTATACGCTGACGGAACCGGTCACGGCCACCTTCTGGCCGTTTTTCAGCTCGAAAGCCAGGCCCTGCGCGCGGCTGCCGGCAAACATGATCGCGTTGATCTGCGCCGTTTCGTCCTTCAGCGAAAAATAAATATGCCCGGAGGAATGATACTTGAGGTTGGAAACCTCTCCTTCCACGCAGACGCTGCGCAGGAGGAAATCCCGGGCAAAGAGTTCTTTGATATAGGTACTGATCTGACCCACCGTGTAGCGGGGAATCGCAGGAGGCATAATTCTACTCTCTCGCCAGTTTGCCGAGGATCGCGTTGATAAAGGACGGGGATTCTTCTCCGCCGTATTTCTTCGCCAGTTCAACGGCTTCATTGATCGCGACTTTCAGCGGGATGTCATCGTCAAAACGGGCTTCATACACCGCCAGCCGCAGAATGGAAAGGTCGACACGGGACATGCGCGAAGTCTTCCAGTTTGCGGAAGCGCTGTTGATCATCTCATCCAGAACGCCGCTCAGGGAGCGCACCGTTTCGGCACGCTCCATCAGCAGTTTCTTTTCTTCTTCGGAGACTGGTTCCCGGAGAAGGTCTGTGTCGAGAAGCAGGTCGTGATTATCCAGAAACAGACTGCACTCTTCGCCGGCATCCGTGCCGTAGAAGGTAGAAAGGTACAGCTGCCCGAAGGTCAGTTCACGGATCTTGGTACGGTCCATCGGCTTCTCTCCCGGCGTTACATCTGCAGGTCGACGACCTGGATATTGACGGAAGTCACAGGCAGGCCCAGCATGTTCTCAATCGAACCGGATACTTTGTCCTGCACCTTTTTGGCGACGACGGGTACGGCATGTCCGAAGACCGTGCTCATGACCAGATCGACGTCTACATGGCCGTCCGTGACGCTGACGGAAACAGCGCGTCCGAAATTGCGCGCGCTCACTTTGCCGCTGCGGTCGACGGGCGTGGAATCCACCAGTTTATAGACGCCTTCCACATCGCGGACGGCCAGTCCGGCAATGATGGAAATGATCTCATCGTTCATGATGACCTGGCCGACTTCGCCGGCGCTGTAGATCACACGGTTGTTCTTCTCTTTTTCGTTCTCCATGACACACTCCGAATCAACGTAATGAGGGACTTTTTATCACTCGAGAGCCATTTTCTTCACGCTCTCCAGCGCTTTTTTCACCGGCGGAAGGCTGATCACGATCACGGTGATCGCGGCCTCTGCCAGGATATAGGCGTAATTGTAAAGGATCGGATACAGGGCCGACAGCTGCTGCGGGAAGTTTTCCGGCATATACTCCATCCAGTAGAGATAGCCGCCGATACTGTGGAACAGGCCCCGGGCAGCCACAGCCACGAGATAGCCGATCAGCAGCCCGTTCTTCTTCTTGGAGAACAGGCCCGAAAGGCCCAGCGCCGTGAAGGCCAGCAGATAGTCAAAGGCCACCTGCCAGAAACTGAGGATGTAATCGCCGCCGCCCTGCACGAACTGCAGCAGTCCGTAGGCAAACGCAGCGGTCAGTCCGACCCGCAGTCCGTACCAGTAGCCGATCAGCACGACGAACAGCATAGAAAGCAGGGTGACGGAACCGCCCCAAGGCATATGGAACAGTTTTACGAAGGAAAGAGCGAAGGCGACGGCCAGCGCGTTTCCGGCAAAACTCAGTTCCTTGGCGGAAAACTTTTTCCCGCGGCTCATAAAGAGCCCGATCAGAAGGACGATGATCAGTGCCAGAATGATCACAGCCATAACGCCGGCCTTGGTCAGCTCGGCATATCCGTCATTTTGCGTGATAAAAAAACTTAACATGTCTAATCTCCTTTCGCCGGTATTATCCGGATCAAGTTCTAAGGGTTTTTCTCAGCCGTAAGGCACCCCTGATCAGGGAACCGGGGAGCGCGCGGCTCCCCGGCATTATTCAATTGTCTTTTGTCTGAAGCAGTGAAAGGTCTCAGGCTTTGGGGCCGGCGTTCACGATCTCTTCCGCCATATTCGGATACTTCTTGGCGAAGTTCTCCTGGAACATCTTGGCGAGCTTCTTGGCAGCGGCATCGTATTCCTTCTTGCTGGACCAGGTGTCGCGGGGGTTCATGATCTTCTCGGGAACGTTCGGGCAGCTCTGCGGCACATCCAGATTGAAGGTGTCGTCATGCTTGTACTCGACGTTGTCCAGATCGCCGTTCAGCGCGGCCGTGACCATGGCGCGGGTGTAGGACAGCTTCATGCGGGAGCCGACGCCGTAAGGGCCGCCGGACCAGCCGGTATTGACCAGATAGACCTTGGTGCCGTACTTCTCGATGCGCTCGCCCAGCATCTTGGCATAGACCTGGGGATCCAGCGGCATGAAAGGTTCGCCGAACAGGGTGGAGAAGGTGGGCTGAGGCTCTTTGACGCCGCGCTCGGTGCCCGCCAACTTGGAGGTGAAGCCGGTCACGAAGTGATACATGGCGGCTTCGGAGCTCAGACGGGAAATGGGAGGCAGAACGCCGAAAGCGTCCGCCGTCAGGAACAGAACGACCTTGGGGATGCCGCCCACGCCGGGGATCTGGGCGTTGTCGATGAACTCGATCGGGTAGCCGACGCGGGTGTTCTCGGTAAGAGAAGCATCGTCGAAGTCCAGCTTGCGGGTGGTGTAATCCATGACCACGTTCTCGACCAGGCTGCCGAAGCGGATGGCATGGTAGATCTCGGGCTCGCTCTCCTCGCGCAGGTTGATGCACTTCGCGTAGCAGCCGCCTTCGAAGTTGAAGATGCCGCGGTCGGACCAGCCGTGCTCGTCGTCACCGATCAGCTTGCGGTTCGGGTCGGCGGAAAGGGTGGTCTTGCCGGTGCCGGACAGACCGAAGAAAACGGCGGTCTCGCCCGTGGCGGGATCCATGTTGGCGGAGCAGTGCATCGGCAGGATGCCTTCCTTCGGCATCAGGTAGTTCATGACGGAAAAGACGCTCTTCTTGATCTCGCCGGAGTAGGCGGAGCCGGCGATCAGGACTTCCTTGGCGGTGTAGTTGACCAGGATGGCAGCCTCGCTGTGGACGCCGTCGATCTTGGGATCGCAGTGGAAGCCGGGCGCGGCGATGATCGTGAAGTCGGGCTTGCCGAAAGCGGCGAGCTGTTCTTCGGTAGGACGGATCAGAAGCTGATGGATGAAGAGGTTCTGGCTTGCCAGTTCATTGACGATACGGAACTTCTTGGTGGCAGCAGGATCGGCACCGGCAAAACCGTCGAACACATACAGGACCTGGTTCTGCAGATAGGCGACCATTTTGGCACGGATCGCATTGTACTTCTCCAGAGAGATGGGACGGTTCACCTTGCCCCAGGAGATCTCCTTATGGACCTTCGGGGTATCGACGATAAACTTGTCTTCCGGGGAACGGCCGGTGTACTTGCCGGTAGTAACGACCAGAGCACCGGTCTCGCTAAGAGCGCAGTCCTCCGTGATCAGGGCTTCTTCAATGAGTTCGGCGGGGGTGAGGTTGCGATAAATGGCCGCCGTGTTGAAGATGCCAAGGCTCTTGAGGTTGAAATTCTTCATGAAAAAAGCTCCTTTCCGTCGCGTGGCGAACGGTGATGAAACAGTAGTCTATGTCCCATAAACAGGGACTGTACCATGGTATCATCTTTCCCGTCAAATGGCAAGTTTTTTCGTAAAAAGTCACAAAATGTTTTTCCTTTTTTCCGTCAAAAACCGTTTTTTCCGGATTGCAACAAACTGTTTCTTGCGCGTGCGCGGCGATCGCGCTACACTTGTATCAGATCGCCGAAAAGGAACGCGAGGTACGAAATGCCGTACAATTTTCTGTTTAAATACGAGCGAAAAAAGAAAGGGATGACGCTGCGCGACGCCGCCGCCTCGGCTGGGATGAACCCTGCGACGCTCTACCGCTATGAAGAGGGCATCATCTGTCAGATCCCGGAGCCGGTCCGCAAGCGGCTGATGCGCCTGTACGGGATCGGGTCCGAGGGAAGGACCGTCTTCGACAGGGCGGCGCAGCGGGGGCGGTTGGATCTGTATGAGAGCGAACTGAAGCATTCTTCCCCGCAGCAGCTCTTAGAGCGCATCGGCCGGTTGGATCTGCGCGGCAGAAGGACGATCGGCACGCTGCTGCGGATGGAGGAACAGCGGCTCCGCACACAAAAAAAGCCGAAATGAAGGCTGCGGCCTTCTTTTCGGCTGGGATCGGCCCGGCACATCGTGCGGCAGAGCAGGATCCTGCGGCAATGCAGAGTCTGTCACCCGGGAACTGTCACCCGTCTTTCCTATTGGTTTTCCGAAGCGGACTGTTTGTCCCGCATCTCGGCAAAGAGACGGATCAGCGCCACGGCGCCGTCGATATCCGTCCGGCTGGTGTTGATGCAGAGATCGTAGTTTTCCCTGTCGCCCCAGGTCCGTCCGGTGTAATGCCGGTAATAACGCGCGCGGCGCCGGTCGGTGCTGAGGATGTGCTTTTCCATATTCTCCTGAGGGACTTCCAGACCCAGTTTGTTCTTGCGTTCGACCCGGTCTTCCAGATCGGCGTACAGGAAGACGCGGATCAGATTCTCTTCTCCTTCCAGCACGTAATCGGCGCAGCGTCCGACGATGACGCAGGGGCCGCTGTGCGCCAGATTCCGGATGATCTCCGCCTGGCGGAAAAAGATCTTGTCGGACATGGGCTGCTGATAGACCGAATAACTGGATCTGGTCGCCAGGAAAGGCGCGATGTGGAGTTCAAACTTTTCATCCATCTCTTCCAGATATTCGCGGGCAAATTCGCCCTCTTCCGCTACCATGGAGACTAACAGTTTGTCATAAAAAGGGATCCTGAGCGCGTCCGCCAGGCGAAAACCGATCTCGTGTCCGCCGCTTCCGAACTGTCTGCCGATCGTAATGATCTGATTCATACGTACCTCCCGTATCCTGTTTTCCGTTCCGGCCGGGGTCGCCCCCCTGTTTCTGTACCGATTATACCAGATCAGGCCCGGTTTTTTCAAGCGGAATGTCCTGAAGGGCGGCAGGTTTTTCTGTCCCGCTCTCTCCTGCGGGCCAAAGGCGCTGCCGTCTGTTTTACAGTTTTTTTCGGAAACAGTTGCGGCAGACGCCGACTCATGCTATAATGAAAGCACCCAAGGGCGTTCCTGCTGTTTCTTGAACCTACATTACGTTAAACGGGATTCCTATATCTTCAGATGGCTGCCAGGCCTCCGTCGAGTGGAAGGCAAAAGTCTGATTGCGGTTACCCACCTGGCATTCGCTAGGCGTCAATAAATGCAGGTACGTATCCTTGGGCTTTCTCTACCCCGAAAAAGACCGCAGCGGCACAGGAGCCGCTGCGGTCCTTCTTTTGTGCGGATACGTCAGAGCGTGACGACTTCGTTTTCGGGTATTTCCGCAGGCGTCAGGGAGATCAGCCGCAGAACGGGCGCCTGGATCGAAGCTCCGGTGCGCGGATCCCGCTTCTTCTCCGAGGAGAACTCTGCGGTGACCGTGGCCCAGCTCCTCTGCTCAAAGCGCAGCGGCTGGTCGCTGCGGCAGGGGAAACCGTAAAAACGGATGTCGGCGGCGCAGCAGGCCATGACCTGACGGCCGGGGACGAACAGGCTCCGCGGCATGCCGACCGGACGGAACAGCTGCGCCAGGAACGTGATCCGTTTGTGCAGGTAACGGCCGGGGTTCTCAAAAGCGTCCGCATACCAGGTGCCGTAGTCGATATCCTGGATCTCCAGCTCATCTTTGCTGATATCGTAGGGAAGATCCTCTTCCGAGAAGCTGATCACGCTGCCGTCGGGCGCTTCGAAGATCAGCTGCGCATTGGGATTTTGTAATTTGATCGCTTTGCGGAATTTAGCCCGGTTGACGCCGGGAGCGCAGCGGTTGACCACGATCAGATCCGATTCGATCAGCTGATTCATGAACAGATTGCGCATATTGTTCATGACGATCTCGACAGTCTGTCCGTCTACCGTCGAATAGATCCCGGCCAGACCCCAGTCCTTGGGGAAATCGCTCTTCAGGAATTCCTGCAGATTCCACATCCCGTTGAATTCGATCACGATCTGCCGAGGCTTGACCAGCTCCGTTTTTTCACGCATGAATGCGGGCGTGAACTGTTCCGGCTCTTCTATGATGACTGCCGTGATCTTTTTCTTACGAAGGTAGGCTTCATCCAGTTCGATCTCCCCTTCTTCGCAGAGGATGAGAAGCGTCCGGCCCTCTTCGATCCAATCCTGTTCCATCAGTGTTTCACGGATGAAACTAGTCTTTCCGCTGTCCAGAAGACCTGTACAGAGATATACCGGGATCATAAATTACTCCTTTGTCGCTCAGGCCAGGCCAAACAGCTTTGCCAGAGCGTCTTCTTTCAGTTCGGCGCCGATCACACAGATGCGGCCGGCGTAATCCGGGGACCCCGCGCGCGTCTGCACCTCTTCCGGGACCAGATCGAACTGCTGCCATGTGCCGTCGGTCATGGGAAGGATGCCCTTGGCCCGGAGGATCTGGCCGTATTCCGTGCTTTCGCTCAGCACGTCCAGGATCTGCTGCAGCTCCTCCTGCGTATAGCGGCGGTTGGTCTCGCGGCCCCAGCTGATAAACACCTCGTCGGCGTCATGGTGATGATGGCCGTGATGGTGGTGATGATGTTCGTGATCGTGTTCGTGTTCGTCATCATCGTTGTCGTCATCGTCATCATGATGATGGTGGCAGGAGCACTCCGGATCATCGCACTCGCCCTCTTCATGGCCGTGATGATGGTGATGATGTTCGTGTTCGTCATCATCGTCATCATCGTCGTCATGATGATGGTGGCAGGAGCACTCCGGATCATCGCACTCGCCTTCTTCATGGCCGTGATGATGGTGGTGATGGTGGTGGCAGGAACATTCAGGATCGTCGCACTCGTCATCGTCGTCTTCGATCAGTTCAGAGACGTCGCTGTTCTCCAGCGCATGCAGGATCGCTTCGCGTCCGAGTTCGTCCCAGGGAGTCGATATCAGCGGCGCAGATGGATTCAGCTCCCGAAGCAGCGCGATCGTTTCGGCCGTTTTTTCTTCCGGGATCAGCTGCGTGCGGCTCAGCACGATCGTGGAGGCATGCTGGACCTGATCCTTGAAAAATTCGCCGAAGTTCTTCAAATAGAGCTTGGCTTTTTTGGCATCCACCACGGCGATCTTCTCCGTAACGGCGATATCTTCGTGTGCTTTCACACGTTCGACGCTTTTCACGATATCGGAGAGTTTCCCGACGCCGGAAGGCTCGATCAGGATGCGGTCCGGCGCGAACTGTTCGATGACCTGCGTCAGGGCCTCGGTAAAGTCCCCGACCAGCGTGCAGCAGATACAGCCGGAATTCAGTTCCGTGATCTGTACGCCGGCATCCTTCAGAAAGCTGCCGTCGATGCCGATCTCGCCGTATTCATTTTCGATCAGCACTTTCTTTTCCTGCGGATACACTTCCTCCAGCAGTTTCCGGATCAGGGTCGTTTTGCCCGCCCCCAGAAAACCGGAAATGATCGTGATCTTTGTCATATCTCCTCCTTTTGCCCTGTCAGCCGCGGACCACGAGGTTCACGATGCGGCCCGGCACATAGATCTCTTTCACGACGGTGAGGCCTTCCAGACGGGCGGCCAGGGCTTTTTTCGCAGCGGTCAGCACTTCTTCCCTGGGAAGGTCCGCCGGGATCTCCAGCGTCCCGCGGATCTTGCCATTCATCTGCAGGGCGATCTCCACCGTCTTTTCTTTGGTCTTTTCTTCTTCGTAAGTCGGCCAGGTCTGGCGGTACAGCCGTCCTTCGAAGCCGCAGGCCTGCCACAGTTCCTCGCAGATGTGGGGCGCCACCGGATCCAGCAGACGCAGCAGGGTCCCGAATTCTCCGCGCGTGACCTTGCCCACCCGGTAGAATTCGTTGACTGCCGTCATCATCGCGGCAATCGCGGTATTGAATTTCATGGCTTCGAAATCCTGCGAGACTTTCCGGACGGTCTGGTGCATCTTCGTTTCCAGCGCGGCGGAGTAGCCTTCTTCCTCCGTCAGGATCTCCTGCAGCTTCCAGACGCGCTCCAGGAACTTGCGGCAGCCCCGGACGCCTTCCGTCGACCAGGAAGCGCTCAGGTCGAACGCTCCGATGAACATCTCGTACGTGCGCAGGGTGTCGGCGCCGAATTCCCGAACGATATCATCGGGATTGATGACGTTCCCGCGGGATTTCGACATCTTTTCTCCGTTTTCGCCGAGGATCATGCCGTGGGACGTGCGTTTCTGATAGGGTTCCGGGCAGGGGACCACGCCCTCATCGTAAAGGAAGTGATGCCAGAATCGGGAATACAGCAGGTGAAGCGTGGTATGCTCCATGCCGCCGTTGTACCAGTCGACGGGCATCCAGTACGCCAGCGCTTCCCTGGAAGCCAGTTCTTTGTCGTTGTGCGGATCCAGATAGCGCAGGAAGTACCAGGAAGAACCGGCCCACTGCGGCATGGTATCCGTCTCGCGCGCGGCCGGTCCGCCGCAGCAGGGACAGGTGGTGCTGACCCAGTCGGTCATAGCGGACAGCGGCGATTCCCCGGTATCCGTCGGCATATAGCTGTCCACTTCCGGGAGCAGGAGCGGCAGTTCGGATTCGGGAAGGGCCACGTAGCCGCAGGTCTCGCATTTGACGATCGGGATCGGCTCGCCCCAGTAGCGCTGGCGCGAGAAGACCCAGTCGCGCAGTTTGAAATTGACTTTTTCTTTTCCCAGACCGTTGGCCGAAAGCCAGGCAATGATCGTCTTTTTGGCATCGGCTACGTCCAGACCGTTCAGGAAGCCAGAATTGACCAGCTTGCCGGACGCGGTATCGGTGAAGGCGGCTTCTTCCACATTGCCGCCGGCCACGACTTCGACGATGGGCAGACCGAACTTTTTGGCGAATTCCCAGTCGCGCTCGTCATGGGCCGGCACGGCCATGATGGCGCCGGTGCCGTAGCTCATGAGGACGTAATCCGATACCCAGAGCGGGATGGAGGCGCCGGTCACCGGGTTGATCGCACGCAGGCCTTCCAGGCAGACGCCGGTCTTCTCTTTGGCCAGTTCGGCGCGTTCGAAATCGGATTTGCGGGCAGCTGCCTCCTGATAGGCGCGGACCTCTTCCAGGTTCCGGATGCGTCCGGCATATTTTTCGATGACCGGATGTTCCGGAGAAACGACCATATAGGTCGCTCCGAACAGAGTATCGGGACGGGTGGTGAAGACACGCAGGCTGTCCCCGGTGTTTTCCAGGGCGAAATCGACCTCGGCGCCGGTAGAACGGCCGATCCAGTTGCGCTGGGAAGTCTTCACGCGTTCGATATAATCCACATGATCCAGACCTTCCAGCAGTTTATCGGCATATTCCGTGATCTTCAGCATCCACTGGCTCTTTACTTTGCGGACGACTTCGCCGCCGCAGCGCTCGCAGACGCCGTTCACGACCTCTTCATTCGCCAGACCGACCTTGCAGTTCGTGCACCAGTTGATGGGCATCTCAGCCTTATAGGCAAGCCCTTTTTTGAAGAGCTGCAGGAAGATCCACTGCGTCCAGTGGTAGTATCCGGGGTCGGTCGTATTGATCTCGCGGTCCCAGTCGAAGGAATAGCCGAGCGCTTTCAGCTGGGCAGTGAAACGGGCAACATTGCGCTGTGTCACGATGCGGGGATGGATATGATTTTTGATAGCGTAGTTTTCCGTGGGGAGGCCGAACGCGTCCCAGCCCATGGGATAGAGCACGTTATAGCCTTCGAGGCGGCGCTTGCGCGCTACGATATCCAGCGCGGTATACGGACGAGGATGTCCCACGTGCAGCCCCTGTCCGGACGGATAGGGAAACTCCACCAGAGCGTAATACTTGGGTTTGGAATAATCGTCGGTCGCGGTAAAAGCCTTCTCTTCGTCCCAGATCTTCTGCCAGCGGGGTTCAATAGTTTGAGGATCGTATGCCCGGTTCATGGCAAGTCCCTCCTTATAAAATTATCCGTACTATTTTACACATTTCGGAGTGCTTTTGTCAAGTTTTACGATGTTGTCATGTTCTCAAAAATTTTTACAAAAAAGGCTTGCATAATGCTTTGAAATGCGCTATAGTGGACAAAATTTTTATTTTCCCCTCAGAAGGGAGAAGGAGGTATATCACGATGTCCAAAGCTTTTTGGTTCCTGACAGCCATCACTGTGTATCTCGCTGCCATGATCTTTGTGGGTCTGCGCAGTGCAAGAAAGACCCGGAGCACCGACGACTTCTATCTCGGCGGAAGGAGACTCGGCCCATGGGTCACTGCCATGAGCGCAGAGGCGTCTGACATGTCCTCCTGGCTGCTGCTGGGACTGCCCGGTGTAGCGCTTCTGGGCGGCCTGGCCGAACCGGTCTGGACCGCGCTGGGGCTCGGGATCGGCACCTGGCTGAACTGGCTCATCGTAGCCAAGCCTATCCGCAACTATTCCGAAAAAATCGGCGCGACGACCATCCCCGAGTTCTTCTCGCTCCGCTTTCATGAAAAAACAAAACTGCTGAGCGCGGCCGCCGCCGTTCTGATCATCGTTTTCTTTGTTCCTTATGTAGCTTCCGGCTTCAACGCCTGCGGCACCCTGTTCTCCACGCTGTTCGGCATCCCGTATCAGACGGCCATGATCCTTTCCGCAGCGGTCATCGTCTGTTATACCATCCTGGGCGGCTTTACGGCAGCTTCGATCACGGACCTGATCCAGTCTGTCGTCATGTCGGTAGCCCTCGTCGTGATCGTCTGCTTCGGCCTTTCGCTGGCCGGCGGCACTTCCGCCCTGGCGGACAACGCCGCGCTGCCGGGCTTCTATCACCTGACGACGACCTACAATACAGCGTCCGGCACGGAGACCTCGTACGGATTCCTGACGATCCTCTCCACCATGGCCTGGGGTCTCGGATATTTCGGCATGCCGCACATCCTGCTGCGGTTCATGGCCATTAAAGATGCTTCCAAGCTTCCCACTTCCCGCCGGATCGGCACTATCTGGGTGTTCATCTCCATGGGCGTGGCCATTCTGATCGGCATCATCGGTCGTTCGCTGATGCAGCAGAAGGTGGTGGCAGAGATGTCTACCGGTACGGAAAGCCAGCGCATCATCATCCTGCTGGCGGATCTGATGGCGGATAAGGGCTGGCTGCTGGCCCTGCTCGGCGGCGTCGTCATTGCCGGTATCCTGGCCAGCACCATGTCCACCGCGGACTCCCAGCTGCTGGCTGCCTCCTCTTCCGCTTCCCAGAACCTGCTCCAGGACGTGTTCGGTCTGAAGATCAAAGAAAAGACCGCCATGATCCTCGCTCGCGCGACGGTGGCGCTGGTCGCCGTGATCGCGGTCTTCTGGGCCTGGAAAGAAGATTCCGTCTTCACCATCGTCTCCTTTGCCTGGGCCGGATTCGGCGCAGCCTTCGGTCCCGGTGTCCTGTTCTCGCTGTTCTGGAAACGCACGACCCGTATCGGTCTTCTGGCCGGCATGATCACCGGCGGCGCGACCATCTTCATCTGGAAGTATCTGGTACGTCCGCTGGGCGGCGTCTGGGATCTCTATGAACTGCTTCCGGCCTTCGTGCTGGGGTCGCTGGTCATCCTCGTCGTATCGCTGCTGACACCGGCGCCTTCGACCGAGATCACGGAAGAATTCGAATCCGTTCAGAAAATGTAAGCCCCATCTCTAAACAAAGAGCGGGCGCGGCCTCCGGAGGCCGCGCCCGTTTTTTTGACGGAAACGTTTATTCGTCTTTCGCCGCTGCGCGTTCCGCGATTTCCTTCTGCTGGATATCCGAAGGCGCCTGTTCGTAACGGCTGAATTCATACGAGAAACTGCCCATACCGCCGGTCATGGACCGCAGGTCGGTGTTGTAGCCGAACAGCTCGGCCGTAGGGACGTCAGCTTCGATGATCTGGTAGCCCTTATGGTCCGGGTTCATGCCAAGCACACGACCGCGGCGCTTGTTCATGTCGCCCATGACGTCGCCCGTGAACTTATCCGGGACTTTGACCTTAACGCTCGAGATCGGCTCCAGCAGGACGGGCTTCGAAGCCTTGTCAGCGAAAGCGGCCTTTACGGCCAGGTGGGTCGCCAGCTTGAACGCCATTTCGGAGGAGTCTACCGGATGGTAGGAACCGAAGACCAGCGTCGCCTTCATGCCGACGATGGGATAACCGGCCAGAGGTCCTGCCACGACCATTTCCTGGATGCCCTTTTCGACAGCCGGGAAGTAGTTGCGCGGAACGACGCCGCCCACGACCTGCTCTTCGAATACATACGGGGTGTCGAGATCGCCGCTCGGCTCGAACTCGATGGTGACGTCGCCGTACTGGCCGTGTCCGCCGGACTGCTTCTTATGCTTGCCCTGGACCTTGACCTTGCCGAGGATGGTCTCGCGGAAGGCTACCTTCGGCTTGTAGAGTTCGGCATCCACTTTGTAGCGGGCCAGGAGCTTGCTCATGGTGACTTCGAGTTGCTGATCGCCGATACCGTACAGCAGGAGCTGACGGTTTTCCTTGTCGTTGACGACCTTCAGTGTAAGGTCCTCTTCCATCAGTTTGCCGAGGGAGGTGGACAGCTTGTCTTCATCGCCCTTATTGACGGCGCGGTACGCCATCACCGAGTACGGTTTGGAGATGTCGGGCTTCGGATAGGCGATCGGCTCGGCCTTGGTGGCCAGGGAGTCGCCGGTGGAGGCGGACATCATCTTGGCCAGAGCGCCGATATCGCCGGCGTGCAGTTCGGGGACTTCGATGGCTTCTTTTCCGCGCAGCACGTACACGCGCGCGACTTTTTCTTCGGTCTCCTTCTGGACGTTGTAAACGACGGTGTCGCCGGTCAGGACGCCGGAGCAGACTTTGATGAAGGAATACTTTCCGATGAACGGATCGATCAGGGTCTTGAAGACCTTGACGGTCGTGGTCTTGGTCTCGCTGTAATCCGCTTTGAATTCGGAATTGTCGTTGACGTTGGTGCCGGTGATGCTGCACTGGGACGGCGCCGGGAAATACTGTTTGATATCGTGCAGCAGGACGCGTACGCCGTAGCCGTTGAGGCCGGAGCCCATGATCACGGGGACCAGAGAGCCGTCGCACACACTGCCGTTCAGGGCGTTCATGATCTCTTCTTCGGTGAACTCATCGCCTTCGAAGTAGCGTTCCATGAGCTCTTCGTCGGTTTCCGCTACCGCTTCCATCAGCTGGCCGTGGGTCTCTTCCAGGAGATCCTGCACAGAAGCCGGGATGGGGCATTCGCTGTATTCGCCCTTGTTGCCGGTGAAACGGCGGGCAGCCATCTTGGGAACATTCACGAAACCCACGAACTTTTCGTTTTCGCGGATGGGGACCTGGAACGGTACGACGCGGGTCCCGAAATTGTCCTTCAGATCGGCGCAGATACGGGCGTAGTTGGCATTTTCATCATCCATGTTCGTTACAAAGAACAGACGGGGGATGCCGGCCTTTTCGCAAAGCTCCCAGGCCTTGATGGTGCCGACCTGAACGCCGGCCTTGCCGTTGATCACGATCACGGCCGCATCCGCCGCGCTCACGGCTTCTTCCGCTTCGCCGACGAAATCAAAATAACCGGGCGTATCCAGGAAGTTGATCTTGACGTCTTCCCATTCGATCGGAACGACCGTGGTATTTATGGAAAAACCGCGTTTTGCTTCTTCTTTGTCAAAGTCGCTGATCGTCGTGCCGTCGGTCACCTTTCCCATGCGGGAAATGACACCGGTCAGATAGGCCGTGGCTTCGACCACCGTGGTCTTGCCGCAGCTGCCGTGTCCGAGAACGGCAACGTTGCGGATGGAATCAGAGTTGTAAACCTTCATTCAACGAAATCCTCCTTATATCGGCATACAGGAATGAGCCATCGTTTATCATACCGAATCTTTCTTCTTTTTTCAAGTCATTTCTTCAAAAGAAATGGAATTATTCCAGCATCGCAAGCATCTCTTCTTCCGAAATGACCGGGATCCCCAGTTCCCGGGCTTTTTTGTTCTTTCCGGAAGAGGATGTCAGATCATTGTTGACCAGATAATCGGTCTTGGATGAAACGCTCCCGGCGACTTTTCCGCCGGCTTCTTCGATACGGCTTTTCAGGGCATCCCGGTTGGGGAAGTGCTGCAGGGAGCCTGTGATGACCACGGTCCTGCCCTCGAGCGGGCCGCCTCCCCTCTTCTGCCTCTTTTCGACGGTCAGATACGGCAGAAGTTCGCTCAGCTGCCTCTCGTTTTCTTCCGAGTCGAAGTAGGCGCGGATCCCGCGTGAGAGCACCGCGCCGATCCCTTCCACTTCCTGCAGTTCCTCCTCGGAAGCGCTTTTCAGCCGGAGCAGGTCGTCGCCGAAGGCGCTGCAGAGCACTTTGGCATTGGCTGTTCCCACGCCGGGGATCCCTAGCGCGGCGATCAGCTGCGGCAGCGTCGTCCGGGCAGCTGCGTCGGCTGCGCGCAGGAGGGCGTCGAAAGACTTATCGCCGAAGCCCTTCATCTGAGTCACTTTGTCCCGGTGTCCTTCCAGACGGAAGAAGTCCGCATAGCAGCGGATGACCCCGCAGTCGATGAGTTTTTCCAGCGTGGCTTCGGAAAGGCCTTCCAGACCAAGTCCTTCCCGGCTGGCAAAGAGGGCATATTTTTTGATCTCTTTGGCCGGGCAGGCTTCATAGGTGCAGTGCAGCGTGCGCACGCCGTCCCGGTCCCGGACTACGGCCGCGCGCCCGCAGACAGGGCAGACGGACGGAGGCGCCTCCGGTCCGCTCTGCGTGCGGTTTTCGCCGATCTGCGGGATGATCATATTCGCCTTATAGACCGTGATCTCGTCGCCGGGAGCCAGTTTCAGTTCCTCGATCATGGAGAGATTGTGCAGGCTCGCGCGCTGGACGGTCGTGCCTTCCAGCTGCACCGGGTCAAATACGGCCACCGGATTGATGAGTCCTGTACGGGAAGCGCTCCATTCAATCTCCCGCAGGTGCGTGACGGCCAGTTCGTCGGCCCATTTGAAAGCCAGCGCATCGCGGGGGAATTTGGCCGTCGTGCCGAGCGAGGCGCCGTAGGCGATATCATCCAGCAGGAGGACCAGCCCGTCCGAAGGGATGGGGTTGTTTTCGATCTCGGCCGCGAAGTGTCTGACGGCTTCCACGACGGTATCGCCGGTGACACGGCGGAAAAAGACGGTCTCGAATCCTAGGGAGGACAGCCAGGCCATCTCCTCGCTATGCAGAGTGAACGTTTTTCCTTCCGCCTCGACCAGCGAGAATGCGAAAAAACGGACGCGGCGGCCGGCGGTGATGCGGCTGTTCAGCTGGCGGACGGAACCGCTGCAGAGATTGCGCGGATTGCGGTACTTTTCTGCCTCTTCTCCCAGCGAGGCATTAATCTCTTCAAAATCGGCGTAGCTGATGACAGCTTCCCCGCGCAGCGTCAGCGTACCCGCAAAAGGGATGCGGGCCGGCAGATTGAGGAAGGTGCGGGCATTGGCCGTGATGATCTCTCCCACTTCTCCGTTGCCGCGGGTCACAGCTTCAAGCAGCGTGCCGTTCTGATACGTAAGGACGACAGTCAGACCGTCCATCTTCCAGGACAGCAGGCCTTCCCGCGGACCCAGGAACGCGGCCAGATCTTCGCGCGATTTGGTCTTGTTCAGCGAAAGCATCCGGCGGACATGGCTCTTTTTCGGGAGCTCGCTCACGACTTCATATCCCACTTTATGGGTGGGGCTCCCCGCGAGCACCATGCCGCTTTCCTGTTCCAGCTGCAGCAGTTCGTCGTAGAGGCGGTCATATTCATAGTTGCTCATGATCTCCTCTTCGCCCTGATAATAGGCTTTGGCGGCTTCATTCAGAAGAGGGATCAGTTCTTTCATTCTCGCGGCGGCATCCATGAGTCTTTCTCCGTTTTGTCGTACGTTTCTGTTTCCGTGAGTTCCCGAAGGAGCCGGGCGCAGCCTTCGGACAGATCACGGAAGGTAATCTCAAAATCGCCCGTATACCACGGGTCGGCAACATCCCTGGGGATAAATCGTTCCGGCTGCCCCGGCAAAGGCTCCAGCAGGAGCGGGCGGACTTTGCGGCCGAAGCGGCGTAGCGAAGGATTGAAATAATAGTTCAGGTACCGCAGATTCGAGGCGTCCATATAGACGATCAGATCGAACGCGGCAAAATCCTCCGCCGTGATCTGACGGGCGCGGCGGTGCTCCCACGGGATCTTATGACGGTCCAGAGACCGCCTGGCCGGCGGATACAGATCGTTTCCGATCTCTTCGCGGCTCACAGCGGCGGAACGGATGAAGAAGCAGTCTTCCATGCCAGCCTGCCGGACCAGGTCTTTCATAATGAACTCCGCCATGGGCGAACGGCAGATGTTGCCATGGCAGAGAAACAGAATCTTATACTCTTCCATTGTTTTCCTAGGCACGGTCCGCAGACCGCGGGACGGTCATAAGTGTCCGGGCTTTCCCCATGACGAACGATCAGAACAGTCCGGGCTTCACCCACGACGGACGGCAGATCAGGGCCAGGGCCTCTTCCAGTACGGCGGCGGTGCGCAGCAGCAGCGATTCTCCGTAAGCCGGCCCGATCAGATAGTAGCTTAACGGACGCAAGGCCGTTTCGTCCGGTTCCGTAGCCGGTAGGCCCATACAGGGGTAGCCTGCGACCGGGGCCAGATTGCCCCGCGGTCCGGGTCCGGCGCTGAGCAGCACGTCGGCGCGGCGGAAGGCGCCGTCCAAAACGGCTCGGGCCTTCGCCCGGAGCGATGCGCGGGCTTTCAGATATTCAGACTCGACCAGGCGGCCGCTCAGGGCCTCGGCTTCTTCCAGAAGAGTCTGGCCGTGTACCAGGCACTGCTCCGCATGCACGCGGTTGAAATCAATGATATCCTTGAGGCTGCGGCAGGCGCTGCCATGGCCGGCCAGATACCGGTTGAGCGATGCCTTGAATTCGTGCAGCAGGGCCGTGCTTTCGTCGAGGTACAGCATTTCCGGCGTGATCTCCGTGACAGCGGCTCCGGCCTCCGTCAGGATCGCGGCAGCCCGGTCCAGCGCCGCTGCGCCGCATTCATCAACGCTGTTGCGGAAGATAGCGATCCGCAGCTGTCCGACCCCGGCGCAGAGCTCCTGAGTATAGGCGGCCGTGCGGCAGTTCCAGGTCGCGGGATCGCCTTCGTCATATCCTGCGATCACTTCCAGAACGGCTGCGACGTCTTCCACGCAGGTCCCCATGGGCCCGGCCGTATCCTGCATAGGGCTCAGCGGCAGGATCCCTCGCCGCGAAACCAGTCCCACCGTAGGTTTGATAGTGACGATGGCGCTGGCGCCGGCCGGCGAGATGAGCGAACCGTCCGTCTCTGTCCCGATCGAATACGGGACAAAACGCGCCGAGACCGCGACGGCGGACCCGGAGGAACTGCCGAGCGGATCGAATCCGGGCACATAGGCATGCACCACCTGGCCGGCCAGCGAGCTGTAGCCCGAAGGCATATGATCGCGGGACATGAAATAGGCGAACTCGGAGAGATTCGCTTTTCCGAGGAGGAGCGCGCCGGCAGACCGGAGCCTGGCGGCCACGGCGGAATCTTCCGCGGCAAGGTTATCCGAGAGAGCGAGCGATCCGGCCGTCGTATGCAGGCCGACCGCATCGATATTGTCTTTGAGCAGCACAGGGATACCGTGAAGCGGACTTTTCAGCCCCTGTTCCCGGATCTCCCGGTCGATGGCTTCGGCCCGGAACCAGACGTCCGGATCGATCTCTGCCACGGTATTCAGCTTTCGACCGCTCTGATCGTTTTCGGCGATGGCTTCCAGGCAAAAGGCGGTGAGCTTGCGGCAACTCCAGCGGCCGTCGGCGATGCCCCGGGACAATTCGGCAAGTTTCATGGTATGCTCCTCCTTGGGTCGTACTGCAAGCGCACGTGCGCTTTTGGCCGCAGAGGTCTCCCTCGGCGTATTTAATGCTTATTCCTATGCTCCGTGCTCCAGCAGGGCAAGGACCGTACGTCCGGCCGCGCCGGGATCGGACGAAGCCGATAACAGGCGACGGTAGAAACGGGAAACATCCGCATCGCTCAGGATGTATTTGACCTGATCGTTCCGGACGGCCGTCTCGAACAGATGGCGGCGGTCTTCTTCGTTCAGCAGAGGTTCCAGACTGCTCAGTTCCTTCAGGATACGGTGCGTATTGGCAAAACTGGTGCTGTTTTCCAGTGTCATCAGCAGATCGGACTTGCGCCGCTCTCCGGCATCTCGTTCATAGCCGGCGCGGTCGGCTTCGAGCCGGCAGCGGACGCTTTCGTTCTCCAGCGCCTCATTGGCAGCGGTACGGTCGATGATTGCCTTGACCAGGCGGTCCAGCTCGGTCCCTTCGCGGTAATCGGCACTCGCGTAATACTTGATACGGTCCTCCCGTATCATCTTGTAGACCTTGGATTTGTCCGAAGTGCGGGGATCGTAAACGCCGATGGAGTGTCCTCCGTAAACATTGACCAGTTTCATGCAGGGGATGTCTGTTTCACTGTCACCGATATATACCATATTTCGGAAAGGAACGCGGATCTTTTCCGGCGGGATGTATTCGTTTACGCCCTGATCGTTGACGTCGAGGATCCCTTTCTCGATACGGAACAGGAACTGCGTCTTGTTGGTATAATTGACGACCTGCGCCGGCCACTGAGCTATGCCTTTTTCGTTGAAATAGAACGAACTGGCGTAGATCTTTTCAAAAACGCCGGAGCGGGCCAGCGAAGTGCCCTCGATCATCTCCTTCAGTCCGGACGAGATGATATAGTGTTCCACGATGACGCCGTGGGCTTCTCCGTAAGCGCGAATGCGGCCGAACCACTCTTCCACGCCGGGGAACAGCTCCACGCGCGAACCGTAATCGGCCAGCGCCTGTTTCGTAAAGACCAGTTTTCCCTCTGCTTCGCGGACCATCTTGAGCATATAGGCCACGTTCTGATCCATGTCATTTTTCTCGGCCAGCGCGTTGGATTCGGCCCAGAAATTGGGGACGTCCTCAAAGCCAACGGACTGGATATATCCCTGCGCCTGCATATCGCGGGGGGACAGGGTCTTGTCGAAATCATAGCAGATGGCCAGCACCGGCCGGTCTTCCTTGGTTTTTCTTTCAAATTCTTTGGCGGGCATAAGGGCCTCCTCTCCGGTCCTCTGGGGTTCCGGTACGGTCTACAGCAGGGATTTCAGCGCTTCCAGCTCGTCGCCGGCGATATGCCGGTATTCCCCGATGCGCAGATCGCCCAGCGTGATATTCATCACACGCACTCGGCACAGCTGCGTGACCCGGCAGCCGAGCGCTTCACACATTCGGCGGATCTGGCGGTTCAGCCCCTGTGTCAGAATGATGCGGAAACGGTTGGAAGCGATCTTTTCGACCTGACAGGGTCTGGTCCGCGTATTCAAGATCTTCACGCCGCGGGACATTGCCTCCACGAATTCCTGCGTCACGGGGCGATCGATCCGGACGATGTATTCCTTTTCATGCAGACCGCGCGCATGGGCGATGCGATCCGCCAGTTCGCCCTGATTGGTCATAAGGATGAGCCCCTCCGAGTCTTTATCCAGGCGTCCGACGGGAAAGAGCCGTTCCGGATAGCCCACATAAGTCACCAGGTTGTTCTTTTCCGATTCCGCGGCGGTGCAGACGACGCCTGCCGGCTTGTAGACGGCGATGAGGACCGGTTCGGGAAGACGTCCCACGCGGACGCCGTCCACACAGATGACCCGGTCCGGTGTGATCTTCATGCCCGTGAGCGCCGGTTTTCCGTCGACGGTCACGCGGCCTTCAGCGATGCGCTTGTCGGCTTCGCGGCGCGAGCAGACGCCCGCTTCCGACAGATATTTGTTCAGGCGGATCTCTTCCATAACTCTTCTCCTGAGAGGGCAGTCATTCGATCAGCATGGCGTCGCCGAAGCTGAAGAACCGGTACCTCTCCTTTACTGCCTCGCGATAGGCGTTCAAAACGGAATCCCGCCCGGCCAAAGCGCTGACCAGCATGACCAGCGTGGACTTGGGCAGATGGAAATTCGTGATCAGCGCGTCGACGATCTTAAAACGGTAGCCGGGATAGATGAAGATGTCTGTCCAGCCGGAGCAGGGCGAAAGGCTCCCGTCTTCGCCGGCCGCCGATTCCAGTGTCCGGCAGCTCGTCGTGCCAACCGCTACGACGCGGCGGCCGCTGCTCTTGGCCCGATTGATGAGCTCGGCCGCTTCAGCGTCGACCCGGTAGAATTCTGAATGCATGTGATGCTCTTCGACCTTCTCCGCTTTCACGGGCCGGAAGGTCCCCAGCCCCACATGCAGCGTGATCTCGGCGACGGAAACGCCTTTCGCTTTCAGTTCGTCCAGCAGTTCTTCGGTAAAATGCAGACCGGCCGTCGGAGCCGCCGCAGAGCCGTCGTAACGCGCATACACGGTCTGGTACCGCTCCTTATCTTTCAGTTCATGTGTGATATACGGAGGAAGCGGCATCTGTCCGAGCCGATCGAGGATCTCTTCGAAGATCCCCTCGAATTCGAAACGGATGCGCCGGTTGCCGTCTTCGGCCACATCGGTGACCGTTCCTTTGAGCTCTCCGTTCCCGAAGATCAGGCGGGTGCCCCGGCGCGCTTTCTTCCCGGGCTTGACCAGGCATTCCCAGGTGTTGCTCCCCTGATCTTTGTCCAGCCGCTTTAGGAGGAGGACCTCAATAAGTGCGCCGGTCCCCTCCCGGAGACCGAACAGCCGCGCAGGGATCACACGGGTATTGTTGATGACCAGACAGTCGCCCGCTTCCAGTTCCTTCGTGATGCTGCGGAAGGTATCGTGACGGATCGCGCCGGTCGTTTTATCCAGGATAAGAAGACGGGAAGAAGCGCGGTCAGGCAGGGGATCCTGAGCGATCAGTTCCTGGGGAAGTTCATAATCAAAATCATTGACGTTCATTCAGAGGAATTCTCTCCTGTAGGTTGTTCTGACATGATGCGGCCCGGAAGCACCCATCAAAGGAACTTCCGGGCCGTCTGTCGGTTGGTTGCGCGTTATTCCGTCGGATGCTGCGGCGTGGCAGACAGGAAGTCGGCCTTGACGTAGGCATACCCGCTTTCCGTTTCCGTGCTGCGGACCTTGCACCAGTTGTCCTCGTTCTTGCCGACGACGATCAGCGCTTCATCCAATCTCATCTCGCGGATGATATTCGAAGAATCAAGGACGGGCTGTCTGCGAAGGTTGACCAGATCGGCATTGACATACATGGTCACTTCGCCCACTTCGATGAAGGCCTTGAACGGAGATACATAGTCTTTATAGACGTAGCCTTCGCGTTCGCCGAACATGACGTGATACCATTCGTTCGACTCACCGATCACCTGCAGCTGATCATTCGTCATCAGAGAAACGATCACGTTGTTCTGGCTGGTGTCCGGAGCCGTACGCATATTCACGCGGTCTTCCGTGACGTACATGACCTGATCGAGAGGAACGAACTCGGTAGGAGGCGCGGTCGGGACCGGCTCTGTCGGAGGCTGTGTGGGCAGTGTCGGATCCACGATGATGCTGGGCTGCGTCGGATCGATGACGGGCGGATTCGTAGGCTGCGGCTGCGTCGGGACCGTAGAGCTGGAAGGTTCTACCGGCGGGATCTCCGGGATGCCCTTGCTCAGATTGTCGAGCGTCTTGGCCAGACGCGCGTCTTTCGCCGTCGCGGCATCGCAGGCGGTCTGGACCTGGGTCGTCACAGCCTGGATATACGGATCGCCGGCCTGCTTGATCAGATGATCGTAGATGCGCTGCTTGACCTGGTATTCGGTGGTGCCGTCATCTTCCTTGGGAGGAACATACTCCACGCTGGTCATGAGCCGCTGTTTGCCGGTGCTGTCCGGTCTGGCATACAGCCAGGCCAGCGAAGGAGCCGGGGTCTCCACCGTCACGAACTTAGCATCGTAGGTAACACACAGAGCATGTTCGCCTTCGATCGCGCCAGGTGCTTCGTAGACTTTGATATTGGTGAAATCTTCATACAGGCGGGCCTGGTTCTCCAGATCCTGCGCATTGGTCACCGCCGTTGTGTCGAGCACC
>JAGDDE010000033.1 GCA_017958185.1 Lachnospiraceae bacterium | reverse complement strand
TTGAAATTTGATCAGACCTAAGATGCCACTTGGCTTCTTTTGTCCGTTTTTACCTTGTTAAGGTCGTATTCTTGTTCACTTCAGAACTTTCCTCTCGCGCTGCCTTTTGAGCCTCGCCGCGGAGCGTTCTCCGCTGTTTTTAAGGAAATTTTCAGGGTTGGAATGCATCATTTAATTGTCAAGGTGCGGTGCGCTTTTTTGGGGCGCATCGGATATGCTACCACGGCAGCAGACCAATGTCAAGCGATATTTTCCGATTTTCGGAAAAAACTTTTTTCTGCGCACGCCTGGAGGACCCTCCCGCCTTCGGCATCAGCCCTTCTGCGGCGACAGGCGGTGTTTTTTCAGCCGGACCCTCAGCAGGACGGCCGCCAGGATAGCCGATACGCCCTCGCCGATCGGCAGGGCCAGCATGAGGCCGGTCTCGGCCCACAGCAGATCGAAAACGATCATCATGGGGATGTAGAACACCAGGTCGCGGCAGACGGCATGGAACAGCGTCTCGCGGCCCGCGCCGATGGCCTGCAGGCAGTAGGACGGATGGTAGTTGAGGAACTGCACCGGCGAGGCAAAGCAGCGGATGCGCAGGTAGGACGCGGCAAAGCCCAGCGTGAACATGGCCTCCTCGGCGCCGGCCGACTGGCTGATGAACAGTCCGCTCACCGGGCGCGCGAGCGCGAACAGGAGCCCCACACAGACCAGCGAGACCGTCAGCCCCATCAGACGCGCCGTCCTCACGACCGACTTCATCCGCTCATGGTCGCCGGAGGCATAGTTGTAGGCCACGATCGGCAGCATTCCCTGGCAAAGACCCACGTTGATCGCGTTGGGCAGCCGCTCGATCTTCATGACGATGCCCGCCGCCGCCAGCTGCAGATCGCCGTGCGCGGAGATGCGCGCGTTGAACACGACATTGGCGAGATCGAACAGGCTGGTCAGCACGAAGGTCGGGATGCCCGTCGAAAACAGTTCCCGCACCGTTTCCGGGCGGATGGTCCGCAGGCGGCGCGGATCCGCGCTGAGCGGGGCGGTCCGGGCGACCTTTCTATAGGTAAAAAACAGGTACAGAAAAGCCCCGAAGTTGGAGATCATGGTCGCGATGCCCGCCGCCAGCACTTCGTTGCCCTTCGGAAAGAGCACGAACATGAACAGCGGGTCGAGGATCATATTGCAGATGCCGCCGCCGGAAAGCCCGATGCTGGCCTGCCGGGAGTAGCCGGTGTTGCGCAGAAGGTGCGCCATGACCATGGACAGGATGCTCGGCGGTCCGCCGATGATGACCACCGGGATCACGTACTGCCGCGCAAAGAGGATGGTCGCGTCGGAAGCGCCGAGGAGCCGCAGCAGCGGGTCCAGCGTGAGCGAGAGGACCAGCGAGTACAAAAGACCGATAGCCGCCGCCCCGTACAGGGAAAACGCGGCCGCCGATCTTGCCTCGTCGGAATCCTTGCGGCCCAGCAGGCGGGCCACCAGGCTCCCGCCGCCGATGCCGAAAAGGTTCGCGAACGCGACCGTCATCATAAAGACGGTCAGACACAGCGAAACGCCGGCGATCTTGTAGGAATCGCCGGTGCGGCCCACGTAAAAGGCATCCGCCAGATTGTAGATGACGCTGATGAGCTGACTGATGATGGTCGGGACGGCCAGTGTCAGGATGGCCTTCGGGACCGACATCGTCTCAAAGATCGCGGTTTTCGAATCGTGTTTTTCCATGTCGGCACTCTACGGGATCGGAACGGTCATGACGCTTGTGACCGAAAAGGGCAGGAGCCCCGCGCCGTACTGGCGGGCTCCGCCTTCAAAAGCCAGGATCAGTTCTCCGCCCCGCACCTCGCAGTCTTCGCTCATGTGCGGCGCCCTGAGCGTCGCGGTCCGGTGCTTTTCGTCCAGGATGTACAGCGGCACGCTGAGCGCTGCGTCGGTGAACGTCCCCGAAGGGCTGCTGCCCGGCCGGTAGGATTCGATCAGCGAGGCGGCCAGCCCGTGCGAGCGCGAAAGCACCGCGCGGCCGTCCCCCGTCATCGCAAAGCCCTGCACGAAATCCGGTACCGCGTAGGCAGCCCGGGGCGCGGCCGGCTCGGCAATGCCGAACGGCCCCTCCCCCAGCGCATAGGCAAAGACCAGCGCGGCATATTCCTCTCCGCTGTCGGTCTTCACGATGTGGCTCGCCTCCGTCTCGTAACCCTCCGCGTGATATTCGCCCACGTAGAGATCCTTCCCGTCGCAGGAAATGAACGAGGCGCGGCAGGGGACCGGCAGATAGCCTTCGAAGGCTACGGCCGAACCGTCCTTTGCCGCCAGAAGGTCCGCCTTTTTCAGGCAGAAGATCTTGGAAGCGTTGCTGATATATACGTAGTCTCCGGCGTTCGTGATGCCGCCCGCGTGTCCGGTATAGGCGCTGCGGTCTTCGCGCTCCAGCTTCACCAGCCGGGGCTCTCCGCCTTCCGGGATCACGTAGATGCGCGAATTCTCGCCGCCGGGCATATAGCCGCAGAGCAGGTAGGTCTTCTCCTCTTCCAGCCAGGTGATCCCCTGGGGCGTAAAGCCGGCAGGCATATCGGGAATGGGTGCTGCCTTTTTCGCCTGTCCGTAGAAGGACGGGTAGAACAGATAGCCCCCCGCCAGGCATACCAGCACATACAGGGCGATCACGCACGCCAGGACGATCCCTGCGATCTTCCAGCCGCGTCCGCGGCTCTTCTTATCCTTTCTTACAGCCATATCGGCTCCTTTCCGCCGGCAGGACGGGCTCCGCCGGGCCCGGATCGTTTTCGTGCGGCCGCCCGTGCCGCACGCGGCTTCTTACGCTGCGCCGCCCGGATCCTTCTTCTCCCGCCGGGCGGTCCAGAGATCGAACGCTCCGTAGGCCAGAAGGCAGGCCGCGTATACCGCACAGCCGATCCACAGCGGCAGCCGCATGGCACACAGGATGAACGCGGCCGTCAGGCCCGCCTCCCAGAGCCAGCCGGCCAGGCCGCTTTGTCCCAGCAGCTTCATGACCTCCGCCTCCGACCACACGGCCCGGATGCCGATGCAGACGACCACGCCGATCAGCACCGTCTCCAGGCTGTCGAAGAGGAAGGCGCCGCTCAAAAACAGGAGCATGGCCAGGCCCAGCGTGACCAGATTGATGAGAAACATCTTTTTCTGCTGCATGTAGGCCTTGAGATAGTTGTCCGTCAGCAGCGAGACCTTGGAGGAATAGAGCACCAGCGGCAGCAGAAGACCCAGATACCGCAGGCTCGGCGCGTAGTTGGGCAGCCAGAGCTCCAGGATGAAACAGCCCGGGAAATAGAAGATCAGGACGGCCGTCAGGACCAGGGAGATCAGCCGCCGGAGCCGCCGGTAGACCCGGGGCAGCTCTGCTTCGGGCGTGCGCTTGATGGCCGGGAAAAGCACCACGGAGATGGCCGACACGAAGACCAGGAACAGATTGGAGACACTGAAGGCAAAGGAGACCTTTCCGAAGGTGAGGTCGTCCCAGTGCCACTGGGTCACCATCTTGGCGCCGCCGATCATCAGCATGGACGAAAAATTGGCGATGAGCAGCAGCCATCCGGCGGAAATATTGGTCTTCCCTTCCGCAAGCGCTTCCTCCGGGCTGCGCAGACTGCCCAGGTACACTTCTCTGTTCGGCCGCAGGAAAAACAGGACCGAGAGCAGATCCGCTGCCAGATCGGCCATCGCATACCACAGGAAATCGTTGAGGCCCAGCAGCAGGAACAGCACGACCAGCGCGCCGCAGACGGCCCGGTTGGCCAGGGTCACGCCCGCGTAGAAGCGGATGCGGTTGGTGATCTGGAACGTATAGGAAGCGTAGGTATAGATGTTTTTGGTGACCGCGCCGGCCGCCACGAGCAGGAACACGGTGCGGTAGACGCCGGGGGCAAAGATAGCCGCCAGAATGCCCGTCACCGCAGCTGCCGCTCCGGTCAGGCACAGGATAAGCACGAACTGGGAACGCATGGTCTTTTTGTCGAGCTCGTCATAGTCAAAGCGCGCGTAGCGCAGCATGATCCCGTCCAGAAGGCCGAAATGGAAAATGCCCACATAGCTGACGTACAGCACGTACATCTGCCAGTAGGCATACTGATACTCATCGATGAACTTGGGCACGATCATGCTCAGGATCAGGCTGACAAGGAGGTGCACTGCCTGCGCCCCCATCGAAAAGAAGATATTGCTGCGGAGCTCCCGCCCTTCCGGTCTTTTCATGTCCTGCCCTCTCCGCCGTCTCTCAAACAAAACGGCTTCTACAGTATAGCACGAAAAAGACCGGAAAAGCAACGCGGGACGCTTACTTTTCCCAGGGCAAAAGCATTACTTCCCCTCCGCCAT
>JAGDDE010000032.1 GCA_017958185.1 Lachnospiraceae bacterium | reverse complement strand
CCGCAGAGCCTCCGACAGAGCCGGTGCAGCCGTCTACCGCAGAGCCTCCGACAGAGCCGGTGCAGCCGTCTACCGCAGAGCCTCCGACAGAGCCGGTGCAGCCGTCTACCGCAGAGCCGCCGACAGAACCCGTGCAGCCGTCTACCGCAGAGCCGCCGACGGAGCCGGTGCAGCCGTCCACGGCAGAGCCTCCGACGGAGCCGGTCATCCCTCCGACGCAGCCGCAGCCGACCGAACCCGATCTGACCGGCACGCGCGCCGTGTGGAATGCGGCCGAAGGAGAGAAGGGCACGGTCTACGAGACCGCCGCCGCCGGAGCCGCCGTAGTGGGATCTCTGGAAAAAGGCGCGTCCGCGACCATCCTGGAAGTGCTGAAGCAGGAGAACGGCACCTGGTACCGGATCCGTTCCGGATCGGTCGAGGGCTATGCCTCCGCCGAGGGTTTTGCTACCGGCGATGCCGCCGAGGGAATCTCTTCGAAAGTGCCCGTGGCGACCGTTTCCTCGGACAGCCTCCGCCTCTTTGAAGCGGCCGATACCGACAGCAGGACGCTCTGCCTCCTGAGCGGCGGACAGAAAGTCCGCGTGCTGGAACGCGGGGAAGCCTTTACGAAAGTCCGCATCTCCGACGAACTCATCGGATATTTGAGCAATACCATGATCACGGTGGCCGACGAGGAACTGACCGCGCTGTCCGTTCAGGAACAGCAGGATCAGAAAGACCTGGCCGATACGCTGATCCACGAGCAGCAGGTGCGCGAGAGCGAAAGCGTGCAGCAATCCATCTATGAGAGCGAGAGCGTCGAGCAGTCTATCGCGGAGAGCATCCGGCAGAGCATTGCCGATGCGACCCGTCCGTCCGACTGGTACGACACGCTGCCCAAGGGCTATGACCCCGGCGATCTGGAAGATCTGTCCGAACTTCGCCGCCATATCGTCCTGCTGGCCTGCAGCTGCGTGAAAGTCACGCCGTACCGCGAGGACGGCTACAGCCTGGAGACCGGCTGTGATTCCTCCGGCTTCACGATGGCTATCTTCCGGCATTTCGGTATCGATCTGCCGCATAGCTCCCGCTACCAGCGCAACTCCGGCACCGCCGTGGCCGACCTTTCCCAGGCCCGTCCGGGCGATCTGATCTGCTACGACGGCAGCTGCGGCATCTATATCGGCAACGGTATGATCGTCCGCGGCGGCACGGAGATCGACGGCCGCAACTTCCCGGTCAATAAGGACCAGGCTACGTACAAGCCGATCATCACCATCCGCAACGTCATCGGAGACTGATGACATCAAAGAATACGGGGCCCTGCCGGCTGACGGCAGGGCCCCTGTTCTGTACGGAAAAACAGAACGGCCGGCCGGCGGACCCCTCCGGGGCCCGCGGCCGGCCGTTTGGCCGGACAGCACATCATTTCAGGATAGAGATCAGCCTTCTGACACAGCGTCCTTCAGTGTCTTGCCGGCCTTGAAGGCAGGCACACGGCTCTCGCCGATGTCGACACTTTCTCCGGTCTTCAGGTTTCTGCCGGTCCGGGCGGCGCGGCCGCGGACTTCGAAGGCGCCGAAGCCGGAGATCTGAACACGTTCTCCCTGTCTGAGTTTTTCAATGATCGTATCGAATGTCAGATTCACGACCGTCTCAGCTTCTTTGCGGGAAATCCTGGCTGCGGAGGCAACCTCTGCGATCAGATCCTTCTTCTTCATGGGAATCATCCTCCTGTTGAAACAACGAAACTTACAATAATATAGCAGAACAATTTATAAAACGCAATCATTTTCTTCGGAGAAAACTGACAAAAGAGCAAGTTTTGCGTCAGTTTGAGGAAAAATTCGTTCAAAAAAAGTTTTCCGGATTGACGCGGAAGGCCCTTTGTGATACCATAAAAGCATAGGATCGGGCTGGTCTGCCCCTGCGGACGGCCGGAGAGGAAGACGGAAATGATGAAAAAGGATAAAAGTTTCTGGCTGATCCTGGTCGTTTTTTCCCTGACGGGACAGGTGGCCTGGGTCGTGGAGAACATGTATTTCAACGTGTTCATCTACAAGATGTTCCGCGCGTCGCCGGGCGATATCTCGCTCATGGTGGGCGCCAGCGCGGTCGCGGCAACGCTGACGACGGTGCTGATGGGCGCGCTTTCCGACCGGCTCGGCAAGCGCCGGCTGTTCATGTGGGCCGGGTACGTGGCCTGGGGCCTGTCCATCCTGAGTTTCGCACTAATCCGCACGGACGTGATCAGCGCGGCTTTCGGGACGGCCGTCAATGCGTCGGCGGTCTGCATCAGCCTGGTCGTCATCATGGACTGCGTGATGACCTTTTTCGGGTCGAGCGCGAACGATGCCGCGTTCAACGCCTGGGTCACCGATTCGACCACGCCTGAAAACCGCGGCGCGGCGGAAGGCATCAACTCCATGATGCCGCTCGTGGCGATCCTGGTGGTCTTCGGCGGCTTTATGGGCTTTGATCTGGACAAAGCGGAGAGCTGGACCGCCATCTACGTGATCATCGGCGTCACGGTCCTGCTGATCGGCGTGATGGGCTTCTTCCTGATCCGCGAGCCGCAGGTCCCCGGCCGCGATGAGCTCGGCTACTTCGGCACGCTGTTCTACGGATTCCGCCCGGACGTGATCCGCGCCAATCTCTCCCTGTATTCCACGCTGGCCGGATTCATGGTCTTCGGGATCGCGATTCAGGTCTATATGCCGTATCTGATCATTTACTACGAGAAGGGCCTCGGCATGAGCGATTACGTGCTGATCCTGGCGCCGGCCATCATTCTGGCAGCCGCCGCGACGGCCTTCTACGGACGCCTGATCGACCGTTTCGGTTATGAACGGACGGTCCTGCCCGCTCTGCTGATGCTCCTGGTCGGCTTTGCTCTGCTCTGGCTGATCCCCGGCGTGATCCCGGCGGAGGGATTAGCGATGAAGATCCCGGTCTTCATCGGTTCGCTGCTGATGATGAGCGGGTATCTGTGCGGCATGGCGGTCTTCGGGACGCGCATCCGCAACCTGACGCCTGAGCACAAGGCCGGGCGCTTCCAGGGGCTGCGCATCATCGCGCAGGTGCTGATCCCGGGCGTGATCGGTCCGGTGATCGGCGCGGCGGTGCTGGCCGATGCGGAGATGATCGCAAACGATGACGGGACCTCCTAGTTCCTGCCCAACGGAAAAATCTTTCTGGCGGCGGGGATCGTGCTCCTTCTGCTGATCGCCTCGCTGAGCGCGGTGCTCCTGCTCAGAAAGAAAAAGACCGCGGAGTGAACCGCAGCACAGGAAAAACAGGCGGACACTGGACCCGCACGGAAAAAGCCCTCCGGACGGAGGGCTTTTCTGCGTCAGAGACGAGAGAGGAGCGAAACTGCGGCCAAGAGGGGCCGTTCAGACGAAAGCAACTTCCGAGCGCAGGGCCAGCGCCTCTTTGTAGCGCCGCTGTTCCACATACATCTCGATCATTTGATCCGCGAACAGGCGGTAGTAGCCTTCGCCGAGCTGGGCCCGGCTGGCACGGAAGAGTTCCTGGAGCAGCGACTCGTATTCCTCGGCCGCCTGGTCTTTCCGCACGTAGCGGAGCTGGGTGAAGTACAGGAGATCCCGGTAGATCTTCGGCATGCGGTCTGTGCAGCGGTTCATGGCCTGCTGCAGATACTGATGCCCGAAGGCGTTCTGCCCCGTTTCATAGTAGCAGACGCTCAGTTTCTGTCCGGCGAGGATCTTCTGTTCCTCGAGGCCGCTGCCGCTGCCCTGGAGCGAGGCGAGGAGGTAGGGAGCCGCCTCCTGATAGCGGTGATGCTCCAGATATGCGGAGCCGATATTGAAGCGGATCCGGGCGGTCACGGAGCTGTCATAGCCGCGGGCCAGTTCCATGGCGCGCTTGTAATAACGGAGCATGAACGAAAGATCATTGAAGTTGGAATAACAGGCGCCCAGCAGATAGCTGCTCCAGAGCATGGTCGACAGACTGCCTTCCTCCGCCGCCGCTGCAAAGGCGCGGTCGGCCGCCTGAATGGCCTGCATGTACTCGCGGCGGGAGTACCAGCATTCCGCGATGCTCTGCTTCACGAAACTGCCCGGACGGATCGTTTCGGCCAGGCGCAGGTACTCCAGCTGTTCATCGGACTCCAGCAGGCCGGCGCCTACGTAGTACAGATACAGCTGGTCCTCCTCCATATTTTCTTTAAAGCGCGACAGATACGCCTCCTCCTGAAAGCAGAGAGGCGCTTTTTTGCCGTGCTTGCGGATCAGCGCATACAGATGGAAGATGTGCCAGGAAAGATGCAGCTCGCAGTTTTCCAGCTCGTTCTGGTGGAGGTCGAGGAAGGCTTCCTCGCTCTCGGCGCTCTCGTTGTGGAAGAACTTGTCAAAATAGCTGTCGAGCATGCCCTGGGCCTTTTCGGTCAGGCTGCGGTCTTCGTTGTAGCGGATGCCGAGCCGCGCATACAGATCCTGCAGGATCGCGGGGCTGGGATTGCCGACGCCCTGTTCGATCTTGCTGAGGTAGGAGACGGCGCAGATTCCGCGGCAGAGGTCTTCCTGCGAGTAGCCCTGCTGGAGCCGCCGCTGGCGTATAATAAATCCGGTGAAATTTTTCATGGAATACCCCCGTTTATCATGAGCTGAAAACGTGTATTGACCAATATACTAGGAAAACCGGAAAGATGCAAGCGCTTTTTGAAGAAAAAGAGGCGCCGGCGGGGTTTTTTTTCCGCCGGTATGGTATAATAACGGCAGTACGGCAGGAAAGCCGCTTCGGCCGGTGTTTTCAGGCCGTATCCGGCCGGGGAGCCCGGCAGGGGAGGCGCTTCGGCCGTATCCGGCCGGCGCCGAAGGCGGCGGCAGAAGATCAAGGAGACCGTTTATGATCAGAAAAGGCTATGAAGAGAGCGGGATCTCCGCGCGGGTCTATGCGCGGGGAGAGGAAGTCCTGAAGGGACTGCAGGGAGCGTTCCGGGAGATCGACGAAGTGGCGGAGCACGCTCAGCTCAAAGTGCTCGGCGCCATGCGGCGCGCGCGCGTTTCCGAAGCTCACATGATGGGCACGACCGGCTACGGGCACAATGATGAGGGCCGGGATACGCTGGAGCGGATCTATGCCGATATTTTCCGTACGGAAGACGCCCTGGTGCGCCCGCAGATCACCTGCGGCACCCACGCGCTCTCGCTGGCTCTGGCGGCCAATCTGCACCCCGGCGACGAACTGCTGTCCCCGGTTGGCGCCCCCTACGATACGCTGGAGGAAGTCATCGGCATCCGTCCTTCCGTCGGTTCGCTGGCGGAATACGGGGTGACCTACCGGCAGGTGGATCTGCTGCCGGACGGCGGTTTCGACGAAGCGGGCATCCGGGCCGCCATCGGCCCGCGCACGCGCATGGCCACCATCCAGCGCTCGCGCGGCTATTCCCTGCGGCCGACGTTTTCGCCGGCGCAGATCGGCCGGCTGATCGCGCTGATCCACTCTGTCAAGCCCGACGTGATCATCCTGGTCGACAACTGCTACGGAGAATTCACGGATTACCGGGAGCCTTCCGAATTCGGCGCCGATATGACCGCCGGTTCGCTCATCAAGAATCCGGGCGGCGGACTGGCGCCCGCCGGCGGCTATATCGCTGGCACCCGGGCGTGCATCGAGCGCTGCGCGGCCCGTTTGACCGCGCCGGGGCTCGGCAAGGACGTCGGGGCCAGTCTCGGCCTCAATCCGTCGCTGTATCAGGGCCTGTTCCTCTCGCCCACCGTGACGGCCAGCGCCAAAAAGGGCGCCGTTTTCGCGGCGGCTATGTATGAGAGCCTGGGCTTTCGGACCTTCCCGTCTTCCCGCGAGCGGCGCTACGATATCATACAGTCGGTGGAACTGGGGAGCCTGGCGGCCATGGAGGCTTTCTGTCTGGGGGTCCAGACGGCAGCCCCGGTAGACAGTTTCGTGCGGCCTGTTGCTTCGGAGATGGCCGGTTATGCCGACGACGTGATCATGGCGGCCGGCACGTTCGTGCAGGGCTCCTCCATCGAACTTTCGGCCGACGGCCCGGCGCGTCCGCCCTATGCGGTCTATTTCCAGGGCGGGCTGACCTGGCCCCATGCCAAATTCGGAGTTCTCATGTCCGTACAGAAACTGGTGGACGCAGGGCTTTGCCTGTGTTAGAATAAAAGCATCTGATTTTCCTTTAGGGCTCTGGAGAGAGCAAAGAGGAGGATCGCCATAGAAAACAACAACCAGCTGATGAAAGACCTGCCGGTCTCGGAACGCCCCTATGAACGCTTCCGGGAAGGCAGGCCCGGATGTCTCTCGGACGCTGAACAGTCCGGAGAGCATCGCATCCTATTTCATGGAGGATATGCGGCATCTGTCTCACGAAGAACTGATGCTCGTCATGTTCACGACCAAAAACCGTCTGCTGCACAGCCTGACCGTGACGGTCGGCACGCACAACGCGTCTCTGGCTTCACCGAGAGACATTTTTCTGATCGCTCTGCAGAACCGGGCCGCGAGCCTGGTGGTCCTGCACAATCATCCGAGCGGAGACCCGACGCTCAGCCGGGAAGACATCTCCCTCAACGCAAGGCTTTTCGACGCCGGAAAGCTCCTGCAGGTCCCGCTTCTGGACCATATCATCATCGGAGACCGCCGGTATATCAGTCTGCGGGAACGGGGGCTGATGCCGGAGTAAGGTCAGACAGGGAATTATGGCCGGTGACAACCGCAACAACCGATTTTTCAGACCCAGACGTCTGCTGATCATCCTGGTCGGCATATGTCTGTTTCTGTTGCTCGTCAGCTCCTTCAGCGAATCCTTCAGCAATGCGGTGCGCGGCGCGATTGACGCGGTGCTCATGCCCATGCAGAAGGGCATGAACCGCGCCGGACGGGCGGTCTTTTCGCGCGTGGAAGAACTGCAGGAACTCTACCGGGTGCGGGAGGAGAACGAGGAACTGCGGCGCGAGCTGGAAGAACTGCGCCGGGCCAACGCCAAACTGCAGCTGGGCCAGACGGAACTGGACGCGCTGCGGGAGGTCCTGGCCCTGAAAGAGCAGTATCCCGACTATGATTCGGTCGCCGCGCATATCATCGGCCGCAATTCCGACAACTGGTTCCGCTCCTTCCTGATCGACAAAGGCAGCGAGGAAGGGATCCGCGTCAATATGAACGTGATGGCGGGGGGCGGCCTCTGCGGCATCGTCACCTCGGTGGGCGATCACTTCGCCACCGTCAGCACCATCATCAACGACGGGCAGTACGTGAGCGCCATGACCACCCACAGTGTGGACAGCTTCATCGTCGCCGGCGATCTGACCCTGTACACGGAAGCGTCGCTGGCGCTGCAGCACATCCCGCTGACGGCGGACGTGCGTCCGGGCGATACGGTGGTCACCTCCACCATCAGCGACGTCTACCTGCCCGGCCTGCTCATCGGGCACGTGGCTTCCGTACAGACCGACCCTAACCAGCTGTCCCGGACCGGCGTGCTGCGTCCCGTGACGGACTTTGACCACATGGACACGGTGCTGGTCATCACCACGCTGAAGGAAAAAGGAGAGTAGGCCATGAAGCGCTTCCTCTGTTATCTGCTGCTCATGGTAGCGGCCTTTTTCCTGCAGAACAACGTGTTCGCCGCTTCGACCCTGATCATGACGGTGCCGAACATCCTGCTGATCCTGGTCTTTTCCTTCGGATTCATCCGCGGGAGCGTGGACGGCATGCTGCTGGGCTTCGGCTGCGGGCTGCTGACGGACGTTTTCTTTGCCGGCGTGCTGGGGGCCTCCGCCCTCATCTATACGGTCCTGGGCTATCTGATTGGGCTTCTGGGCCGCTATTACTATACGGAATTCGCCGATATGCCGCTGATCCTCTGTCTGATCAGCGATCTTGTGTATCATCTGGGCGTTTTCGTGATCATGTTCCTGCTGCGCGGCCAGACGCATTTCTGGCCGTACCTGACGGGCGTGATCGTGCCGGAGCTGCTGTATACGGCCGCGGTGGCCATCGGACTGTATCCGCTGCTGCGGCGCCTCAACACGCTCATTGAAAAATGGGAAGTGAGGAAGACCAAATCCTTTGTTTAGAGAGATCCTGGAACTGATCGGCTACCGCCTGAGGAAGATCGTCACGTCGCGGCTGTTCCCGCTGACGCTGATCTTCCTTGCGCTTTTTTCGGCCCTGTTCCTGCGGATCTACCGGCTGCAGGTGCAGCAGGGCGAAGAAGCCCGGCGCAGCGTGAACGAGAGCATGATCCGCACGGTCCCGACCGAAGCGACGCGCGGCACCATCTACGACGTGCGCGGGGTGCCGCTGGCCTACAACCGCCTCCGTTACGACGTGACCGTACGGGACGACGGCTCCTATGCGGACGGATACGAGCGAAATCTCATGATCCTGCGGCTCATCGCCATCCTGGAAGAACACGGCGAGACCGTGCTGCAGAGCATCCCGCTGGCGCTCGATGAGGCCGGCCAGCTCACGACCACCTTCTCGTCCGAGGCGTCCCGCCTGCGTTTTCTGCGTGATATCTACGGCCTGCGCAATGTGAGCGATCTGACGCAGGAGCAGCGGGACTCGACCGCCTGGGACATCTACCAGCATTTCCGCGAGCTCTTCGGGATCGGCAGCTACCGGAACGGTTCCACCTACCTGGTCAGCACGGCCCATGCCCTGAAGTGCATCTACATCCGTTACAGCATGTATACGAACTACTACGTGCGCTACAATGCGGTCACGGCGGCGCAGGATATCGCTCCGGAGACAGTCGCGGCCCTGTTGGAGCACGCGCCGGAGCTGCTGGGCGTGGAAATCCGGGAAAGCTACACCCGCGAGTACAACAACGCCCTGTATTTCTCCCATATCATCGGATATACGGGCCAGATCAGCGCGGAGGAGATCGAGGCCATGAACGAAGCCGGCGGCAGCTATGCGACCGGCGACGTGATCGGCAAGGCCGGCATCGAGGCCAGCATGGAGGAAATCCTCTGCGGGACGAAGGGCTTTCAGCGCATTTATGTGAATAACGTGGGTCAGGTCCAGAGCGTGATCGAGACGGTGGACCCGGTCTCCGGCAACGACGTGTATCTTTCGGTGGACAGCCGCCTGCAGATCGCCATCTATTTCCTGCTGCAGCAGAAACTGGCCGGCATCCTGATCGACAACCTCATCAACGGCGAGGTGGAGGACCCGGCGGAAGAGCACCATTACATCCCCATTCGCACGGCCTATAACCAGCTGATCAGCAACAATGTGCTGGATTACACGCGTTTCTCCCTCTATACGCAGGATACTGCCTCGTGGCGGCTGGATACCGCCTTCCGGGAAGGCCGGACCGAAGTGCTGGAGGAACTGGAACAGGAGCTGACCTCCTACCAGCCGACGGCCTACCGCCTGCTGGACGGCCCCATGCGCAATTACATGGACGCGGTCTACAAGATCCTGCTCGACGAAGAGATCCTGCTGGCGGACAAGGTGGAACTGACTTCGGACCGGTATCTACGCTACCGGCGGGAGGGGAGCATCTCCCTGGCGGAGTTCCTGCGCGGCGCGCTCGAGGCCGGCTGGATCGACACCTCCGTGCTGCCGCTCGACAGCAAGTATACGACGTCGGAACAGGTCTACCGGCAGATGGTGGATCTGGTGCTGGGACTGCTCACGGAAAACCGCGATTTCTCCAAGGCCGTGTACGAGGAACTGATCCGGGACGGCCGCATCGATCTGTGCGATCTGGGGCTGGCCCTGTTCGAGCAGGGCGTGATCGCCTATAACGCGGAGGACGTGGCTGAACTGGAGAACGGAGACGGGGATACCGCCTTTGAGTTCCTGGTGCGGAAGATCAATTCCATCGAGATCACCCCGGCGCAGCTGGCGCTGGATCCGTGCTCGGCTTCCGCTTCGGTCGTGGATCCCGCGACCGGCAAAGTCCTGGCCATGGTGGCCTACCCGGGCTATGACAACAACCGGATCAGCGATCCGGACTATTATGCCTCGCTACTGGAAGACCAGTCGTCGCCGCTGTTCAACAGCGCCACACAGGCGCAGGCGGCGCCCGGCTCCGTCTTCAAACTGGTGACCTCCGCGGCTGCGCTGGAAACGGAAACGGTCGAGCCGGATACCGTCATCACGACCGAGGGCGTCTTCACGGAAGCCGGCATGCATCTGGAGTGTTCCGTCTATCCCCGCAATCACGGCGACATCTGCCTGTGGGAAGCCCTGCGCGATTCCTGCAACGACTATTTCTGCCGCGTGGCGTATCAGTTTTCCTTCGTGGATGACGTATTCAGCGATACCAAGGGCTTGGAGATCATCCAGGACTATGCCGCCCGGCTGGGCCTTGGCAAAAAATCCGGCGTGGAAGTGTCGGAATACGCGCCGCAGATCTCCCGGACCTCGGCGATCGCTTCCGCGATCGGGCAGGGTTCCCACCTGTATTCCAATATCCAGCTGGCCGATTATGTGACCGCCATCGCCACCCGCGGCACGGTCTACGACCTGACCCTGCTGGACCATACGGCCCGGCCCGACGGAACGCTGATCCAGAGTTTCCGCGGGACGCTGATCGCCAAAGCCCAGTTTGACGGGGTGACCTGGGACAACATGCTGGAAGGCATGCATAAGGCGGCTACGGACGGCGCGACGGCCATCCTTTACAGCGGCAACGTGGATCTGGCCTGCAAGACGGGGACGGCCGAAGAGAGCAAGAACCGTCCCGACCACGCCAGTTTCATCTGTTTTGCCCCGTTCGATTCGCCGCAGGTCTGCGTATCCGTTTCGATCTTCCACGGATACTCTTCCGGCAACACGGCCGATCTGGGCGGCAGCATCCTCGATTATTATTTCGGCTTCACGGAATTTGAAGATATCATCACACGGGACGCCGGACGCGGCGGCAACGATATTCAGGAGTAAACGGCAGGAGGCGGGAACATGAGAGTGATCGTGATCACATCCGGCAAAGGCGGAGTGGGAAAAACGACGACGGCGGCCAATCTGGGCGTCGGTCTGGCGGCGCTGGGCCGTAGCACGCTTCTCGTGGATATGGACATGGGACTGCGCAATCTGGACGTGGCGCTGGGCCAGGAGGATCGGGTCTATTATCATCTGATGGACATTCTGAACGGGGTCTGCAGCATCCAGGACGCGCTGCTTTCCGATCCGAGGTATCCAAACCTCAGGTTCCTGGCCGCCTCACAGATGACCCGTGAGGAACAGCTGCCTTCCGACCAGGTCCGCATGCTCATGAACGACCTGGCGCACAGTTTTGACGTGATCCTGCTGGATTCCCCGGCGGGGATCGGCAACGGATTCCGCAGCGCCATCCTTTCGGCTACGGAGGCGATCGTGGTCACGACGCCCACCATGACGGCCGTGCGCGACGCCGACCGGGTGCTGCACCTTCTGGAGGATGCCGGTGTGCGCGACCGCTCTCTGCTGATCAACCGCTCCCGCGCCGATATGGTCGCCAAGGGCGCCATGCTGGAGGCCCGCGATATCGCCGATATCCTGGGCGTGCCGCTCGTGGGGATCGTCCCGGAGGACGATCAGGTCCTGCTCAGCGGCAACGACGGGGAAACGCTCATCGGTTCGGGGTCCCTGGCGGGGCAGGCGTACGAACGCATCGCCCGGCGTCTGCTGGGACAGACCGTCCCGCTGCCGGAAAAGAAAAAGAAACGCGGCTGGTTCTTCGGAAGAAAGTGAGCCGCGCGTGACACAGCGGCGGCCGGTGCCGCCTCTGACAGACAAAGAAGAGGAGCCGTTATGTTTGCCTGGAACAAATACAGTCTGAAGAAGATCCCCTTCGGGCTCATCCTCAGCGTCCTGGCACTGTGCATCCTGGGCTATCTGGTCCTGGGCAGCGCGGTTGCCAACGACGCGGGGGCTGCTTCCACCATGCGCAAACAGCTGCTTGGCATGATCGCCGGCGGCGCAATCATCCTCGTTTTCGGCGTGATCGACTATCATTTCTGGCTCCGGCTGTATCCGCTCCTGTATCTGGGCATGCTGGGCATCCAGGCGCTTCTATATACGCCGCTCGGCAAGACCTACAAACAGGCGACCCGCTGGCTGGAGATCCCCGGCCTGGGCGAGATCCAGCCGTCGGAATTCACGAAGATCCTGCTGATCCTGTTTTTCGCATGGTTTTTTGAGCGTTTTGCCGAGAAGATGAACAAGATCGGCTATGTCCTGCTGGCCCTGGCCCTGTTCCTGGTCCCGGCCTTCCTCGTGTTCCGCGAACCGGACCTTTCCAGCACGGTCATCCTGACCATGCTGTTCGTGATCCTGTTCTTCGCGGCGGGCATCAGCTGGAAATGGATCGGGGCCGCGGCGCTGGGCGCTCTCCCGGTGGCCGGTTTCCTTCTGTGGGACAGCACCCGGGAAGACCCGCTGATCCTGAAACCCTACATGCTGAACCGCATCATGGCTTTCCTGCGCCCGGAAGAATATCAGGGCACCGGTCTCATCGATCAGCAGCAGCAGGCGGTCCTGGCCATTTCTTCCGGCAGCATCCTGGGAAAGGGGCTCTTTAATTCGAGCTTCGACTCTGTCAAGAACGGCAATTTCCTGTCCGAGGAGAACTGCGACTTCATCTTTGCCGTCATCGGAGAGGAACTGGGCTTCCGCGGGAGCGCGGTCATTCTGCTTTTGTTCCTGTTTCTGGTGCTGTACTGCTTCCGCGTCGGCGCGCAGGCGCCGGACAAGTCCGGGCAGCTGATCTGCATCGGCACCGGGGCGCTGATCGGGCTGGAGGTCTTCATCAACATCGCTGTGACGAGCGGCATGATCCCCAACACGGGCATCGCCCTGCCGTTCTTCAGCGCCGGCCTCAGCTCCCTCATCACGACCATGTTCGGCCTGGCCTTCGTTTTCAACGTCGCGCTGCAGCGGAAAGAAAAAGAACAGCGCCGGCAGAGCAGTCCGTACGGCCGGCTGTAAAAAGACGGCGGCTTTTTTTCGATTTCCGTTGTGTTTTGTCCGGAGATACTATATACTGATACTGCATCACTCCAAGGAGGTAACAGTCCCATGATTCAGATCGTCACCGGTGAAAAGGGCAGAGGAAAGACCCGCTTTCTGCTGGGCATGGCCAACGAAGCCGTGAAGAACGCGAACGGCACCCTTGTTTACCTGGATAAGAGCACCCGCCACATGTTTGAACTTGACAACCGCGTCCGCATGATCAACGTAAGAGATTATCCTGTGCGCAGCAAAGAGGCGTTCCTCGGATTCATCGCGGGCATCATTTCCCAGGATCACGACCTGGAGACCATTTACGTAGACAGTTTTCTGACTTTGACCGATATCGATTCCGACGATGCCCTGGAAAAGATCTTCGAAGATCTGGGCGCGCTGAGCAGCAGCTGCAAAGTCGACTTTGTGCTCAGCATCTCCCGGGAACTGGAAGACCTTCCGGAGAGCCTCCGGAATAACGCCGTCGCAGCTCTGTAAGGAGCGTCCCCGGTCAGGGGGAGAAGCAGCGGCGGCAGGCAGGCCGGCGCCTGCCTTTTTTCAAAAGCGGAGCGTGCCGGCGGAAGACCGCCGGAGCGGCCGCACGGGAACAGAAAGGCCGCGAGACGGCCTTGACAGGGAGTATCCGTGGCTGAAAAGACCAACGCAAAATCCAAAGGCAGCAACAATATCCTGCCGTTCCGCCGGCCGGTCCGCATCAATGTGGGACTGGTGATTTTTGCGTTCCTGCTTTTATACCTGCTGTACACGCTGATCCACTTTGCGATGCGCAAGACGTATGCGACCTTTACGGTGGGGGCGGAGGAGGCGATCAGCCAGGCGGACACCTACAAGGCGCTCATCCTGCGTTCGGAGAAGCCGGTCTATTCCGATTTTGCCGGCAATCTGGACGTTTTCGTACAGGAGGGGGGCCGTGTCAGCACGGGCACCGTGGTTGCTTCGGTCGACGAGCTGGGCATCTACAGCGAGGCCATGAAAGCCGCCGGACGCAGCAATACGCTATCCGAAGACAGTCTGCTGCGGCTGAAGGGCCGCCTCACGGAGATGGCGGTGAAGTATGACCCGCAGAACTTCCGCAGCATTTATGCGCAGGAAAGCGAGATCGTCTCGTTTTTCCTGAACGATCTGGCCGTTTCCTCCATCAGCGCGCTGGAAAAGAGCCTGTCTATGGACGAGTTTTTCCACGTGAAAAATGCGGATGTCAGCGGTCTGGTCGTCTACTACCGGGACGGGTATGAGCAGAAGAGGGCACGGGAGCTTTCCGCCTACGACTTCAGCCGCGGTGATTACGAGCGGACACGGCCGGGACAGCTGCTCTCGAAGGGGGATTTCCTCTACAAGATCATCGACTCCGAGAACTGGAGTCTCGTGATTCCGGTGACCACGGAGCAGGCGTCGCGCTACAACCGCTACCGCGAACTGCCAGTGACTTTTCTGAGCAACAACCTCACGGTCAGCTGCCCGTTCAACCTGTTCACGGGCGCGGACGGAGGCATGTATATCGAGCTGCAGCTGCATCAGTATCTGATCCAGTTCGTGAACGACCGCTACACACAGATCCGCATCCCGTTAGAGACCGGCACCGGCTACAAGATCCCGGCCTCGGCTCTGACGTCCAAGGACTACTATATTATCCCGCTGGCGTTCGGTTCCGAAACGGAGGAACGCGGGAAGGCGGCTTTCGTCTGCGAGACCTACAGCGGCACCAGCGTGGAAGCCCGGCGCGTGGAACTGACGGTCTACCGCCAGGACGATGAATACTATTACATCGACAAGGCGGATATCGCGGACGGCACGGTCATTGCCCGCGAAGATTCCGACGAACGCTACACCGTGCGTCTTTCCACCGCGCTCACGGGCGTGTATCAGGTGAACCGCGGCTATACGGTCTTCCGCCAGATCGAAGCGCTGCGTACGGACGGCGACTACTGCTTCATCCGCTCCGGCACAGCCTACGGCGTCTCGACCTTCGATATGATCCTGCTGGAGGCGGCGGGCATCTCCGAAGGGCAGATCCTGCGGTGAGCGGGCCCGGATCCGAAAAAACTTGATACAGAATATGGTGTCCCGCTTGACAAAGCAGGGCAGTATGGCACATAATATAGTGTGATACCGGGGACAGACGGTCACCGCTCCCGCCGCAGCGCGGGCACGGCTGATCCCGGAGCAGCGGGAATGCGCCGCAGGACGCTGTACGGTCTACAGTCCGGGGGGAAAGCCCTCCGGCATCATCATAAGTATCCGATTGGGGAGGAAGAAGCACCATGGCTAACATTTTCGACAGATTCCTGAATTCCATGAAGCTGTACGACGAAGACGACGAAGAAGAGGAAGATGAGACCCTCGACTACGAAGAAGAGGAAGAGGAGCCCGCTCCCGCCGAACGTCCGAAGACGGGGCTCTTCGGCAGAAGGCAGCAGCCCAAACCCGCGGAGGAAGAAGACGAGATCCTGCGCGTCGAGCAGAGCGCTCCCCGTGCCGCAGCGCCCACGCCCCGCAGCGCGGCTCCCGCGCCGGCCGCCCGCCGCAGCTCCTCTGTCGTCCCGATGCGTTCGTCCAGAAACGGCGGGCTGGAGGTCTGCATGGTCAAGCCGAAGTCGGTGGAAGACGGTAAGGATATCTGCGATATCGTACTGAGCGGCCGTCCGGTCGTGATCAATATGGAAGGCTCCGCACAGGAACTCGCGCAGCGCATCATCGACGTCTCTTCGGGCATCTGCTATTCCATCAAAGGCAATCTGCAGAAGATCTCCGGCCAGATCTTTATTCTGACGCCCGGCAATGTGGAACTGTCCGGCGACTTCCAGGACGCTCTGCTGGGCAGCGCCGTAGCCAGCAAGACGCAGTTCGTCAACAACTGATCCATGAAGGGCAAGAAGGCAGTCCAGCTGATCCTGGGCGCCGTGCTGATCGCGGCGCTCGTGTTTCTGGATCAGTGGACCAAACAACTGGCCGTCGCGAATCTGAAGGGCAAGGACTTCCTGGTGCTGATCCCGGGCGTTCTGGAACTGGGATATGTGGAAAACCGCGGCATGGCTTTCGGCCTGCTGCAGGATGCGCGCATCTTTTTCCTGGTCGTGACGACGATCGCGCTGGGGCTTTTCCTGTTCATCCTGATCCGCCTGCCGGCCGATAAGCGCTTCCGGCCGCTGCGGCTGGGACTTTTGTTCATGGTCGCCGGCGCGGTCGGCAATATGATCGACCGGGTCGTACAGGGCTACGTGGTCGACTTCGTCTACATCAAGCTGGTCAATTTCCCGCTGTTCAACGTGGCGGACTGCTGCGTGACCATCACGGCCGTGTTGCTGTTTATCGTGCTGGTATTCTTCTACAAGGAAGAGGACTACGCGAAACTTGGCTTATGACGCCCATGCTTTTTCAAACCGAAACGGCGGATGACGTCCGTCTGGACCTGTACCTCTCGGAGTTCTTCGGGAGGTATTCCCGTACTTTCATCCAGAAATGGATCACGCAGGGGCGGGTGACGGTCGACGGAAAGACCGTGAAAAAGAACTTCCGTTTAAGCGGCGGCGAGTCCGTAAGCGTAGACCTGCCAGAACCGGAAGCGCCGGACATCCCCGCCGAGGATCTGCCGCTGGAGATCGTCTTTGAAGACGATGACCTGCTGGTCGTCAACAAGCCCCGCGGCATGGTGGTGCATCCCGCCGCCGGCCACAGAAGCGGGACGCTGGTCAACGCCCTCCTGTTTCACTGCGGCAGCCGGCTTTCCGGCATCAACGGCGTGCTGCGGCCGGGCATCGTGCATCGGATCGACCGGGACACGACCGGCCTCCTCGTCGTCTGCAAGAACGACACCGCCCATCTTTCTCTGGCACAGCAGCTGATAGAGCATTCCGTGACCCGGGTGTATACCGCCGTCGTGCAGGGACATCTGCCGGAGGCGGAGGGCACCGTGGAAGGCCCCATCGGCCGGGATAAGCGAAACCGCCTGCGGATGAGCGTGGATCCCGCCGGGAAGCCGGCGGTCACCCACTACCGCGTTTTGGAAGAATACACCGGATACTCTCTGGCGGAGTGCCGGCTGGAGACCGGCCGGACCCACCAGATCCGCGTCCATATGTCGCACATCGGTCACCCCCTGCTGGGTGATGAACTATACGGGGCACGCCCCAGCCGCCTGGCCCCCGCCGGGCAGATGCTCCATGCCGGCGTCCTGGGATTCACCCATCCCCGGACGGGAGAAAGGCTGGAGTTTCAGGCGCCCCTTCCTCAGGATCTCCAGGCAGTGCTCCTGCAGTTAAGGAGGCAGTTATGAAACAGAAATGGATCGTATTCCTGCTGGCCGTCATGCTGATGCTTTCGGCGTGTCAGAATGCGCCCGACCCGGCACAGACGAGCGTGCCGGAAGAGTCCCGGACGCAGGAGGGATCGCAGGCCGCGGCAGGAACGCTGTCCGGCATCGGAGATATCATCACGAACCTCTCGTTCCCGGCGGAGGAAACGCAGGCTCCGACGCAGGCGCCTACCCAGGCACCCACGCAGGCGCCCACGGAGCCGCCGACCCAGCCGCCCACGCAGCCTCCTACGGAGCCGCCGACCCAGCCGCCCACCCAGCCGCCGACGCAGCCGCCGACCGAACCTCCCACGGAGCCGCCGGTGATCATCGTGCCGCCCACGCCTACGGAACCCGGGACGACGCAGCCGCCCACGCAGCCGCCGCAGCTGCCGGACGATCAGCCTTATGACGCGCCGGACGTTCCTCTCAGCCAGCTCTGGAAGGTCAAAACGACCGACTCGCTGAACCTGAGGCTGAGACCCAGCGCCACGGCTGCCCGCTTTGAAGCGGTCCCGGCCGAGACGGTTTTATATCTGTATGAAGACCTCGGCGAGTGGTCCGCCGTCATTTATAAAGAAAAACTGCTGTACTGTTCTTCGGCCTATATCACGCTCATGCAGCAGGATCCTTCCGAGACCGGAAGCAAGCTGATCGTGATCGATGCCGGCCACCAGATGCATACGCCGGCCGACGTCGGATATGAGAATAACCCCGCCGCGTATGAACCGGACGGCCCCGGCTCGGAGATATACAAGCTGCGCGTGAGTTCCGGAACCGCCGGTGTCGTCTCGCGCCGGCCGGAATATGAGATCACGCTCGAGGTGGCTCTGCGCCTGCAGGCTGAGCTCGAATACCGCGGATACCGCGTGTATATGATCCGCACGACGAACGATGTGGACCTGTCCAACGCGGAGCGTGCCCAGATCGCGAACCAGCTGGGCGCGGACGCTTTCATCCGCCTGCACTGCAACAGCTTCACCGATCCGGAGGCCTCCGGCGCGCTGACGCTCTGCCAGTCGAAAGAGAATCCCTACAACGCCCATCTGTATGCAAAGTCCCGCATGCTCTCCGAGCGCATCGTGAGCAATCTCTGCGCTGCCACGGGCGCCCGCAACCAGGGCGTGACCGAGAGCGACACCATGGCGGGCATCAACTGGTGCAGCGTGCCGGTGAGTATCGTGGAGATGGGCTTCATGTCCAATCCGGACGAAGATGCCCTGCTTTGCTCGCCTCTGTACCAGCAGAAACTGGCCTACGGCATGGCCAACGGGATCGATTCCTATTTTGCTTCCCAGGCTGATCTGGGGCAGTAAGGCCGGGCCTCCTGCAGTCGTCCTGAAAAGGGATCAATCGGATCTACCCTATCAAAAGAACAGAGGCGCTTTCCATGCGGAAAGCGCCTCTGTTCTGGTTCTATGTCAACAGTTGGGGCGGGGCTTCAATCTACGCGGCTGCGGGTCTTTCCTTCAAAGAAGGCACGGATGCTTTCGGCCATATCGGCCACACACCGCTGGCGGGCCTCAAAGGCGCCCCAGGCCATGTGGGGGGTCAGGCAGACGTTCGGCAGGCCGCAAAGCGCCGCGAAGGGGTGATCAGAAGGGAAAGGCTCGGCCGAATAGACGTCGACGCCCAGCCCGCCCAGTTTTCCGGCCAGGAAAGCTTCCGCTACAGCGGCTTCATCGGTCACTTTGCCGCGGGATACATTGATCAGGATCGCCCCCGGCTTCATGAGCGCCAGTTCGCGGCGGCCGATGAGTCCCTGTGTCTGGGCAGAAAGCGGCACGTGCAGGGAGAGGATATCGCTGCGGGCGCAGAGTTCCTCCAGAGAGACCGTTTCGTAGTCCGGATCGCGGCGCCGGCGGCAGACGATGACGCGGCAGCCGAAGGCCTCAGCCACGCGGGCCACCTGGTGGCCGATATTTCCGGCTCCGACGATGCCCCAGGTCTTTCCGCGCAGCTCGTGAAAAGCGGGGAACAGGCGGTTGGCCACGCCGCCGGCCGTATAGCGGCCGTCGTTTACATACGCAGTAAAATCCGGCATGTGCATGACCAGATCCAGCGCCATGGCGGCAGTGAGCTGAGCTACACTGTCGGTCGAATAGCCGACCACATTGCACACGGCGATGCCCCGGCTCCGGCACCACGCCACGTCGATATTGTCATAGCCGGTAGCGGCCACGCAGATGAGGCGCAGCTTTCCCGCTCCGGCCAGCGTCTTTTCATCCAGCCGGCATTTGTTGGTCACGATCACGTCCGCTTCCCGGACGCGGGCGCGGATCTCGTCCGGCGAGGAGCCCTGCCATACGGTCAGATGTCCCTGTTCACGCAGAACGCTCAGATCGATATCATCGCCCAGTGTGGCGCCGTCCAGCAGTACGATCTCTTTCATTGTCACAAACCTCCTGACGATCGGGAATGGTACGCCGGCCCGGAAGCCTGCGGCGCCCGGCCGCGGACTGCCGGCTTTTGTGCCCGGCTCCTTTATTATAAGGGACGGAGCGCGTTAGTCAAAAAGTTTTTTTGGTTTTTTTCGGAAAACCGGTTGACAAACCGGCGGGAGAGTGTTACATTACGCATAGATGTTAGCACTCCAGACAAACGAGTGCTAACAAAACCCCGAAAGGAGGGAGCCATGGAACAGATAGAACTGGACGATCGGAAGAAAAAGATCCTGATCGCGATCATACAAAACTATCAGGAGACCGGGGAACCCGTCGGCTCCCGCACCATCTCCAAGATGACGGAGCTGAACTATTCGCCCGCCACCATCCGCAACGAGATGGCGGATCTGGAGGAGCTGGGGCTGATCGTACAGCCGCATACTTCCGCCGGCCGTATCCCGACCGACAAAGGCTACCGCTATTATGTGGATCAGATGATGGAAAAAACGCAGAATCTGCCCGCGGCCGCCTCTTCCCAGGAAGTCCTCATCAAACGGGTCGACCGCGTGGAGGAACTGCTGCTGCAGATGGCTCAGGTCCTGGCGGCCAGCACCAACTACGCGACCATGGTCACCGGTCCGCATCTGAAGAAAAACAAGCTGAAATTCCTGCAGATCTCTGCGATGGGCGACGGAAGGATGCTGGCGGTCGTGGTGCTGGAAGGCAACGTCGTCCGCAACAACATCATCGAGATCGACGAAACGCTGGACCAGGAGACCGTCTCTTCCCTGAATATGCTGCTGAACACCCACCTGAGCGGCCTCAGCATCGAGGAGATCAACCTGGCGGTCATCTCCCGCATGAAAGAGGAGGCCGGCCAGCATGCGGCGACGGTCAGCCGCGTGATCGACGCGGTCGCGGAGACCTTCGCCCGCGAGAATGACTTTTCCGTCTATACCAGCGGCGCCACGAACATTTTCAAGTATCCGGAACTGACCGGCGGCGACCGCGCCAGCGAGCTCATCAGCACGCTGGAAGAAAAGAAGAGCCTCGGCAACGCGCTCGTGCAGTACGAGGGCGAGAGCCGTAAGAACATTCAGATCTTCATCGGCGATGAAGTGCCGGTGGATTCCATGAAGGACTGCAGCGTCGTGACGGCCACCTACGAACTCGGCGACGGCGTACAGGGCAAGCTCGGCGTGATCGGACCCAAGCGCATGGACTACCGGAAAGTCGTGGAGACGCTGAAGGATACGATGACCCAGCTGGATCACATTTTTAAGAAACCGGAGGAATAGGACCTTGACAGAGAAAGATCTGGAAAAGGAACAGGCGGCCGGCAGGCCGCAGGAAGAGCCGGAGACCGCCGCGCCCGAAGACGCTGCGGAAACCGTTCCGGAAACGGACGAAGCATCGGCTCAGGAACAGCCGGAGGAGATCAGCCCGGAAGAGGGCGTGGCCCGCTTCATTCAGGGGTACGAGGAAAAGATCGCCGGTCTGACTGATTCCCTGAAGCGTCAGATGGCCGAGTTCGACAACTACCGCAAGCGGACCGAGCGCGAAAAAGCCGCCATGCTGGAAGTGGGCGCGCGGACGGTGCTGGAAAAGATGCTCCCCATCGTGGACAGCTTTGAACGGGGCCTCGGAGGACTGAGCGAAGAGCAGAAGGCAGAGCCCTTTGCCGCGGGCATGCAGCAGGTCTACCGCCAGCTGATCAAGGCGCTGGACGAACTGGATGTAAAGCCCATCGAGGCCAAAGGACAGACCTTCGACCCGAACCTTCACAATGCGGTCATGCATGTGGAGGATGAGGAAGCCGGGGAAAACACAGTGGTCGAAGAGTTCCGAAAGGGATACACCTACCGCGGCAGCGTGCTGCGCTACAGCATGGTCAAGGTAGCCAACTGAGAAATCATGCCGCCGGGTCCTCCCGGCAGCCGATCATAGACATTCAATCTTTTTTATAACAGGAGGAAATAATCATGAGCAAGATCATCGGTATCGATCTGGGAACCACCAATTCCTGTGTCGCCGTAATGGAAGGCGGCAAACCCGTTGTCATAGCCAATACGGAAGGCGTCCGCACCACCCCCAGCGTGGTGGCCTTCTCCAAGACCGGCGAGCGTCTGGTGGGCGAATCCGCCAAGCGCCAGGCCGTGACCAACGCCGACAAGACCATTTCGTCCATCAAGCGTCAGATGGGCTCCAACTACCGCGTGACGATCGACGGCAAGAGCTACACGCCGCAGGAGATCTCCGCGATGATCCTTCAGAAACTGAAAGCCGACGCCGAAAGCTACCTGGGCGAGCCGGTAAAGGAAGCCGTCAT
>JAGDDE010000001.1 GCA_017958185.1 Lachnospiraceae bacterium | reverse complement strand
GGCGCGCATATCTTCCTGGATATCGCTTCCGTGGGCGCCACCATCAACCTGATGCTGGCTTCCGTGCTGGCCAGGGGCACCACCATCATTGAGAACGCGGCCAAGGAGCCTCACGTCGTGGACGTCGCCAACATGCTGAACAGTATGGGCGCGAACATCCGCGGTGCCGGCATGGACACCATCCGCATTTACGGCGTGGAGCGTCTGCACGGCTGCGAGTATACCGTCATCCCGGACCAGATCGAGGCCGGGACCTTCATGATGGCCGCTGCCATCACCCACGGCGACGTAACGGTCCGCCGCATCATTCCGCAGCATATGGACGCGATCAGCGCCAAACTCATCGAGATGGGCTGCGAAGTGGTCGAAGAAGCCGACGCGATCCGCGTGGTCGGAAAGCATATCCTCAACGCCTGCAGCGTCAAGACCCTGCCGTATCCCGGCTTCCCGACGGATATGCAGCCGCAGATGGGCGTGGCGCTTTCCATCGCGAAGGGCGTGGGGACCATCACCGAGAGCATTTTCGAGAACCGTTTCAAATATGTGGACGAGCTGACCCGGATGGGCGCCTGTGCCGAAGTCAAAGGCCATGTAGCCATTTTCGAAGGCCGCGACTATCTGATCGGCGCCGATGTGGACGCCCCCGACCTGCGGGCCGGCGCGGCGCTGGTGCTGGCAGGGCTGGCTGCCCGGGGCATCACCACCGTCAGCGGCGTGGACAATATCATGCGCGGCTATGAAGATTTCGACGGCAAGCTGAGAGGCCTGAACGCCGAGATCGAAGTGGCGGAAGATGAAAAAGAAGTCCAGAAGTTCAAACTGAAGGCAATGTGACAACGAAACGAAGCGGAGGCGCCCGACGGGGCCCTCGCCTACAGGCCCGCCAAACGGGCCTGTTTTTTGACAAGAACGGCCGCAGGGCCAAGGAGGAAAAATGGAGAGAAAACTGTTTACGTCTGAATCCGTGACCGAAGGACATCCCGATAAAATGTGCGACCAGATCTCCGATGCGATCCTGGACGAGCTGCTCCGGCAGGATCCGATGAGCCGGGTGGCCTGCGAAACGGCCACGAATACCGGCTTTGTGGTCGTGATGGGCGAGATCTCCACGCACGCTTATGTGGATATCCCCCGCATCGTGCGGGACACGGTCCTCTCGATCGGCTACGACCGCTCCGATTACGGTTTTGACGGTCATACCTGCGGGGTTTTTACGGCGATCGACGAGCAGTCCGGGGACATTGCCATGGGCGTGGACCGGGCGCTGGAGATCCGCGAGCATACGATGACGGACGCGGAACTGGGCAGCTACGGCGCGGGCGACCAGGGCATGATGTTCGGGTATGCCTGCAACGAGACGCCGGAACTGATGCCTTTCCCGATCTCGCTGGCCCACAAACTGGCCCGGCAGCTGACGAAGGTGCGCAAGAACGGGACGCTGTCCTACCTGCGGCCGGACGGAAAGACGCAGGTCACGGTGGAATACGACGAGGAGGGACGGCCGGACAAGCTCGACTGCGTGGTCGTTTCCGCACAGCATGACCCGGACGTTTCGCAGGAGCAGATCCACCGGGATATCCGCCGCTATGTGCTGGACCCGATCCTGCCGGCCCGGATGGTGACGGAGGACACCCGTTTCTATATTAATCCCACCGGACGATTTGTGATCGGCGGTCCGCAGGGCGACAGCGGCCTGACCGGACGCAAGATCATCGTGGATACCTACGGCGGCTACGCCCGGCATGGCGGCGGCTGTTTCTCCGGCAAGGACTGCACGAAAGTGGACCGCTCCGCGGCGTATGCGGCCCGGTACGTGGCCAAGAACCTGGTGGCGGCGGGCCTGGCGGACCGCTGCGAGATCCAGCTGTCCTATGCGATCGGCGTGGCCACGCCCACGTCCGTACAGGTAGAGACTTTCGGGACCGGCCGGCTGCCTTCCGATGAGCTGGCTGCGATCGTGCGGCGGCATTTCGACCTGCGCCCCGCGGGCATCATCCGGATGCTCGACCTGCGCCGCCCGATCTATAAAAAGACCGCGGCCTACGGGCATTTCGGCCGCGAGGAGGCAGGATTCACCTGGGAGAGGACCGATAAGGCCGCGATCCTGAAGCAGTATCTGCCGAAGTGAGCGCTCCGCCATGCAACAAAACGTCACAGTTTGAAACACCCGGCCAAAGCTTTTGCGCTTTGGCTTTTTTGGTTTTATGTCAACAGTTGGGGCGGGACTTTTGAAAAGTCCCGCCCCAACTGTTGACATAGAACCGTTTTAAGAAAAAGCAAAGATGAAACGGATGCTGCGCCGCACTGCCGCGCGGGCGTAAAGACTCAGGCCTCATCCTCCGCAAAGACCCGGTCCGCATAGCGGACGGTGGCCATTGCGTCGCGAGCGTAGGCATCGGCTCCGATCCGGGCGGCGTAGGACTCGGTCATCACGGCGCCTCCCACGACGATCCGCGTGTCCGGCTTGATTTTGCGCAGCTGCCGGATGGTCTCTTCCATGGCGCCCACGGTGGTCGTCATCAGGGCGGAGAGCCCCACGAGCCGGATGTTTTTCTCCAGGGCCGTCTGCACGATCTGCGCGGGCGGAACGTCCTTGCCCAGGTCGATGACCGCATATCCGTAGTTTTCCAGCATGACCTTGACGATGTTCTTTCCGATATCGTGGATATCGCCCTGCACGGTGGCCAGGATGACAGGGCCTTTCTGCGGCTGCCCGTCGGCAGGCAGGCTCTCGCGGATCACGGAAAAAGCCGCCTTGGCGGCGTCCGCGGAGATCAGAAGCTGCGGCAGAAAAACGCTCCCTTTTTCGAAACCCCGGCCGACGGTGTCGAGGGCGGGCACGAGCGCTTCGGTGATCACGGCGAAGGGATCCTCGCCGGCTGCCAGCAGTGCGCGCGTTTCAGAGGCGGCCGGACCGGTGAGCCCGCGGGAGATGGCTTCGCAGAGCGGGGCAAAGCGGCCGGCTGCGGTAAAGGCGGCCGGGGCGGCTTTTGCTTCCGGCAAAGGAGCGGAAGGCGCGCCGGTGCTGCCGAGCTGCGCCGGGACGAGCCGGGCCGCGTCCCGGGCTCCTACGGACCGCAGGTCTTTATACACCTCCGTAAAGGCGGCAAAGTGCGCATCGTGTCCCAGCAGGGCGTCGGCGGAGCGCACGGCGTCCGTCATGAAGCCGTCGTTGGGGTTCAGGATCGCGGCCGACAGACCGTTCTGCCTGGCCATGGTCAAAAACTGCGCGTTCAGAAGGACGCGGTTGGGCAGGCCGAAGGAAACGTTGGAAACGCCGAGCACTGTGTGGACGCCCAGTTCGTCCCGGAGGCGCCGGACGGTCTCCAGCGTGACCAGGGCGGCGTCCGGCTGGGCCGAAACGGCCATGGTAAGGGCATCGAAGAGCAGATCCTCCTTGGGGATCCCGTACGAGGCCGCCGCGGAGAGGATCTTCCGGGCAACGGCCAGACGGCCGTCGGCTGTCGCGGGGATGCCCTGTTCGTCCAGACACAGGGCGATGACGGCGCCGCCGTATTTGCGCAGGAGCGGCAGGACGGTCTGCAGAGACTCTTTCTTGCCGCTCACGGAATTGACGAGTGCTTTGCCGTTGTAGGCACGCAGGGCGGTCTCGAGCGCCTTCGGATCGGAAGTGTCGATGACGAGCGGGAGATCGGTGACGGCCTGGATCGCGGGGATCAGTTCCGCCATCATGGCGGCCTCGTCGATCTCCGGCGTGCCGACATTCACGTCCAGCAGATGCGCGCCGGCGGCTTCCTGTTCCAGAGCCTGGTCCAGGATATAATCCAGATCATGTTCGGCCAGCGCCCGGCGGAACCGTTTCTTGCCGGTGGGATTGATACGCTCGCCGATGATCGTGAGCGCTGCGTCGCCGCCGATGGACCGGGTGTGCGACCAGGAGGTCACGCGGGCAGGATCCGCCGTCAGCAGGGCCGTGATGCGCCCGCGCGGAAGAGAATTCCCGGGACCGCCGGCGCTTTCCGCTCCGGGACCGGCCTTCGGCCCGTTTTCCGGGGAAGAGGCGCCTCCCCGCAGGGCAGCGGACAGCTGCCGGATATATTCCGGATCCGTGCCGCAGCAGCCGCCCAGCCCGGCGGCTCCGAGCGCGGCGATGTCCTGCATGACGGAAACGAATTCCTCCGGACCTACCGCGTAGACGGTCTTTCCGCCGGTCACGGCGGGCAGTCCCGCGTTGGGGACGACGATCACCGGCACGGAGGCGCAGGCGAGGAGCTCTCTGACGATGGGGAGCATCTCGCGTGGGCCGAGCGAGCAGTTGATGCCGAGCGCATCGACGCCCAGGCCCTCCATAACGGCGACGACGGTCGGCACGTCAGCTCCGGTCAGCAGTTTGCCGGAGGTATCGAAGGTGCAGGTGAGGAACACCGGGAGAGAACAGTTTTCTTTGGCGGCGAGCACGGCGGCTTTGGCCTCGTACAGATCGCTCATGGTCTCGATGAGGATCAGATCGGCGCCTTCGTCCGCGCCGGCCCGCACGGTCTCCGCAAAGAGGGAGACCGCGTCTTCAAAGGCCAGATCACCGAAGGGCTTCAGCAGTTTTCCGCTGGGACCGATGTCCAGCGCGATCCAGGCGCTGTTTTCGCGTCCCGCCTCGCGGCGGGCCTGTTTGGCCAGCCGGACAGCTGCACGTACGACCGCCTCCGGCCCTTCCGGGAAATGGAGCCGGTTGGCTCCGAACGTATTTGTATTGAACACTTCGGCACCGGCGTCCAGATAGGCGCGGTGCAGCGAGACGATGACGTCCGGGCGGGTCAGGTTCCAGGTCTCCGGCAGTTCGCCGCCCCGGAGGCCGTGCGCCTGCAGGAACGTTCCGGTCCCTCCGTCAAAGATCAGACCGGTGCGGCGGATCTTCTCAGCGGGTGAAGTCATGGGAGCCTCCTTCCTTCGGCGCCAGGCCGATCAGGGCGGTGACCGATTTCGACGGCACCATCATCAGACTGTCGGTCAGGGTCAGACCGATGGTCCGGGGGAGCTGCAGCACGCGGAAGATCCCGCGCTGCAGCGTCAGGGAAAGATCCCCGTAGCCCGGGGAAAAGCGCGGGCGGGCGGTCAGGCCGCGGGAGGCCGCTTCCCGCCGGATCGCTTCGTTGCATTCGTCCGTATAGGCTTCGATCATCGCAGCAGCGGCGGCCTGCAGCAGGGACATCTCGAACAGAGAGCGCTGCCCGGCCTGGCGCAGCAGGCGGTCGGGACCGAGCCCGAGCGTCGCGGCCAGAACGGCGGCTTCCGTGCAGCCGCGCAGGTTTTTGGCCAAATCGGAACTGGCTACGGTCAGCGGGCCGATCTGAAGGACCGGCGTTTCCCCCTCGGGGGCGGAAAGGCTCAGCGGAAAAATGCGGCAGACATGCCGTGGGGATGCCTCCCTTTCCAGCAGCGGGAGCACAGCCTCGATCTTTTCTTCAAGCTCCCGCCGCCGGGCCTCATTCAGGCTGCGGCCCGGATCGCGGTAGCCCATATAACGGAGTACTTCGCTGCGGTCGATCTGCACGGCGGCTCCTTTCGGCTGCTCAGAGAAGCTTCTCCAGCAGGCGCTGGATCCCGAAGGCGACATCGGGTTTGTTCATGGAATATACATGGATATGCGTGATGCCGCTGGCGATCAGGTCGATGATCTGTTCGCAGGCATAGATGATGCCGGCCTGCTTCATGGCGGCGGGATCGCTCCCGTAATGATCCACGATCGCGCGGAAGCGTTCCGGCACCTGGGTCCCGCTCAGCGAGACGCTGCGCCGCAGCTGCGCGGCGGTGGTCACGGGCATGATGCCGGCCACGACCGGCACCATGATGCCGGCCTCGCGGGCCCGGTAAAGAAAATTGAAAAGGATGGTATTATCGAAAAACATCTGGGTCGTGAGGAAATCGCAGCCGGCCTCCACCTTTTCTTTCAGATGGCGGATATCTTCGGCTTTGCTGGCGCTTTCCACATGGCCCTCCGGGTAGCAGGCGCCGCCGATGCACAGATCGGAGCGCTCCCGGACGAAGCGGATCAGGTCGCAGGCATAGCGGAAATCCTCTGCGGTGCGGCCCCCTTCGGGGATATCGCCGCGCAGGGCCATGATATTGCAGATGCCGGCCTTTTCATAGCGCTTCAGCATGTCTTCCACATACGCCCTGGACGAAGAGACGCAGGTCAGATGGGGCAGCACCGTGACGCCGGCTTCGCTTTGCAGCGTCTCCGCCAGCGCCAGCGTATAGCGGTCGGTCGTACCGCCGGCCCCGTATGTTACGCTCATAAAGTCGGGCCGCAGCGCGGCGATGGAACGCGCCGCCTGCTCCACGGCTTCAAAGCCGTCGGCCTTTTTGGGCGGGAATACTTCAAAAGAAAGAGTGACGGTCTTGGACTTAAGGATCGAACTGATCTTCATGAGGCCACCTCCGGATAAGGGAAAATCGGACCGCAGGCGCCGGCCGGACAGACCGGGGCATTTTACTGCTTACTACAGGATTATAACATCTGAAGAAATAAAAGACAAACAGGTTTCGGGGAAAAGTGAGGCCCCGGGACCTTTTTTTACCGCAGACAAGGCAGAACAGCCGGGGAGAAGAGGGGACCCGGGGCCGTACGGAGCCGTCACGGACAGGACCGGGCGGCATGCGCGCTGCTGTGGGCGGTGTTTCAAACTGTAACAAAAACCCGGCGCTTTGTTGCTTTTCCGGTCGGCCCCTGACTCTCTGCTTGAAAATGACACCGACTTATGGTAAAAAAGACTCATAAGAAGCGGAGGCAGCGGCGGGAGCCCTGCCGGCCGCAGAATCCGTGAAGGACCATAAGGAGGAACGGTATGATCTGTAGACATTGCGGAGAAGAGATAAATATCGGGGAAAACAGCAGGTTCTGCCCCAACTGCGGTCAGACACTGGAACTTCCGGCGCCTGATCCGGCGCCTGCCCCGTCGGGCGATGCCCCGAAGGTCTATGACCGCTGGGGTCGTAGCGGCACATACATCCGCCCGGAGGAACGGGAAGCGGCAGAACGTGCCGCAGCCGCCGCAACCGAAGCGGCGGAAACGGCAGGAGCCGCCGCAGAAGATGCAGCGGACTTAACGCAGGCGGGCGAAAGCGCCGCTGTTTTGGCAGACACGGCGGCCGCGCAGTCGGCTGAAAACGCTGCCGCGTATAGCCCGGACGCTGCCGCAGACGCTGCTTTTGTGGCTGCTCCGGGAGCCGGAGCCGTACTGGCGGGAACCGGAGCCGCACTGGCGGGAACCGGAGCCGCACTGGCGGGAGCCGGAGCCGCACCGGCAGGAGCTGTTGCGCCCGGCGCTGCAGCGGCGCAGACAGATCTTTCCGGCGCCCGGCCTGCCTCTTCGACGGCCCGGCCCTATACCGGCGCGGGCTCGCAGCTCACGGACGCCCAGCCGTACGCCCCGGGCGCAAACGCCCAGCCCGGTCAGCCGTACGCCCCGGGAGGGGCCACTCAGCCCGGCCGGCCGTACGCCCCGTCCGGCCAGCCCCGCTGGCAGCCTTACGATCAGACGGCCGGTACGCCGGGACAGCCCTACGTCGGTCAGCCGTACGGGCAGCCCGGATACACCGGCAGCCAGCCCGGATACCGGCAGGGCGGATACTCCTACAACCGCAATGCCGGCAGCTACGGCGGCTATACCGCGCCGCCGGCACCGCCGAAAGATAAAAAAGACACCTTTGCCGTCGTTTCCATGATCTGCGCCATTGCTTCCCTGCTGTGCTGCTGCATCCCCGTTTTCGGGGTGCTGGCCGGCATCGGCGGCATCGTGTTCGGTATCCTGGGGCTGAAAGCCGCCAACAACTCGACCATGGCGATCATCTCGCTCGTTGCGTCCGTTCTGCTGACGATCTTCTGCGGACTGATCTGCATCCCGTGGATCCAGACCTTTATGGAGGCGCTCCGGGACGGCCTGCAGGCGGGCTATACCCCGCTGTAAGGAAAACTCCGGAAAATCGGTCGCGCCACGCTGTAAAGGGCGCTCTCGCAGGAGCCGGCCTTTGAAAAAAAGATTGGCGATCGCCGGAAAAGTTCTTGACAAATAAGACTTGCAGGCGTAGAATCGTTTCTGCGCCTGCAATTTGGAGAGGTGTCCGAGTGGTTTATGGTCCCGGTCTTGAAAACCGGCGTTCCGAAAGGGACCGTGGGTTCGAATCCCACCTTCTCCGCTCCGTCCTCCTCAAGGAGGGCACAATTTCATAACTTTCATTTACTTTGGAGAAGTACCCAAGCTGGCCGAAGGGGCTCCCCTGGAAAGGGAGTAGGTCGTTAATAGCGGCGCAAGGGTTCAAATCCCTTCTTCTCCGCTCCGGGCTTTTGCCCATGATCCTCGATAGCTCAATGGCAGAGCACTCGGCTGTTAACCGAGGTGTTGTAGGTTCGAGCCCTACTCGGGGAGCTCCCGTTTATACGGTTCCATCATAGAGGTCCGCTCCGTAAAGCGGACCTTTTTCTTTGTTTTTGCATAAAAAAAGTCCGTCCACCACCCCGGCCCGACACACCAAAGCAGCAAACGGATGTTGTCATTCTAATCGCTTTGGTCAAAAAGTGCAAGTGTTTTCGGTTAAGAATGAAAAAAAGATTGCAAGCATCGGTTAATTATCGCAGGTTTGAGGCGGCTTCTGCCATATTTCGGCCTTGCTTTCCCCGGGGCAGCAGGGTATAATGCCGGTATGAAACACTCTCGGGAGGACATATGAGAGCTTACGAACGTCTTTTACAGTATGTTACGGTCCACACCACTTCCAGCGAGACCAGCGGCACCCATCCCAGTTTTACCGGAGAATTTGATCTTGCTTATCAGCTGGCGGAAGAGATGCGCGGCCTGGGCCTTGCGCAGATCACAGTCGACGAGCACTGCTACGTGTACGGCCTGCTGCCCGCTACGCCCGGTCTGGAGGGAGCGGTCCCTCTCGGCTTCATCGCCCAGATGGACACTTCCGGCGCGGCAAGCGGCAAAAACGTCGTCCCGGTCCTGCATAAGGACTATGACGGCGGCGAGATCGTCCTGCCGGCCACGGGGGCGGTCCTTTCCACGGAGCAGTTCCCGTTCCTGGCCCGCATGAAGGGCGATACGATCATCACGTCCGACGGCACGACCCTTCTGGGCGCCGACGACAAAGCCGGCATCGCGGAGATCCTGACCGCCGTGGAAGAGATCCGCGAGGAAAACCTTCCGCACGGGCCCGTCTGGATCTGCTTCACGCCGGACGAAGAGATCGGCGAGGGCGTCCTGTACTTTGACCGGGAGCGCTTCCCGGCCCGCTTTGCCTATACGGTCGACGGCGGCCTGGCCGAAGAGATGGAGTATGAAAACTTCAATGCGGCTTCGGCCCGTGTGGAGGTGACCGGCCAGTCCGTGCACCCGGGCTCCGCGAAAAATACCATGCGGAACGCGCAGAACGTGGCCATGGAGTTCCATGCGCTCCTGCCGGCAGCCGAGCGTCCGGAATACACGGAAGGCCGGGAAGGGTTCTTCCATCTGACCGGCATGAGCGGCAGCTGCTCCCGGGCGGAACTGCAGTATATCATCCGCGATCACGACCGCGCCCGGTTCGAAGCGCGCAAGGCGCTCATGGAGCGGGCCGCCGGCTTTCTGAATGCCCGGTACGGCGGAGACTTCGTGAAGCTGACCCTGCGGGATTCCTATTACAATATGCTTGAAAAGATCCTGCCGCACCGGCATCTCATCGACAATGCCTGCGAGGCGATCCGCGCGGCCGGCCTGACGCCGGTGAACGTGCCGATCCGCGGCGGCACGGACGGCGCGATGCTGTCCTACCGCGGCCTGCCCTGCCCGAATCTGGGGACCGGCGGCTTCAACTTCCACGGCGAACTGGAAGGCGTCAGCGTCCGGCAGATGGACAAGGCCGTCTGCATCATCAAAAACCTGGTCGGGATCTACCGCAGCTTCCGGGACTGACCGGGAAAGGAGCCTGTCACGATGTTTGAATTCATGGATACGAAAAAACCGCTGTACCGCCGGCTGACGGACGCTCTTTCGGCGCGGTTTGCCTACGCTTCCGTTCTGGCGGAGGCGCATGCCGACCGCAGCTGGAGCATCAGCCGCAGCGGCGCGTCGATCTCTACCCGCGGCATGACCGGAGGCACCGGCTGCGTGGCGCGCGTCTTTGACGACCTCGGCTGTCTGGAATACTCGTTCAATGAACTGGAAGAGGAGTCGGTCCCCGTGATCGTCCTCAAAATGGAGGAGATGAGCCGCCGCGAGCGCGGCCTGCTGCCCGCGGGGACGCGGCCGCTGCCCACGCCGCTGCCGGAGGAAACGCCGGCCTGTTTCCGCCGGGAGACCGCCTGGAAGACGGATCCCTGGGAACTGGGCGATGAAGCCATCCTGGAAAAACTGCGCTCGGTGCGCGAGACAGGCCTGGCCGTCGAGGGGATCCTGGACGTCAATGTGCGCGTAAACTGCAAGCGCTACCGCCAGATCTTCCTGTCCGCCGCCCGCGATCTGGACCAGACCGTGCTCCAGATGAGCGGTTCCGTCACCGCCCTGGCCGTGCGCGGACAGGAGATCAAATACTACAGCCGGCCCTATTCCATCCTGGGCGGCGCGGAAATGCTGGAGACCCTGGGCAGCGATGTCGAAGACGTGTGCCGCGCGGCGCTGGAACTGCTGGACAGCGAGCCTATGGTGCCCGGCGAATACGAGTGTGTGTGCGATCCCGCCGTTACGGGCATGATCGTCCACGAGGCCTTCGGCCACGGCGTGGAGATGGATATGTTCGTCAAGGACCGCGCGCAGGCCCGGCAGTTCGTGGGCAGGCGCGTGGCCAGCGATCTGGTGACCATGCACGACGGCTCCGCCGTCGGGGAAGTGGCCACCCGCTTCTTTGACGAAGAAGGCAGTCTGACCACGGATACGGTCATCATCGATCACGGGATCCTGAAGCAGGGCATCAGCGACGCGCTGAGCGCCGCGCGCCTGGGGACGGCGCCCACCGGCAACGGCCGCCGCGAAAGCTACGAACGCAAAGCCTATACACGCATGACCAATACCTATTTTGAAGCCGGGACCAGCACGCCGGAGGAAATGATCGCCTCCGTGAAATACGGCTTTCTGTTGCAGAACCCGGCCAGCGGGATGGAAGACCCCAAAAACTGGGGCATCCAGCTCATGGTCAATGTGGCGCGGGAGATCCGCGACGGAAAACTCACCGGCCGCATCTTCTCGCCGATCGTCCTGACGGGCTATGTGCCCGATCTTCTGAAGTCCGTTTCCATGATGGGCCGCGACGTGGAACTTTCCGGCAGCGGCCACTGCGGCAAGGGCTACAAGGAATGGGTGAAAGTCTCGGACGGCGGGCCGTACATGAAGGCTCGGATCCGGCTGGGCTAGGAGGTGTCTGATGAGTATGTTTTCGATGATCAAAACCGGTCTGGCCCGCTGCGGCGCGGACGAGTGGCGCATCCGCCGCGTGCGCGAAGAGAGCGCGGAGCTTTTCTTTGTGGGCCGGGATCTGGACACGAGACGCGCCAAATCGGTCCTCCGGTATGAAGTGAGCGTCTTTGTACGGGTGATGGAGGGGGAAGACGTCAAAAAAGGCATGACGGAGGTCACGGTGCTTCCCTCCATGTCCCAGGCGGAGATCGACCGCCTGCTGGCGGATGCCCGCTTTGCCGCCGGGTTCGTGCTGAACCCGGACTATGCGCCTGCCGACCCCGTGCAGCACGAGCCCAGGCGCTCCGGGAGCCGTCTGGCCGCCATGACGCCGGCCGAGGCCGCCGGAGAGATCGCCGCCGCGCTGTTTGCGGCCGACGTGCATCCGCACGCCTTCCTCAATTCCGCGGAGATCTTCGCTGTCAGCACGCATACGCACATCCTGTCCTCGGAAGGGACGGACGTGCGCTGGGACAGCCATACGGTGCGCGGGGAATTCGTGGTGCAGTGCAAAGAACCGGAAGACGTGGAGATCTACCGCTCGTTTTCCTATGACGAGCCGGAAACGGAGGCGCTGCAGCAGCTGGCCGCCGAGGCGCTGGATTTCGTCTATGACCGCGCCCGCGCCCGGAAGATCCTGAAGAGCGGGGAATACGACCTGATCTTAAGCGGCAACGAGGTGGGGGAACTCCTCGGCTTCTACGCCATGCGCTCCAACGCCGGCATGATCTACGCGGGCATGTCCCGCTGGCAGCCCGGCGAAACGGTGCAGTCCGAAGGCAGCGGCGAGCGCCTGGATCTGACGCTGTGTGCGCAGGAACCCTACAGCGAGGAGGGCATCCCCATGGAGGACCGCCCGCTGCTTCGGGGCGGCGTGCTCTGCGGGATCCACGGGGGCAACCGTTTCTGCCGCTATCTGGGCGCGCAGCCGACCGGCGACTACCGCAGGATCCGCTGCACGGACCCCGGGACCGCCTCCTTTGAAGAACTGAAACAGGGCCCGTGCCTCTGGGCCGTGACTTTTTCCGATTTTCAGATGAACCCCATGTCCGGCCATTTCGGCGGGGAGATCCGCCTGGCCTACCTGATCGAAAACGGACGGGCCGTGCCCGTGACCGGCGGCTCAGTGAACGGCAGCCTGCTGGCGGTGCAGGGCGATCTGGCCTTTTCCCGGGAGCGCTTCCGTTCCTCCCGCTATGAGGGACCGTACGCCGTGCGCATGAAAGGTATTCCCGTGGCCGGGACGGAAGGAGAGGAAACATGAAACTGGTCTGTCTGGATCTCGAGGGCGTACTGGTCCCCGAGATATGGATCGCCTTCAGCGAGGCGGCCGGTATCCCCGAACTGCGGCTCACCACACGGGACGAGCCGGACTATGACAAACTCATGCGCTACCGCCTGAAGATCCTGAAAGAACGGGGGCTGGGCCTGCCGCAGATCCGCCGCGTGATCGAGGGCATCCGGCCGCTTCCCGGCGCGAGGACCTTCCTGCGCCGGCTGCGCGAGCGCGCGCAGGTCGTGATCCTGAGCGATACCTTCTCCCAGTTCGCGGAGCCGCTCATGAAGCAGCTGGGGTATCCCACCCTGCTCTGCAATGAACTGGAGGTCGCGCCGGACGGGACCATCACCGGCTACCGCATGCGGGCCAAGCATTCCAAACTCAGCACGGTGCGCGCCCTGCAGTCGGTGGGGATCGAGACGATCGCCGCGGGCGACAGCTACAATGACTTGGAGATGATCCTGGCGGGCCGTCGCGGCTTTCTGTTCCGCACCACGGACGCGATCCGGCAGGCGTATCCGGATATCCCCGCCTTTACGGAGTACAAAGCGTTCCTGGAAGCCCTGACGGCAGCGGTCGAGGAGCCGTAGACCTGCCGCGGCCGCCGGGAAGCGTCTGCCGATCCCGGCGCCGGTAAAACAGCCGGCAGCAGTGAAGAAGGACCGCCCCTGCGGCGCTTCGATGCCGGGGGATGGGGGACGCAGAAAACGCAAACACCGCCGCAGTCACCCGCGGCGGTGTTCGGTATCTTATCAGACGGCTGCGTTATTTTCCCATCCCCAGGACGAAGGCTTCCATCCCGTCGGGGCTGCAGAGGTTTTTATGCCGCACGGGGCGGGCCAGGGCCCGCAGCAGGGCGGCAGGGGGCGTCACGCCGGTGAAGTCTGCCAGACGCTTCAGGTTGAGGCGGTCGTCGGCTTCGGCCGGGGCGCCCAGCGCGCGCAGCACCGCGCCGGAAAACTTGAACGGCGAGGCGGTGGAAAGAACGACCAGCGGGATGCCTTCGCGGCGCAGCCGGCGGCCGACGGCCGAGGCGACGGCGGTGTGCGGATCGATCAGGTAGCCGTCTTCCTGCCAGCTGCGGCGGATCTCGGCCAGGGTCTCTTCCTCGCTGCACCAGCCGGCATCGAAGTGCTCCCGCAGGGCGGCCAGCACATCCGGCCCCACGTCAAAGCGGCCTTCCCGGGAGAGCTGCTGCATCCACGAGGCGGTCCGGCGCGTGCCGGCCGTCAGGGAAAGCAGCCGTTCCAGGTTGCTGGAGACCAGAATGTCCATGGAGGGCGAACAGCTCAGCAGGAATTCACGGCGGCGGTCGTAGACGCCCGCGGTCAGGAAATCGGTCAGGATATGGTTCTGGTTGGAAGCGCAGATCAGCCGGCCCACCGGGAGACCCATCTTTTTGGCCAGGAAGCCGGCGAAGATATCGCCGAAGTTGCCCGTGGGGACCGCAAAATCCACCGGAGCTCCCAGTTCGACGGCGCCGGTGCGCAGCAGTTCGCGGTAGGACTTGAAGTAGTAGATGATCTGCGGGGCCAGCCGCCCGATGTTGATGGAGTTGGCGCTGGAAAAACGCACGCCGGCAGGCGGGACGGTCGAGGCAAGGATCTTCTTGACGCCGGTCTGGGCATCGTCAAAGTTGCCGCGTACGGCGCAGACGGCCGTGTTTGTGCCCGGGGCGCTCACCATCTGGTGCTCCTGCATGGGGCTGACGCCGCCCGCCGGGTAGAAGACCGCGATGGTCGTGCCCGGAACGCCGCCGAAGCCGGAAAGCGCCGCGCTGCCGGTATCGCCGCTGGTGGCGGTCAGGATGCGGATCTCGTCCGTGATCCCGCACTTTTTGGCGGCCGCCGTGAGCAGATAGGGCAACAGCGAGAGCGCCACGTCCTTAAAGGCCGCGGTGGGCCCGTGCCAGAGCTCGGCCGTAAAGGTCTGCCCTGTCCGGGTCAGCGGAGCGATGTCTCCCTTGTCGAAAGACGTGCGGTAGGCTGCCTGGACATAGTGCAGCAACTCCTTTTCCGTGAAGTCGGGAAAGAGCGCCTGCAGGATGCGCACGGCCAGGGTCTCGTCGTCGATTTTGTCCAACTGTGCCGTCATAACAGATGAATGTCTCTGGGGGAGAAACAGACCCCCGTCCGGGGCCAGTCCGGCCACAATGGCTTCCGCAGGAGAGACCCGGATACTTTTTTTTCTGGAACTGTAATATTTCATAAAAACCCCTTGATTTTTGTCTCAAACAGTGATAGGTTTCCCTTATTATAGCAATTATCCTCCAAAATGCAAGCACTGCTTGCGATTTTGGTGAAAACGGCGGCCCGCCCGCCATAGGTGTGAGTTTCACGAATAGTTGAAACGAGGAGGCAGTATGAAGGTCGGTATACTCGGCAACGGCAATGTCGGCGGAGGCGCCCGCACGGTGATCGCGCGGCATCCCTGCGGACTGGAAGTAAAAAAAGTCCTGGCGCGGCATATCCCGGCAGGGCTGGAAGGGCTGGTCACGACCGATCCCGCCGAGATCCTGGAAGATCCGGAGATCGAACTGGTGGGAGAGGCCCTGAACGGTCTCGAACCGGCCTATACCTACGTCTCGGAAGCGCTGCGCCGCGGGAAGCATGTGGTGAGCGCCAACAAGGCCATGATCTGCCGCTACTTCACGGAGCTCCATGCGCTGGCGGCCGAGCACGGCGCCGGCCTTCGCTTCACGCCCTCCGCGGGCGGAGGCATCCCCTGGCTCGTCAATCTGCGCCGCACACTGCGCTGCGACCGGGTGACAGCCCTGCGGGGGATCCTGAACGGGACCACCAATTATATCCTGGACGCCATGCAGACGCAGGGCCGCTGTTTCGAGGAAGTCCTGGCTGAAACCCAGCGTATGGGATACGCCGAGGCCGATCCTTCCGCCGATATCGACGGGCTGGACGCGCAGCGCAAATGCGCCATTTCCGCTTCCATCGCCTTCGGGATCCCGGTCCGGGAAGAAGACGTGCCGGTGCTGGGCATCCGCAGCGTAACCGCTGAGGACGTGCAGAACTTTGCCGCCATGGGGCGCATCTGCCGTCTGCTGGTCCAGGTCGAAGAGGTGGCCGGAGCCGTTTCCGCCTGTGTGGAGCCGGCGCTGCTGCTCCCGCAGGAGATCGAATGCTCGATCCACGCCTGCGACAACTGCATCTCCCTGACGGCCGACGAAGCCGGGACGCTCCGCTTTTCGGGGCCCGGGGCCGGCGCGGCGCCCACCGGCAGTTCTCTGGTGCAGGATATGATCGACATCGCGGCCCTGGGCAAGGCGGCCTGCGCGGGCAACGTGGTGCTGGACGGAAAGGCCGTCCTGGGCGGCGACGCGATCCACTCCATCCGCCATCCCTACTATGTGCGCAGCCAGGGCAAGGTCCCGCCGGAGCTCGTGCGCGGCGGCGCCGGGAGCGCGAAAATCACCGCACCGCTGACCCCGCAGGAAGCTGTTCAGCTGGAAAGGAAACTGCATCGGCGCGATAAAACGACATTTTTGGCGGCGATCCTGCCGTCCGGGAAAGGAAATATATGAAAGTAGTTAAATTCGGAGGTTCTTCCCTGGCCGACGCGGCCTCGTTTGCCAATGCCAGAGATATCGTCCTGGCGGAGAAAGACCGTCAGGTGGTGGTCGTTTCCGCGCCGGGCAAGCGCTTTTCCGGCGACAACAAAGTCACGGATCTGCTGTATATCATCCATGCGCACCTGAAATACAAAGTCAGTTTTGACGACATCTGGGAAAACATCGCTTCCCGCTACCGGGAGATCGCCCGGGGCCTGGGTCTCAAACTGGACGTGGAAGCCCTGCTCGCCGAAGTGCGCGCCGGCTTCGTGCCCGGCGCCACGGCGGAAGAGATCGTTTCCCGCGGGGAGTACATAAACGCCAGGCTCATGGCCGACTGTCTGGGCGCCGATTTCGTGGATGCCACGCAGTGGCTGTTCTTCGACTTCAACGGCCGTGTCAACGCGGGCAAAACGTATGCCGCGCTGCGGGAACTCGGCCGCGAGCACCCGCGCATGGTCCTGCCGGGCTTCTACGGCGCCCTGCCGGACGGCCGCATCCATACCTTCAGCCGGGGCGGATCGGACGTGACCGGCGCGTTGGCGGCGGCAGCCCTTTCCGCGGAATGCTACGAAAACTGGACGGACGTTTCCGGCATCCTCATGGCGGATCCCAAGATCGTGGCCAACCCCCGTCCCATCGAACGCATCACCTTCAGCGAACTGCGTGAAATGTCGTACATGGGCGCGGAGGTCCTGCATGAGGAGACCGTGTTCCCGGTCCGCCAGGCCGATATCCCGCTGTACATCAAGAACACGAAGGACCCTTCGGCGCCCGGCACGCTGATCCGCGAGGAATTTGGCGAAGACAGCGTAGAGGAAAAGAACCGCTTCATCACAGGCATCACCGGCAAGCAGAATTATACGATCATCACCATCAGCAAGGCCCGCATGCGCGAGGATATCGGCTTCGTGCGGCGCGTGCTGGAGATCACCGAGCACTACCGCCTGCCGGTGGAGCATCTACCCAGCAGCATCGACAGTTTCTGTCTGGTCATCGCCACGCGGAACCTGGAGGGCTGTCTCCACGAACTGCTCACCGAGATCGATGAGCGCTGCGAGCCGGACCGCATCACCGTCTGCGACGGCGTGAGCCTCGTAGCGGTCGTCGGCCGGCGCATGGCCCGTTCCACCGGCGTTTCGGGACGCATCTTTGAGACGCTCGGCCGCTGCGGCATCAACATCCGTATGATCGAACAGGGCTCCGATGAGATCAATATCATCATCGGCGTCATGAACGAAGACTTTACACAGACCATCCGTACACTGTATGAGAGCTTCACCTAAGGAGGGTACGAACATGAAAGACGTGAGAGTAGGCGTTCTGGGCGCTACGGGCGCGGTAGGACGCGAAATGATGAACATCCTGGAAGAGAGAAACTTCCCCGTCAGCGAGCTGCGGCCGCTGGCTTCGGCACACAGCGCGGGCCGGGAGATGAAATTCCGCGGGGAGTCTGTCTTCGTGCGCCAGGCGACGCCGGAATCGTTCCGCGGCCTGGATATCGTGCTGGGCGCAGCGGAGGCGGACATCGCCAGACAGTTTGCGCCGGATATCCTGGCGGCCGGCGCGGTCTTCGTGGATAACTCCAGCGCGTTCCGCCTGCAGCCGGAAGTTCCGCTGGTCGTTCCGGAGATCAACGCGGGCGATGTGGCCTGGCACAGCGGGATCATCTCCAATCCCAACTGCTCCACGATCATTACGCTGGTAGCGGTCAAGGGCATCAACCGTCTGTCCACCATCAAAAACATGGTCGCTTCCACCTATCAGGCTGTGAGCGGCGCGGGAGCCGGCGGGATCGCTGAGCTGGCCCAGCAGATGCAGGCTCTTTCGGCCGGCGAGCCGCTGGTGAGCAAGATCTTCCCGTATCAGATCGCCCAGAATCTGATCCCCCGGATCGGCGGATTCACGGCGAACGGCTATACCGCCGAGGAGATGAAGCTCCTCAATGAAGGCCGCAAGATCATGCATCTGCCCGGGATGCGCGTCACCTGCACCTGTGTACGCGTTCCGGTCGTGCGCTCTCACTCCATTTCGGTCTCGGTCTATACGGAGCGCGATCTGAGCGTGGAAGAGGTGCGCGCGCAACTGGCACTGGAAGACGGTGTGGTCCTGGTGGACGACCCGGCCGCCGAGCGGTACCCCATGCCGCTGGAAACGAGCGGCCAGGACAAGGTCTTCGTGGGCCGCATCCGCAAGGATATGGCCTTCGACAACGGCATCGCGCTGTGGTGCTGCGGCGACCAGGTCCGCAAGGGCGCGGCGACGAATACCGTGCAGATCGCGGAGCTACTGCTGAAATGACGGGCCGGCGGCACGGGAAAACAGCCGCTCCGAAAAACAGAACAGAACAGGATCCGCGGAAGACGGGCTGCCGTCTTCCGCGGTTTTTTTGTCGGAATGACAATTGATTCCAGAATCAGACAGTTTATTCTGTTTCCGCCCCGTTGAGATCGGTGACATGTTATACTGTAAACATGATCCTGCCGTACCGGGAACGTAATACAGCGGAACGGAAAGAGACTGTTTTCCGAAGCCTTGCGGGCAGTGGCCGTGCCATGCGGAACGGCAGTCTTTCCCGTGACGTACCGAGCGGCGGGAAATGCAGAGAAAGGAAGGAAAAACCATGAAACGATCAAAGACAGCGGCCCTGCTGGCGGCCGTCCTCTGTGCTGTTCTGCTGGCTGCCTGTGCGGGACCGGCAGAACCCACGCAGGCTCCTACGCAGCCTGCCGCGACCCAGGCCCCTACGCAGCCTGCCGCGACCCAGGTCCCTACGCAGACACCCACTCAGCCCAGACCCACGCAGGCTCCCACCCAGCCTGCGCCCACCCAGCCTGCCGTTTCCGGCGGGAACGCCGTCCTGACGGACGGCAAGGTGCCGGACAGCCATCAGGGCAGTTCGGAGAAAGATGCTTCGTGGAAACGGTATGACCTTTACGCAAAGGCACGTCCCGGTACGGATGTCGATAAGGAACTGGCGCCGTTCTTCGCGATCAATAACTTCGCAAACTGGAATACGCCCACGAACGGCGGCGTCAGCCTTGACGGCTATACCGGCATCGGCGGTTTTCGCAGCGGGAACGGTGCCCAGCTGACTTTCACCTTTACTTCCTCGGAAGACGCGGAAGTCGGTCTCTACGGTCAGTTCGCGTATCGGAGCACCGCCCAGACGTATGACAAATTCGGGACGATCACCGTCAACGGCGCGGAAGTTGCCTGCGCGGTCGCCATGCCCGAAACTCCGGAAGGCGGCACGGAATACGCCACGTCCAACACCTATACGTTCTTGGCCTATATCTCGGTGAAAAAGGGTCAGAACACGGTGATCCTTCAGCGCGGCAGTGATTCCAACGGCTCATACAACTTCTGGGGCATCCGTCTTACCGCGCGTACGGCTGTGATCACCGCGGAAGGAAGCCCGGCACCCGCCGGACCGGGGACCGATCCCACGGGACCGACGCCTACCCAGTCCGCACCTACTCAGCCGGCACCTACCCAGCCTGCACAGGAAGCCTCCTACATCGAACAGCGTTTTGAGACCAAAAACGGTGAAAACACGATCCGCGGCATGCTCTATATCCCGAAGAACGCGACCGGAAAGATCCCGACCGTGATCCTTTCCCATGGCTACAATACCACATGGGACAATGTGCCTATCAACTATGCCAAACCGTTGGCGGAAGCCGGTTTTCTGTGCGTTCTGTTCGACTACTGCGGCGGATGCACGCGCAGCTCCAGTGACGGAAAGACGACAGAGATGAGCATTTTTACGGAAGAAGCCGATCTTCGTGCAGTCTTTGAGTATACGAAGAAGCTCGAACAGGCAGATACTTCTCAGATCTATCTGCTCGGCATCAGCCAGGGCGGTGTGATCACGTCCATGCTCGCAGCGGAACTGAAGGAACAGATCAAGGCGATGGTGCTTTGCTTCCCTGCCTATTCGCTCAAGGAAGATGCCGTGAAGACCTTCGGCACGCTGGATAAAGTCCCGGCGGAATACAACCTGATGAACATGAAGATCGGCCATGTATTCTACGAGAAACTCTTTGACTGGGACTATACAAAGCTTTTCGCTCCCTATACCGGCAATGTGCTGATCCTGCACGGCACGGCGGATACACTGGTCCCGATCTCCTTCTCGGAGACAGCGGTTCAGCAGTATGCGCATGCGCAGCTGATCAAAATCGAAGGTGCCGGTCACGGGTTCCGCAATCAGTATCTGGAACAGGCGAACACGTATATCGGCAACTTCCTGAAGACCGGTTCTCCTTCAGGCACCAATCCGTGAGAGGCAGCCGGTTCCGCTAAGGGCGCGGCGGCGAACACCGCGCAGACCGCGGAGCTGCTGCTGAAATAAAATCGCCTGAACAGATATCCGGGGCGGGACTCTTGAGCAGTCCCGCCCTTTTCTGTGCCGATCAGGCGGTACGGGCGTGCCCGAAAAAAACTCAGACAACACCACCGGCGCCGGAAAATATTCCGCGAATTGTGAAATATCACGGTTGTAACTTGACATCTCAGACAAACTGTGGCATGATGGCAGAAAGGAATGCGGCATGAGAGCACATGCCGCTTGTTGAGGTACTTTCATTCAGCATAAAGGAGACAGCCATGAAAACGAAACTGACAAAGATCCTAAGCGTATTTCTTTGCCTGCTGATGGTGTTTTCCCTGACGGCGTGCGGTGAGGGAGGCCTGTTGGAGGCGATCGGCAAGGTCATCAAGGACAAGGCCGAAACGTCGTCTGCAGAACAGCCCACGGGACCCGCCATCGATCCGACGCAGGCGCAGCCTACCCAGCCGCAGCCGACGCAGGCGCAGCCTACACAGCCGCAGCCAACACAGCCGCAGCCAACACAGCCGCAGCCTACACAGCCGCAGCCCACGCAGCCGCAGCCGACACAGCCGCAGCCGCCCACGGACGAGGAACTGGCTGCTAAAGTCAATGAGTTCCTGAACAGTTCCGGGACCAACGGCCTGCTACGCACGCAGTTCCGCGACCCGCGCGGCGCGTCGATCTACGATGTAGTGTATCAGCTGAAAAATTCGGCGAAATATGATTCTGCGAGCGTGCAGGGCCTCTATACCAAGCACGGCCTGACGTGGGATCCGAACACCGGCGTCACCTTTGCCGATGTCACGTATCTGGCCGGCTTCCTGCAGCGGGCCACCGGCCACCGCACGGATGAATTCAGCGCGTATGACACCTACCGGCCCGTGCTGTTTGAAGAAGAGGGCATCTACGTCATCCAGCACGGCGACACCAACTTCCAGCCGCTGACCGCGGTGAGTGTGGAACGGTACTATGACGGCCGGATCAGCGTGCTGTACAACGGCGGCCAGTATCCCCTGAGCATCTTCCTGGGCGGCGACCGCGACGACTATAAGCACAGCTACATCAGCGCCGGCCTCATGCAGGCGGTGTTCCGTCTGGATCCGGAAGACTACCACCTGATCATCGAATCCAATATCATCATTTCCGCAACGGAAGGCCGCGATCCCCTGTATATGGAGATCGATGCGCTGCTGAACAGCCGGGGCGTGAACGGCATCCTCCAGACCCGGATCCTGCGCAATGTGACGGAGGAAGCCCGCTTCAAACACGTCGTCAGCCAGCTCAGCATGGGGCGTTCCGGCAACCTGACGTATACTTCGGAGGATATCCCCGGGCTCTACAAAAAGAACGGCAAAACGTATGAGGACTATACGAGCGTGAGCTTCGTATCGGGCGAATACCTCAACGCCATGCTGAAGGCTGTGACCGGAAACGCCATCGACCCGTTCCTGGCGGCTCCGCGCATGCTGGATGACATCACCTATCTGCCGGACGGCGATCTTTACTGCCGCCAGCACGGCGATATCACTTATCTGCCGGTGAAGGTACTGAGCGTCCGGGAGATCGAAGAGGACGGGTACATGGTCACTTACGGGATGGATCCCCAGTACGGCGGCTATTTCCTCTTTGACTACGCAGACGACATGCTGCAGGCCGCCGAGGTCATGACGGTGTATCTGCGCCGGAACGCCTTTGACGGCCGGCTGAACATCGTGACCAACTATCCTGTCTGGTACAGCGAAGAGAGCGGCAATGCGACTTATATCATCCAGCGGATGTTCGAGCAGTTCAATTCGGCCGACTTCAACGGATTCCTGAAGAGCGAATTCTGGAACGCGGAAGACCTTTATCCGTACAGCATCATCGCGCTGAACGGGCACTACGACGTGCCCAACTGGAAGGCGGTATTCGAAAAATACGGCGCGGTCTATGACGAAGGACCGGGCATCCAGGCCATGGATCAGGCGTCGTTCAGCGACCTGCTGATGCGCTTTACGGAGCATCCGCTGCCTGACTTCGGCTTCCGCACGACCTATCCCGGCTACTTCCCGGAAAACCCGGCCATCTACTATACCCGCGAAGGCGGCGTGGTCTTCCAGCGCTCGAACATCCTCAAGGTCGAGTTTGACGGAGTCTCCCGGTACAGCGTCTGGTACTGCGGCGAAGACTATTATCCGTTCACCTACGTGGATGAAAACGGGAAGGACAACGGCGCCAGGGTCATGAAAGCGACGCTTTTGCGCGGCAAGAGCGGGCAGTTCGTGATCGAACAGAATATCCCGGATGAGGAAGCCATCCCGCCCAACGATACGGTGCTGCAGGATCTGGTCAACGTATTCCTGAACAACCGGGTGACCCGCGGCCTCATGCGGATGAGCTTCCGTGATCCGCGCGGCGCTTCGCTTTACGCAGGGCTCAGCGAGATCTGGGACGGCATCCCCGATATCCAGAAGCTGTTTGCCAAATACGGCATCCCGTATGATCCGGACGTGCGCTACTGTTATGCTACCAAGGCCACGATGGACGAGATCCTTCTGGAGAGCATCGGCCATACTTCCGACGAGCTGCAGGGCTTTGATACGTCCGTCGTCTACTACCTTCCGGAAGAAGACCTGTACGTCTGCAGCCTGGAACAGTACACCTACATCCGGGTCGTGCCGCAGGAG
>JAGDDE010000031.1 GCA_017958185.1 Lachnospiraceae bacterium | reverse complement strand
GTCAACTGGCCGCTGAGTTCCGGCAAGACGTTCCGGGGCATCTATGAGCGCGACCGCGCGGTGATCACCACCTTTACGGCGGCGGACGCCGGGCAGCACGCCATCGAGACGCAGCATCTGGATCAGCAGGCGCCTTCGACCCGCGAAAAGATCGGCGGCCAGTATATGGACCGGCTCGCAGACGATCTGGAGATGCTGGACGCGCTGGCCGAACTGGATATGGACGCAGTGCTGCGCGGCGAACAGAGCCCGGTCTTTTTCGGCTCGGCCCTGACCAACTTCGGCGTGCAGACCTTCCTGGAGCATTTCCTGGAAATGGCGCCCGGTCCGGAGCCGCATCTGGCCGGCGATCAGGTGATCGACCCGGTGCAGGAGCCGTTTTCCGCCTTTGTCTTTAAGATCCAGGCCAATATGAACAAGGCGCACCGCGACCGCATCGCGTTCATGCGCATCTGTTCGGGGCGCTACGAGTCGGGCATGGAGGTCAACCACGTGCAGGGCGGGCGCAGGATCCGCCTGTCCCAGTCCACGCAGATGATGGCGCAGGAGCGCACCATCGTCGAGGAAGCCTATGCGGGCGACATCATCGGGGTGTTCGACCCGGGCATCTTCTCCATCGGCGATACGCTCTGCCTGTCCGACCGCACGTTTGCCTACGAAGGGATCCCGACCTTCGCGCCGGAGCATTTCGCGAGGCTCCGCCAGGCCGACACCATGAAGCGCAAACAGTTCCTGAAGGGCGTGAACCAGATCGCCCAGGAAGGCGCCATCCAGATCTTCCAGGAACTCAATTCCGGCATGGAGGAGATCATCGTGGGGGTCGTGGGCGTGCTGCAGTTCGACGTGCTCATGTACCGCCTGAAGAATGAATACAATGTGGAGGCCCGGCTGGATATCCTTCCGTACGGACATATCCGCTGGATCACGAGCCATACGCGGCCCGAGTCCATCCAGGGCACTTCCGACATGAAACGCGTGTGTGATCTGAAGGGCGAACCGCTGCTGCTCTTTGTGAACAGCTGGAGCCCGGGCATGGTCCTGGAACGCAATCCGGGACTGGAACTTGCAGAGTTCGGCCGCGGATAAGGCCGGACCGTCCAGGAGGAAAAGAACATGAAATGCCCCTATTGCGGAGCTGAGGACACCAAGGTCATCGATTCCCGTCCCGCTGAAGGCACGATCCGCCGGCGGCGCCAGTGCGAGAAATGCGACAAACGCTTCACGACCTATGAACGGGTGGAGATCACGCCCCTCGTCGTGATCAAAAAGGGCGAGGTGCGGGAGGAATTCGACCGTTCCAAGATCGAGCGCGGCATCCTGCGCGCCTGCCATAAGCGGCCGGTGTCTGTCGATCAGATCACCAAGCTGGTCGATGAGATCGAGAACGAGCTGACGGCCGGCGGCGAAAAGGAGATCAGCAGCAAGGTGATCGGCGAGCTGGTCATGCGCAAGCTGGCCGGGCTGGACGACGTGGCCTATGTGCGTTTCGCTTCGGTCTACCGCGAATTCAAAGACGTCGAGACCTTCCTGCAGGAGATCGAAAAACTGGTAAAGAAGCAATGACGAGACTTTCCCTGTTCCCGGCCCTCATGGCGGAGTCCTACCGCGAGGTGACGCCGCAGTGGCTGAAGGCACGCGGATTTGCGGCCGTGATCTTTGATATCGACAATACGCTGGTCCCTCACGGGCAGGAAGCAACGCCCGAGGTGACCGCGTATTTTAGCGCGCTGCACGAGGCCGGGATCCGGACGTTCCTCATCTCCAACAACAGCGAGGAACGGGTGAAGCCTTTTGCGGAAGCGGTGAGCAGCGGCTTCGTGTGCAAGGCGGACAAGCCTTCCCGCAAGCGCTTCCGCACGGCCATGGCGCAGATGGGGAGCAGCAGCGGCGATACGCTGGCGGTGGGCGATCAGCTCTTCACGGATGTTCTGGGAGCCAACCGCAGCGGTCTGACCAGCCTGCTGGTGCAGCCGGTGGAGCCGCATGACCCTCCGGGCGTCGCGTGGAAGCGGTTTTTTGAGAAAATTTTGCTGTTTTTTGTAAATAAAAGCGAAAAACAGTTGAAATCTCCGGAAGAATAGGGTAGAATACTGCAGTCAGAACTGTGGGAACAGTCCGGCCGTTCTTCTTTCACCGGAAGTCCGGGCCAATTTTAGGAGGTACGAATGGTATCAGCAGGTGATTTCAAAAACGGACTCACGATCGAATACGAAAACAGCGTATATCAGATCATCGAATTTCAGCATGTCAAGCCCGGCAAAGGGGCTGCTTTCGTGCGCACAAAACTGAAGAACGTGATCAGCGGCGGCGTAGTGGAGACCGCTTTCCGTCCTACCGACCGTTTTGAAAACGCGATCATCGACCGCAAGGCGATGCAGTACCTGTACTCCGACGGAGACATGTTCTACTTCATGGATAACGAGACCTACGAACAGATCGCTCTGAACAGCGATCAGATCGGCGACGCCCTGAAGTTCGTCAAGGAAAACGAGGAATGCCGCATCTGCTCCTACAAGGGCAGTGTTTTCTCGGTGGAACCGCCTCTTTTCGTGGAACTGGAGATCACCGATACGGAGCCCGGCTTCAAAGGCAACACAGCCACGGGCGCAAGCAAGCCTGCGATCGTGGAGACGGGGGCTCAGGTTATGGTACCGCTGTTCGTGAATACAGGAGAACGGATCAAGATCGACACGCGGACAGGGGAATATTTGTCCCGAGCATAACGAAAGGCCCTGCGTAAGCGGGGCTTTTTTTCTTTTTTTCGAAAGGAACGGAAATCCGCATGAATCCGGAAGATCTGCGCAGCGGTCTCGCTGCGCTGAGTTTGTCGTCTGCCCGAAACGGCGGGAGCGTCACGGTCGGAGAGATCGTGGCGGCTTTTCCCGGCTTCGAGCTGAACAGGGAACAGATCGCCGCCGTTTACGAGTATCTGGCTCAGGAAGGCATCCGCGTGGCGGATTATGTGCCGCATGACACAGCCAGCATCGGCCTGGGCGAGTGGGAGGCTTCTCAGGCGCTCCGGGAGATCGATCCCCGGGAACAGGCGGTCTACGAGATGTATCTGGAAGACGTCGCCGCATTGCCCCGCCTGTCGGACGAGGAAACGGCAGTGCTGCTGCGGCAGCTGCAGCAGGCGCGCATGCCCGCCCTGCGGGAACTGAGAGACCGCGTGACCACGGGCAATCTGTACCGGGTGCTCCCGCTGGCTCTGCAGTATGCCGGCCGCGGCGCGGCGCTGGGCGATCTGATCCAGGAAGGAAATCTGGCGCTGGTCCGCACGGTGGGCGAGGCGGCCTCCCGGGAGATGAGCCCGGAGGAGCTGCTGCGCGGCGCGGAAGAAGCCATGCGCGAACTGGTGCAGGAACAGGGACTGTTCGACCGCGCCGGCGACCGGATGGCGCAGGACGCCAACCGGATCCTGGACCTGACCCGTCAGCTGGAAGAAGAGGAGGGCCGCGAGGCCACGGCGGAGGAACTGGCGGAAAAGCTGGGGCTCTCCGTTGCCCGCGTGGACGAAGTGCTGCGCGAGTCGGCTCTGGCAATCAAAAACCGCGAGCACTGAATGCCCGCACAAACGTGTTTTCCCATGGCAGTTTTCTGCTGTTTAGAACATTTATGAGGAGGTCATAGTATGACAAAATGGGTTTACCTGTTCACCGAAGGCAACGCGACCATGCGCAACCTTCTGGGCGGCAAGGGCGCGAATCTGGCGGAAATGACGCACATCGGTCTGCCGGTTCCGCAGGGCTTCACCATCACCACGGAAGCCTGCACGCAGTATTATGAGGACGGCCGTCAGATCAATGACGAGATCATGTCTCAGGTCATGGAGTACGTGGCGAAGATCGAAAAGATCAACGGCAAGAAATTCGGCGATCTGAAGAATCCGCTGCTGGTATCCGTCCGTTCCGGCGCGCGCGCTTCCATGCCCGGCATGATGGACACCATCCTGAACCTCGGCCTGAACGATCAGGTCGTGGAAGCGATGATCAAGGGCAATCCCGACCCCAAATTTGAACGCTTCGTATACGACTCCTACCGCCGCTTCATCCAGATGTTCTCGGATGTGGTCATGGAAGTCGGTAAAAAATACTTCGAGCAGCTGATCGATAAGATGAAAACGTCCCGCGGCATCCAGTACGACGTGGATCTGACGGCGGCCGACCTGAAGGAACTGGCGAACCAGTTCAAGGCCGAATACAAGGCGCAGCTGGGCGAAGATTTCCCCAGCGACCCGATCGTGCAGCTGAAGGAAGCCATCAAGGCCGTGTTCCGCAGCTGGGACAACCCGCGCGCCAATGTGTACCGCCGCGACAACGATATCCCGTATTCCTGGGGCACCGCCGTGACGGTCATGCCCATGGTCTTCGGCAACCTGAATGAGAATTCCGGTACCGGCGTGGCCTTTACGCGCGACCCCGCCACGGGCGAAAAGAAGCTGATGGGCGAGTTTTTGACCAACGCCCAGGGCGAAGACGTGGTGGCCGGCATCCGCACCCCCATGCTGATCGCCGAGATGGAAAACAAGTTCCCGTCCGCGTTCAAACAGTTCAAGGAAGTCTGCACCATCCTGGAAGACCATTACCGTGACATGCAGGACATGGAGTTCACCGTGGAGAACGGCAAACTGTACATGCTGCAGTGCCGCAACGGCAAGCGCACCGCCCAGGCGGCCCTGCGCATCGCCTGCGAACTGGTCGACGAGGGCATGATCGATGAAAAGAAAGCCGTTTCGATGATCGATCCGCGCAACCTGGATACCCTGCTGCATCCGCAGTTCGACGAATCCGCGCTGAAGGCCTCCAAGCCGATCGGCAAGGGCCTGGGCGCCTCCCCCGGCGCCGCCTGCGGCAAGGTCGTCTTCACAGCGGACGATGCGGTCGCCTGGAAGGCCCGCAAGGAGAAAGTCGTGCTGGTCCGTCTGGAGACGTCTCCGGAGGATATCACCGGCATGAAGGCGGCGGAAGGCATCCTGACCGTGCGCGGCGGCATGACTTCCCACGCGGCGGTCGTGGCGCGCGGTATGGGCGAGTGCTGCGTTTCCGGCTGCGGCGACATCAAGATCAACGAAGAAGCCAAGGTCTTCACGCTGGGCGGCAAGACTTTCCATGAAGGCGACTTCATCTCCATCGACGGCACGACCGGCAATATCTACGCCGGCATCATCCCGACGGTGGACGCGACCATCTCCGGATACTTCGGCCGCATCATGAACTGGGCGGACAAGTACCGCACCATGAAGGTCCGCACCAACGCCGATACGCCGCGCGATGCCAAGAAGGCCCGCGATCTGGGCGCCGAAGGCATCGGCCTGTGCCGCACCGAGCACATGTTCTTTGAAACGACCCGTATCGCGGCCTTCCGCGAGATGATCTGCGCCGAGACCTCCGCCGAACGCGAAAAGGCGCTGGCCAAGATCCTGCCGTATCAGCAGGAAGACTTTGAGCAGATCTATGAGGCCATGTCCGGCGCGCCGGTGACCATCCGCTTCCTGGATCCGCCTCTGCATGAATTCGTGCCGCACACCGACGAGGAGATGGGCATCCTGGCCGCTTCCCTGGGCCGCACGATCGACTATATCCGCAACCTGGTGCATAGCCTGCATGAGGTCAACCCGATGATGGGCCACCGCGGCCTGCGTCTGGCGGTCACCTATCCGGAGATCGCGGTCATGCAGACCCGCGCGGTCATCCGTGCCGCCGTGTCGGTGCAGAAGAAGCATCCGGAGTGGAGACTGCGTCCGGAGATCATGATCCCGCTGACCAGCGACGTGCGCGAATTCAACTACGTGAAGAAGTTCGTGGTCGATACGGCCGAAGAAGAGCTTCAGAACGCCGGGATGCGCATCGAGTACGAAGTGGGCACCATGATCGAGATCCCGCGCGCCGCTCTGACCGCGGATGAGATCGCTGCCAACGCCGATTTCTTCTGCTTCGGCACCAACGACCTGACGCAGATGACCTACGGCTTCAGCCGCGACGACGCCGGCAAATTCCTGAACTACTACTACGACGCCAAGATCCTGGAGAACGACCCGTTCTCCCGTCTGGACCGCAGCGGCGTGGGCAAGCTGATGAAAGTGGCGCTGGAACTGGGCAAGCCCGTCAACCCGAAGCTGCATTGCGGGATCTGCGGCGAGCACGGCGGCGACCCGAGCTCCATCGAGTTCTGCAATGAGATCGGCCTGGACTATGTGTCCTGCTCGCCGTTCCGCGTGCCCATCGCGAGACTGGCAGCCGCACAGGCCGCCATTGCCGCGCAGAAATAACAAACGAGCCGGAAAGAGGCGGGACTCTGCGGAGCCTCGCCTCTTTTCGCGCTCCGAAGGGCCCGCAGGCCCTTTCCGGCGGCGCCGTTTCGGCGGTTGAAATGCGGCGGGGAGGATGCTATAATAAATCCAAACGGATCGGTGACTGTGCCGCCTGTGCGGCGTTGTTCTTTCGGCTTTTGAGCCGAACCCCCTGAAGGAGGTCTGCCATGCATTTATCCACTGTTGAATTATTGGGACTGATGTCCGGAGCGATCCTGGGCTTTTCGATCACGATGATCGTTCTGGTGATGCTTTTCGGGCTCATCCGGAAGCCGCGCAAGGTGTACGCCGGCCTGGTGGGCACGCTGCTCTCGGCGGGTCTGGCGTTCATCGCGGCCATGCTGCTGCGCGGGATCCTGGCCGACAGGCTGGTGAAGGCGATCGCGCTGCGCCTCGACGCTCTGGAACTGTTCGGAGAGACGGGCGCTGTGTTTGCCTACAGTACCGCGTTCCTTACGGCTCTTGCGGGGCCGCTGATCTTCGGGATCGCCTTTTTCGTACTGAAGGGTTTGTTCGTGCTGCTGAATCCGCTGATCGCGATCGCCTTCCCGGAGAAGGAAAAGACGAGCGCCGGCCAGTTCTTCGGAAAACTGATCGCTTCGGCCATAAATGCCGTGCTGATCACGGGCCTGCTGCTGGTCCCGGCCATTGAGGTCAAACGCGTCGTCGTCACGCTGAACGACAATGAGTCGCTGCGCAGCGCGACTGCGCAGATCGGGCTGCAGATCGGATCCGCGGGGAAAGAGGCGCGCCCGGAGACGCTCCGGACCGTCTCGGCCGATCCGTCTCTGCTCGGCGCCCCCGCTGACGTCTCTGCCGAAACGGATGCGGTCACGCTGGGAGAGATCGCGGAGATCTTCTCCGGGAACAAAGCCATAGAATATGCAGAGAAGTTCGGGGGAGGCGCGATCACGGAGATCCTCTCGAATACGACCGAAGACGGAAAGACCGTGACGCTGGCGCAGAGACTGGACCGCGCGGCCGAAGTCGCCGCTCCGGTGATCGAAGCGGCGGCCGATCCCTCGTCCGCCTCGTCCGATGCGGCGCTCTCCGCCATCGCCAAGGCGCTGTCGGGCGTTTCGAAGGCGCTGGACAACGATCCTGGCCTTCGCGCGGCCGCCGCCGAACTGATCGCGGTCGGAGCCGGGCAGCTGAAGGAGAAAGGCGTTTTCCTGGGGATCCGGCTGGATCCCGCCGATACGCCGATGGAACAGGCGCTGACCGATGCCGCGCTGGAGTCTCTGTCCCGCATCACCGAGGAAAATCTGCCGGAGACTATTGAGAGCTTCGCGAAGCTGGCAAGCACGCTCGAGGAGAGCGGTGTGAGCGAGATGCTCGCGTCTGAAGACGCGGACATCCTGCAGGTCCTTTCCCAGCCGGGCACGGTCTCCGGACTGCTGGAAACGCTCCGCGGCAATGAAGTGGTCCAGCCGCTTGCCGACGCGCTGATCTCCGCGGGCGTGGATTCCGTTTCCGAGATGCTGGGACTGGACGAAGATACGCAGAAGAGCCTTAAGGACAAGGTCTCGATCGATCTTTCCGAACTGACAAACGAGCAGGCGGAGCAGATCGAGAAGATCGTTGCGGCGGCCGGTGCGATCGCGGAATCGGTCAAAGACAAGACCGACGAGGAGATCCTCACGGATCTTGACACCGACGCGCTGGAGGAACTGATCGCCGCCGTGGACGCCAGCGGTCTCATCGAGGGCGGTTCCGATGCCATTCTGGATATCCTGCTGGACAGCGAGGTGGTGAAAAACTCCGGCCTGGTCGATGACGAGACAGCCGCCATGATCCGTGAGAAGGGCGCCGATTCGGCCGCTTCCGCGGTCGGGGTCGTGCAGCGATCCTACGCGATCGTGAGCGAACTGGCGCAGGAAGAAGCCGACGAAGCGGCCGTGGAAGAGCATCTGGGATGGCTGCTCGAGCATGTGAACGAAGATACCGCCGAGGTCATCGGCAGCCAGATCACCGAAGAAAAACTGAGCACCTTCGGCATCCAGGGCTCCAAGGCGCTGGAAGGGCTGATCAAGACCCTGATCGAAGAGATGGGCCAGGCTCAGGGCGATGCTTCCGTCGACACCGCCGCCGAAACGGCCGCTCTGACCAAACTGTACGGGATCGCGATGACCGCGGCTCCCGGCGCTTCGGAGGGCAACCTGTTCGACGAGGGCAAGACCGACGCGGCCGAGTTCGTATCCACCGTCTTTTCGTCCCGCATCATCAGCCGGGCCATGGTCCGGACCGCCGCGGAGGAAGGCATCGCGGAAGAACTCTCTGCCAGGGTCTTTCTTTCCGGGTCTGACCGGGAGCGTCTGACTGCCGGCATCAACGCCGCTCTGAGCGGATATGCCCAGGCCTCGGAAGACGAGCGCGCGGATCTTGCGGAAAAAGCACAGGCGCTGGCCGTGTTCTTCGGCCTGAAGGGCTCTGTCAGCCCCGCCGGTGTCTTTACGATCGAATAAACCGGAATAGAGGGGACCGGAAAGCAGGCCCATCCTGAACTGCGCTTCCCCGCACGCCCGCTTCGGCGGGAAAACCGAAAGAAATGGACCGCCCCGGTTGACCCCGCGGGCGGTTCGTGCTATGATGCGCGCAAGGGCTGTTCATGCCGCAATCGGCAGGCCCCGGAGGGTAAAATGAGCAAAGTCAAAGAGTTTTTGAAGAAGAAGGATATCGAGATCTCCCTGAAGCGCTACGGGATCGATGCGCTCGGCGCCATGGCGCAGGGCCTGTTCTGCTCGCTGCTGATCGGCACCATCATTAATACGATCGGAACACAGTTCCAGATCCCCTTCCTGATGCAGCCTGTCGCGACGGTAGCCGGGGTGGAATACACCGTAGGCGGGATCGCGACCGCCATGAGCGGGCCGGCCATGGCCGTGGCTATCGGCTATGCGCTCAAATGTCCGCCGCTGGTTTTGTTTTCGCTCATTGCCGTAGGCTTTGCCTCCAACGCCCTCGGCGGCGCCGGCGGGCCTCTGGCCGTGCTTTTCATCGCCATCCTTTCGGCGGAATGCGGCAAGCTGGTCTCCAAGGAGACGAAGGTGGACATCCTGATCACGCCGCTGGTCACCATCGGTATCGGGATCTTCCTCTCGTGGCTGATCGCTCCGCCTATCGGGACCGCTGCCATGTGGCTGGGCAATCTGATCATGTGGGCCACCGATCTGCAGCCGTTCCTGATGGGGATCCTGGTCTCTGTCCTGGTGGGCATGGCGCTCACGCTGCCGATCTCTTCCGCAGCCATCTGCGCGGCGCTGGGCCTGACGGGCCTGGCCGGCGGCGCGGCCGTCGCGGGCTGCTCGGCCCAGATGATCGGCTTTGCCGTGATCTCCTTTAAGGAGAACCGCTGGGGCGGGCTGGTCTCCCAGGGCATCGGCACTTCCATGCTGCAGATGGGCAACATCGTCAAGAATCCGCGCATCTGGATCGCCCCGACGCTGGCCTCTGCCATCACGGGCCCTCTGGCCACCTGCGTGTTTCATCTGGAAATGAACGGGGCGCCGGTCTCTTCCGGCATGGGCACCTGCGGTCTGGTGGGACAGATCGGCGTGTATACCGGCTGGGTCAACAACGGCGTGACTCCGACGGCCTTCGACTGGATCGGCCTGATCCTCATCTCGTTCGTACTCCCCGCCGTCCTTTCCCTGCTGATCCACTGGGGCGTGAAGAAACTCGGCTGGGTCAAAGACGGAGATATGAAGCTTTCGTAAAACAGCGGACGGTCGGGACCGCCCTGTGGGACCTTGCAGAAAGGCGCACAGGGCGGTCTTCTTTTCCCGCGACGATAGCGTTGCACTGTATCGCGAAAAATGATATAATAAACCGCAGGAAACACCCGAAGCAGCAGCGGCTGCTCCGGACAGAAAAGAGATCAGGAGACTACGTAGAAATGGCTGACAGCGTGATCCTTTCTTCTCCGGCCCTGTTTGTCGCGGCACTGGCGTCGGTCGGGCTGCTGCTTTTTATCAGGCACAGCCGGGCCGGCGGATTCGTGCTGACGGTCCTGGCTGCCCTTGCGGCGCTGGGCGTCCTGTTTGCCGCCCTGCTTTCCGGGGCTTCGTGGGAAGAACTGATCGTGCTGCTCCTCCTCGATACGGCCGTCCTGCTGATCGGCGGAAAGGGGCGTGAACGATGAGTTTTATTTCCCTTGCCTTCCTGATCTTTCTGCCGGTGACGGTCGTAGTGCACTGGCTGCTCCCGTTTAAGCTCCGCAAGTACTGGCTGCTCGCCATGAGTATCTTCTTCTATGCGTGGGGCGAGCCGTTCTACGTGGTCCTGATGATCTTTTCCGCCGTCGTGGACTATTGCTGCGGCCGTGTGATCGGCGCGAAGATCTCGCCGCGCGCGTCCAAACTGGCGCTGCTGGCCTCGATCTTCGTCAATCTGGGACTGCTCAGCATCTTCAAATATACCGATTTCCTGATCGGCACTGTAAATGCGCTGGCGGGGACGAGCATCCCGCTGCAGCATCTGCCGCTGCCGATCGGCATTTCCTTTTATACCTTCCAGACCATGAGCTACACGATCGACGTGTACCGCGATCCATCCCGATCGGAGAAAAACTTTATCACGTACGCGCTGTACGTTTCTTTCTTCCCCCAGCTGGTGGCCGGCCCCATCGAACGGGCCTCCAATCTGCTGCATCAGTTCCGGGAGGAGAAGCAGGCGAACGCGGAGGATCTCGTGGCCGGCTTCCGCCAGATCCTGTTCGGTTTTTTCAAGAAAGTCTGCGTGGCGGATATGGTCGGCTCCCTGGTCAATACGGCCTTCGGCAACGTCGCGGAGGGCAACGGGCTCACGTTCTGGATCGCCGGCATGCTCTTTACGGTACAGATCTTCTGTGATTTTTCCGGGTATTCCGATATCGCCACCGGCTGCGCCAGGCTGCTGGGCATCCGCCTCATGAAGAACTTCGACCGGCCGCTCACGGCGGTCAGCTTCCGGGAATACGGCCGCCGCTGGCACATCTCCCTGAATTCCTGGTTCATGGAATACGTGTACATCCCGCTGGGCGGCAGCCGCAAGGGCAAATTCCGCAAGTATCTGAATATCATCATCGTGTTTGCCCTGAGCGGTCTGTGGCACGGCGCCAACTGGACGTTCGTCGCCTGGGGCCTGATGATCGGGCTCTGCACGACCGTGGAAGACCTGCTTCGTCCGGGCTTCCACCGTTTCTGCGATAGCCGGCACATCGATCTTGAAAATCCCGTCATCCGCCGCGTGCGCAACGCCTGCGTGCTGCTGATCGTGGGTGTGACGAGCATTTTCTTCCGGGCGCCGGATATCGCGACAGCCGGGACCATCCTGGGCAAGATGTTCGGCGGCCTGAGCCTGATGCCGGATTCCGTGAATAAGGCGTTCTCCGTGCTGGGGATCGGGGTCCTCGGGATCGCGCAGATCATCCTTTCCCTGATCCTGCTCTCGAAAGGACAGGAGATGGTCTTCCCGCCGGAGGGCACGCTTTTTGCCCGCGGGCAGGACGGCCGCACGGCGCAGGGCGTGCGCCTGGTGATCTATGCCTTCCTGATCCTGCTCGTCGCTGTCATGTGGCTGATGGCTGCCTCCGGGAATCTCCAGAGCCAGTTCATCTATTTCCAGTTCTGAGAGGAGGAAGCGCATGAAAAAACTCATCGTCAAGACCCTGGCTGTCCTCCTTCTGGTGCTGCTGGTCCCTGCGGGGGCCCTCACCGCCGCACTGGCCATCCCCGCGCAGTATTCGGAGACGTACTACGGAGAACTCCCGGAGATGTACGACCGGCTGAAAGGAACACAGGGAAAGAAGATCGTCCTGGTCGGCTGCAGCGGACTGGTCTTCGGGGTGAACGGGGCGCTGCTGGAGCAGGAATTCCCGGGCTATACGGTGTGCCCTTTCGCGCTGTACGGATCCGTCGGGACGAAAGCCATGATGGAACTGTCCCGGCCCTATATCTCCGAGGGTGATATCGTCATCCTGGCCCCCGAGATCGGCCCTCAGACCCTTTCCCTGTATTTCAACGGGGAGAACATGTGGCTGGCGAGCGACGGGCGCGCGGATATCCTGAGAGATCTTCCTGCCGAAGAAGCGGCGAATATGGC
>JAGDDE010000030.1 GCA_017958185.1 Lachnospiraceae bacterium | reverse complement strand
GTCAGTGCCCGGGTTGCAGACGCTGTTGCAGCCGACTTCGACGTAATCACCCAGCATGGCGCCGAATTTCTTGATGCCTGTTTCGATGTTCTCAGTGCCGTTGTGAACGACTACGAGCTTCTTGTCCGATTTGACGTTGGACGTGATGGAACCCGCTCCCATGTGGCTGTAGTAGCCGAGTATGGAATCTCCTACGTAGTTGTAGTGAGGGGTCTGTACGTGGTCGAAAAGTATGACGTTCTTAAGCTCCACGGAGTTTCCGACTACGCAGTCCGCTCCGACCAGGGCGGAGCCTCTGATGAAGGCGCAGTGCCTGACCTCCGTGTTGGGGCCTATGATGCAGGGCGCTCCGAGATAGGCGGAGGGGAAGACCTTTGCGGTCTTGTGGACCCAGACGTTCTCCGAGACTTCCTCGTAGTCCTCTCCCAGCGCCGGGCCGAGCGACAGGATGAAATCCTTGATGCCCTTCAGCGCCTCCCAGGGATAGGTGAACTTCGAGAGATAGTCTTTCGCCAGCGTATGATCCAGATCAAAAAGATCCGTTATCGTATACATGTGTTACAGTCTCTCTTTCTTCTCGATGTCCAGGAAGTACTTGTAGGTATCGACGGTCAGCTCGCCGCAGGCCGGCTCATCGCAGGCGATGATCGCGGCCGGATGCAGCTGCAGCGCGGAGCAGGTCCATTTCTGGCTGACGCCGCCCTCGACGGAGGCTGCCAGCGCCCGGGCCTTATTGTGTCCGGAGATCAGGATCAGGACTTCCTTCGCGTCCGTCACGGTCCCGATGCCGACGGAGAGCGCCTGGGTCGGTACCTTGGAAGGATCGTTTCCGAAGAAACGGGAGTTGACGATGAGCGTATCGGTGGTCAGATCGCGCACGCCGGTACGGGAGGACAGGGACGTGAACGGCTCGTTGAAGGCCAGGTGGCCATCGACGCCGATGCCGCCCAGGAACAGGTCGATGCCGCCGTACGAGGCGATCTTGGCTTCGTAGCGGGCGCACTCCGCGGCCGGATCGGCCGCCATGCCGTTCAGGATATTGATGTTTTCGGGCTTCATGTCGACCAGATGATCGAAGAAGTTGTCATGCATGAAGTACCAGTAGCTCTGATCATGGGAGCGGGGCAGACCCAGATATTCATCCATATTGAAGGTCACGACATTGGCAAAGGAGATCTCGCCGGCCTGATTCTGACGGGCCAGTTCCTGATAGACACCGATAGGGCTGGAGCCGGTCGGCAGACCGAGCACGAAGGGACGGTCTTCCTTGTGGGCTTTGATCTTCGCAGCGATATAATCGGCTGCCCATTTGCTCATCTTTGCGTAATTGTCCTGAATGACGACTCTCATGGTAGTATTGTCTCCTTGGAAATGGGATTTTGTGTGTTGAAAGAACCTCTGTTGCAGTCTCGATTCTGCTTTTTGCTTTCTTTCTGACGACCTCTCGGGCCGTGGCGGCATCCGCCGAATCTTTCGATCACCGCCATCCTCGTCACCCTCTCAGGGGCCCGGCGCTGACACGCCCCCCGCTCCTCCGGCACACGGGGCATGTTTTCCCGAAACGCAGACGCCCTTCCGCGGCTGCTTTCTCAACTGGTAAGTTTACCATTTTGTACTGCTTTTGGCAAGTGTTTTCCGCTGAGCCTCTCCCGCAGCGTTTTTCGCGCTCCGGCGGCCGCAGTCCTATACGACGCCCGCAAAAAAAGAGCGCTCCGAACGTCCGAAGCGCTCTTTTTGCGTTTTCCGGAACCTTTTACTGGCGGTAGCCGGCCAGGAAGTCCTTCAGTTTGCCGGCCGCCTCGCGGAGGACCTCCGCGCGCGGCAGATAGACGATACGGAAGTGATCGGGGCGGGGCCAGTTGAAGCCGCGGCCGGGCACGATCAGCACCCGTTTCTTTTTCAGCAGGTCGAGCGCAAAACGGTTGTCGTCCGTGATATTAAAGCGCTTTACGTCCAGCTTCGGGAAAATGTAGAACGCGGCCTTGGGGCGTTTGGCAGAGATCCCGGGGATCTCCGAAAGCGCCTGGCAGATCGCCTCGCGCTGCTCGTAGATGCGTCCGCCCGGCACGATGTACTCGTTCACGCTCTGATAGCCGCCCAGCGCCGTCTGGATGATCGACTGGCCGGGCACATTGGAGCAAAGGCGCATGTTGGACAGCATGTTGACGCCGCTGATATAGTCGCGGCCCAGTTCCTTGTTGCCGCTGAAGACCATCCAGCCGACGCGGAAGCCGCAGACCATGTGGGACTTGGAGAGGCCGTTGAAGGTCACGCAGAACAGATCCGGCGCCAGAGAGGCGATGGAGACGTGCTTTTCTCCGTCCATGACCAGACGGTCGTAGATCTCGTCCGCCATGATCATGAGCTGGTGGCGGCGTGCCACTTCGACGATCTGCTCCAGGAACTCTTTCGGGTACAGGGCGCCGGTCGGGTTGTTGGGGTTGATCACGACGATCGCCTTGGTCTTATCGCTGATCTTGGCTTCCATGTCCTTGAGGTCCGGCAGCCAGTCCGATTCCTCGTCGCAGAGATAGTGCACGGCTTTGCCGCCGGCCAGGTTCACGCAGGCCGTCCAGAGCGGGTAGTCCGGCGCCGGTACCAGCACTTCGTCCCCGTCATTGATCAGCGCGTGCAGCGCGAGCTGGATGAGTTCGCTCGCCCCGTTGCCGGTATAGATGTCTTTCATGTCCAGATTCGGAAGACCCTTGATCTGCGCGTACTGCATGATCGCCTTGCGCGCGGAGACCAGACCGCGGGAATCCGAGTAGCCCTCGGAATCGGCAATCGCGTAGCGCATATCCGTCACGACCTCGTCCGGCGCTCGGAAACCGAAGGGCGCAGGGTTGCCGATATTGAGTTTGAGCACCTGAAGACCGTGCTCTTCCATACGGGCGGCCTCATCGACCACCGGTCCGCGTACGTCGTAAAGGACGTTGTCGAGCTTGCTGGATTTCGTAAACATGACCGTTTCCTCCGTCAGAGGTCTCCGCCCCCTGCCGGGGGCGTCCGTCCCGGCAGTATGCCGGTGCGGGGATGTGTTTTGTTATTATACAACGGATCGGGGCTTCCGTCTACCGGAATCAGCCGGAGCCCGTTTTTTTTTGCCGGATCTGCCGAAAACCGCCCCGCGGGACCTCCGTCCCCGGGGCGGCTGTGTGCGAGGTGCCGGTCACTTGCGGCTCTTCATCCTCTTCAGTCCCGCGTTCAGTTCCTTGAACACGCTCTTGGGGCTGACCTCGTCCAGAAGGTCGGCCATTTTCTGGATCTCTTCCTCACTCAGATCCTTCTTCCCGGTCACGTTGCGGAACTTGGTCGAGACCACATAGCGGCGGATATCGGCCGTTTTGGTGCCGTTTTCCACCATGGCGCGTACTTTGCTGCTGGAATGGGCAAATTTGATCAGGTCGCGGTTCAGCAGGTCGTAGGACAGCCGTCCCTTCTGGTCGGTATACGCTTCCACGAGCTTCTTGTACTCATCGGAATCGGCAAGCGTCTCGGTTTCCTGCATCTCGGGTTCCTGGATCTCCTGAGAGCCCTCGCCGCTGTAGGTGAAGCCTCCCTGTTTGCGATACGGGAGGCCGGCTGTCAGCTTGATGGCTTCCGCGAACGCTTCCTCCGGGAAATCGGCGGGTGTGTTCGGCGCGGGGATGGCTTTGCCGGAGGTCTTGCTGATCGCGGCGATGCCGGGTTGGGCGCTGCCTTCGCGAAGGATCACGATGCCGGAACCGCCGGAGGCCAGTTTTCTCCGGTAGGCAACAGCCGGGATCACGGTCAGAGTTACAACATTGGTGCGGATCATCGGGGTAGTGCTCCTTTCCGTTCTGTAGGGTCCCTGCCGGAGGCCGGCCGTTTTTGCCGCTGGCTGGTTTCTTTCCGGTCTCCGCGCATATACATAGAAAGTGTAACAGACTTTCCGGGTTTTTGCAATCCGTTTTCGCTCTATTCTGCGGCTTTTTGGCAAAGTCGTCTGAAAAATTGATGAGTTTGCGTTCGCTTCAGTGTGCTTCCAGCCAGTTTTTTCCGGTCTTGCACTCGGCAGTCAGCGGCACCGCATACTGCGTACAGCCCTCCATCTCCTCGAGCAGCAGGCGGCTGGCCGCCCCGGCTTCGTCCTCGGGCGACTCCAGGATCAGTTCGTCGTGGACGGTCAGGATCAGCCGGCTCTTCCGCTTCTCCCGGCGAAGCCGCTCCCACACGCGCACCATGGCCAGCTTGATCACATCGGCTGCCGTGCCCTGGATGGGCGTGTTGCGGGCCATCCGTTCGCCGGAGGCCCGGATCTGGACATTGGCGCTGCGCAGCTCGGGCAGGGCGCGGCGTCGTCCGAAGAGCGTGGTCGTATACCCCTTCCCGCGCGCCTCCTCGATCACCTGCTTCATATATCCGTCTACCGAAGGGAAGGCGGCCAGATAGGTCTCCAGAAACTCCTTGGCCCGGCCGAAGCTTATGCCCAGGTCCTTGCTCAGCGAAAAGGCGCCCTTGCCGTACATGATCCCGAAATTGACCGCCTTGGCGCCGGAACGCTCCTGCGGCGTCACAAGGACCTCCGGGATCCGGTAGATACGCGCTGCCGTGGCCCGGTGGATATCCGCGCCCGAGCGGAACGCTTCCTGCATGTGCGTATCGCCGCTCACATGAGCCAGGATGCGCAGCTCGATCTGGCTGTAGTCCGCGTCTACCAGCACACAGCCCGGTGCCGCCACGAAAAAGGCGCGCAGCCGGCTGCCCAGTTCGGTCCGGATGGGGATGTTCTGCAGATTCGGCTCGTCGCTCGAGAGCCGGCCTGTCCGGGCTTCGGTCTGGTTGAAGCGGCTGTGGATGCGCCCGTCCGGACCGATGGCCTTCAGCAGCCCCTCTACATATGTGCTCCGCAGTTTCTGATAGGTACGGTATTCCAGGATATCGCCGATGACGGGCGCTTCGTCCTTCAGGGCTTCCAGCGTAGCCGCGTCCGTGGCCCAGCCGGTCTTCGTCTTCTTTCCGTGGCGCAGTCCCATCTTCTCAAACAGGACCTCGCCCAGCTGTTTGGGGCTGTTGATATTGAAGCGGATTCCCGTTTTTTCATAGACCCGCTCTTCCGCGGCCTTTGTTTCGCGGGCGACTTCCTCGCCGAAGGCGGCGATGCCCTCCCGGTCGACCAGGACGCCGGTATGGCTCATATCCGCCAGCACGCGGGCCAGCGGGAATTCGATGGTCTCGTACAGTTCCTGCTGCTCCTGGGCGGCCACTTCCTCGCGGAGCCGTTCATAGAGGCCTGCCAGCCGTCCCGCTTCCGGGTACTGCGCGCAGGAAAAATCCTGCGGCGCCTGATAGGAGGCCGCCAGGCCTGCCGCCGTATAACTGCTGGCGCCCGCATCGAGCAGATAAGCCGCCAGTTTGGCATCCCAGGCTACGGCGCTTCCTTCGCCGCCGTTTGCCAGCGCCAGCGCATACAGCGGCGCCGAATCGAAGACCTCCAGACGCACGCCCGGCGCGTCAAGCAGACGCAGCAGCTGCGCTTCTTCCAGCGGGCAGACACACCGGCCCTGCACCGCATACCAGCCGGAGCCTTCCGCTGCGGCAGCGGATGCCTTTTTGCCGCCGCCCTCTTCGGCGCAGGCCAGCAGCCAGGTGCCCGAAAGTTCCGCGGGGAGCGGCTGGGGGACGATCTCCTCCGCCGGCGCGCCCCCGGCCTCTCCGGCCGGAGTGCTCCGCACGGCCCTTTCCTCCAGGCTCAGCCGGTCGATCAGGCGGAACATCTCCAATTCACTCATGAGCGAAAGCGCCGCTGCGGGATCGCCCTCTCCGCGCACGTACGCGCCCCGCTGTGTCGGGACCGGCGCGTCGCTGCGGATGGTCCCGAGCATATGGCTCAGCTGCGCCTCTGCCCGGCAGGCCAAAAGGTTTTCCCGCTGTTTGGGTTTGATCGCCGCATCGTCCAGATGCTCATAGACCGCCTCCATGCTCCCGAAGCGCTGTACCAGGGCCAGCGCGGTCTTTTCGCCGATGCCTTTCACGCCCGGGATGTTGTCGCTGGCATCGCCCATCAGGCTCTTGACCTCGATCAGCTGGAGCGGTGTCACACCGTACTGTTCCCGGACGGCCTCTTCGTCCATGCGGCGGACGGTGCTCTTGCCCATGACCGTCGCCGTCAGCAGGACCGTGACGTGCGGTCCGACCAGCTGCAGGCTGTCCCGGTCGCCCGTGGCCAGAAAACAGTCGTCTCCCCGCGCAGAACACGCGGCGGCCAGCGTGCCGAGCACGTCGTCCGCCTCCCAGCCGGCGCAGCTCACCGTCCGGTAGCCCAGTTCCTTAAGGAGTTCCTCCAGAACGGGCATCTGGGCCGCGAGCTCCTCCGGCATCCCGTGCCGTGTCGCCTTGTATCCGTCATACGAACTATGACGGAAGGTAGGCTCCGGCCGGTCGAAGGTCACAGCCACCTCGTCCGGCATCACTTCCTTTTCCAGATTCAACAGAGTATTCAGAAACCCGACCAGCGCGTTGGTATAGCGCCCGTCGCGGGTCGTGAGCAGTTTGATGCCGTAAAAAGAGCGGTTGGCAATACTGTTGCCGTCCAGGACCAGTAATCGCATAAAGCCTCCTAAAAGCCCAGTTCCTCATTGACCAGGATCACATGGATCCGGTCCTCGTGCCGCGAAAAGCGGGTGATCAGGAACTGGCAGCAGATCGTATCCGGCGACTGGCAGTCCATACAGCTGCCCGTCTTGACGCAGGGCGTCTGTCTGTTCAGGCGGATCGCGTTGCGCGGGGCTGCCACGCCGCGGGCCCGTTTCATGGCTGCGTCCAGGTCGGCGCAGAGTTTGTTGACACCCGCGATCAGGATCACCTTCCGCGGACCGTACGCCATCGCAGAGACCCGGTTGGAATTCCCGTCGATATTGACGAGGATCCCGTCCTGCGTGAGCGCATTGACGCTGGCCAGATACACGTCGCTGTCGTATGCTGCCAGGAAGGCCTCCCGGGGATCGGCGAAATCGCTGCGGTCCAGAAAGCACCAATCTCCTTCCTTCAGCGCCTCCGTCAGCCCTATCTCCCGGAGCGTCATACTGCCGCCCGAGGTGATGGTGCTCCCCTCCGGGATCAGCGAGATCGCCAGAGCCAGCGCCTCTTCCCGGTTTTCCGCGTAATAGCCGGTCATGCGGCGTTTTTCCAGCGCACGCAGCGTCTTCTGCATCAACAGTTCATTCTGTTTCCGATTTACTTCATTCATGCTGTTTCTCCGAATGTTTTTTTCGTGCCGGGGAACCGGCTTCCTGCCTGTCTTCTCTTCTGTCTTTACTATAATTCATCCGAGCCCGAAAAGCAAGAGCGGGACGCTTTCGTTCGCGTCCCGCTCTTGCTTTTCAGTCGATCCGGGCCATTTGCCCGTTCTCATAGTACCGTAAGTCTGTTTACATGCTTTGGCGTCAGAATCGAACCGCTTTCGGGCTTTCTTTAAAAAAATGCTGTATCGCTTGACAGCAGCCCCGCCATGTGATATATGTGTACTATGTCATGTAGTACACTTGGCGTAAATCCCTGATCGACTTGACAGAAGGAGGACCTGCCCGAAATGTTTCAGATCGATCTCATGTCCCGCATCCCGATCTATGAACAGCTGATCGAACAGGCGGAACAGCTGATCCTGACCGGGATCCTGCCGCCGGGCACTCAGCTGCCTTCGGTTCGCAGTCTTTCGGTGCAGCTGGCTGTCAATCCCAATACTGTTCAAAAGGCTTATACGGAGCTGGACCGCCGCGGGCTGATCGTCTCTGCCGCCGGACGCGGCTGTTTTGTTCGGGAAGATGTCTCCCGGCGTTTTGATTTCCGTAAACAAGAGGCCCTGGAACGGCTGATCGCGGCCGCGCAGGATCTTTCCGCGCTCGGCATGAGCCGGGAAGAGATCGTGCAGGCACTTATCGGGGCCCGGAAAGAGAAAGGAGAACCTGACTTATGATCGAAGCCGAAAACCTCACCAAACGTTTCGGGAACCTGACGGCACTGCGTTCGCTCAGCTGCCGGATCGACCGGGGCTGTATCTACGGGATGGTCGGTTCCAACGGCGCAGGAAAATCCACCTTCCTGCGGCTCATCACGGGCATTTACCGTCCTGAGGAAGGAAGCGTAGCCGTAGACGGCGAACCGGTCTATGACAATCCCGCCGTCAAAAGCCGCATGACCTTCGTTCCGGATGAACTGTATTTCGTGAACGGCGCCACCATGGAACGCATGGCCGCCTGCTATGCCGCGTACCGCCCTTCTTTCGACCGGGACCGATTCCGCTTTCTGACGGAAAGCTTTCGTCTGGATGCTTCCCGGGCGATCCGTACCTTTTCCAAAGGCATGAAGCGGCAGGCTGCCATCATCCTGGCGCTTTCGTGCCGCCCGGACTATCTGTTCTTCGATGAGACCTTCGACGGCCTCGACCCTGTGATGCGCGGGCTGGTCAAAGGTCTGATCTGCGAGGACGTGGCCGAAAAACAGGCCACGGCCATCATCACGTCCCACTCGCTCCGGGAACTGGAGGACACCTGCGACCAGCTCGCGCTGCTCCACGAAGGCGGCCTTGTACTGGAAAGCGACGTGACGGGGCTGAAGACCCAGATCTTCAAGATCCAGATCGCCTTCCGCGAGCCCTTCGGGCAGGATCGTTTTGAAGGACTGAATATCCAGCATTACGCGCAGAACGGCTCGGTGGCGAATCTGATCGTCCGCGGCGACCGTGACGAGACCGTTTCCCGCCTGCGGCAGCTCGATCCGATGCTGCTGGACGTGCTCCCGCTCACGCTCGAGGAAGTATTCACCTACGAAATGAAAAACCTCGGCTACTCGTTCGACGACGTGCTGGAAAAGGAGGCTTCCCGTGAAGAAAAAGCTGTTTGACATCCGTCTGTTCACTGAAGCACTCAGGCGGCTGCGCACGCCCGCGGTCTTCCTGCTGGCCGTGAACACGCTGGCCGCGATGCTGGTCAGCATCGGCTATGTGATGAGCCGGTCCGGCGCTGTGCCTGTTATCCCGCGCAGCCTGAACGCCGTGTCGCTCCATCCTTTCCTTCTCTCCGCCTTTCTTCTGGCGGCTCCGGTCTTTATGCTCATACTGTTTTCCTACACCACCACGCGGCGGGGCAGCGACTTTTATGATGCAGTCCCGCAGACCCGGGTCTGTGTGTTCCTCAGCTTCTTTGCGGCCGTTCTCTGCTGTCTGGCCGTCTTATGCTTCGGAACGTCGCTGGCGGCGGGCGTCACGGCCTCTCTCTTCCCGCGGTATCTGCGTTTTGTCTGGTCGGAACTGCTGCTGTACAGCTGGCACATGTTCCTCTGCAGTCTGTACGTGAGCGCGGCCTTTGCCTGCGGCATTTTCCTGACCGGCACGGTCTTTACGAACATCGTCGTATCCCTGCTGATCCTGTTCGCGCCGCGCCTGATCCTGACCGTCATGGTGGAAAACGTCGTAGCCGCTTCCGGCGTGCTGGTCAGCGGCCGGCTGTTCCCGCTGTTTTCCTTCGATATCAATATGGTCTTCGGCTTCTTTACGCAGCTCCTTGGGTTCGGGATGCCGCAGTATCTGCTGCGCACCGACGCGGGTCTGTATACGCTGATCCTCGGCCTGCTGCTCACCGCCGGCGCAGCCCTGCTGTACCGTTTCCGCCGCAGCGAGACTGCCGAAGTAGCCGCGCCCAATAAGATCCTCGGCGCGGTGTACCGTCTCACCCTTGCCTTCGTCATCTGCCTGATTCCCGTCACGTTCATTTTCCAGACCGCCGCCCGCAGGCAGCCCGTCACCGGATCCTTCGTTTTCGAGCAGATCGTCCTGTATCTGATCGCCGTGATCGCGTTCCTGGCCTATGAACTGATCGCTACCCGGCGGCTGAAGAAGCTGGCGGAATCCCTTCCCTCCCTGCTGCTCCTGCCGCTGCTGAACCTGGCCGTGCTCGGCGTTATGTTCTTCTCTCTTTCCGCGGCGCGCAGCTACCGCCCGGACGCCGATGATCTCGCCTACGTGCGGCTGGTGCGCGGGTATGCCGACAATTACTCGTTCAGCGAAGAAATGCCGTATTTCACACGCCGGGAGGATGAGATCCGCCTGACGGATCCCGACGCCCTGCGGATCGTTTCCGCCGGTCTGAAGCGGGCACTGCATTATACCGATCCCGCGCCTGACATGGACAGTTCCTATCAAAGCGCGATGACCTCCCGGATCGTCGTGCTGAAGTCCGGGCTTCGCGAGCGGACAAGGATCATCTACGTGACGCAGACAGAGAGCCAGACACTGGACAAAAAGCTGACGGAAAGTCCGGGACTCCGCGATATGTACATGGACCTGCTGCCGGCAGACGATCCCTCTCTGTTCCTCTATTTCCTGGGACTCGGGGGCGGAGAGTCTCTGCTGAGCGAGGACGCCGCGAAGCGCATCTACACTATCTTCCGCAGCGAAGTGGAGGAAAAGGGCTTTGATGTCTGGTATTCCGTCTCCCGCGGGGCTCCCGACAGTCTCGACATCCTCCGGGTCCGTCTTTCGCGTTCCGGCCGGCTGTATTACTTCAACGTCCCCATCGCTCCGGCGTTTTCAAAAACCTACGAGGCCTATCTGAGCGAGATACAGGATGTCAATACGGCGCTTCAGCAGGAAGTGATCACGGCGCTGCGAAACGATCCGTCCCGGTATCTGAATGCCCAATTGTATGTTCCCGGCACATCGCCCGAGTATCTTTTCTTCAACATCAAAGAAACCGGGGCTGCGGATCTGCTGCAGCAGGCCTCGGGACGTACGCTCGATCCCGAAAAAACGCTCCTACGCGTGATGACCACGGTCACGAAGCTGGAAAAAGGGACTTGGATCAGCCGGGACATTACAGCCCTGTTCGTTCTGGAGCCGGAAGAGGCCGAACAGTTCCGCAGCATGTCGCGGCTGGAGCCCGAACCGTACAGTCTGCCGGCGGCGGTCGATGATTGATCCGGACGCTGCTTTGCTTCCTGCACACAACGTCATAAAGCAAAGAGAGAGGCGCTTCGTAAAGAAGCCGTCTCTCTCTTTTTATTCAGCGCCTCTCCGGAAGGGGGCGGCTGGTCTTCTCTGCGGGATCCTTCGGGGCACCTAGCCGTCCGCGGTCCCGGCCCGGGCTGAGACAGAGGAAAAGCCCCTCCCGGCTTCCCAGGCGAACCCGCCCCGGGTGTTCCAAAGATCGAAAGTCTGTTTACTCGCCCCGAACCGACCGGAAAAGGGTCTCTTCAATCCGGGTCTGTGTCCAGGAACGATCGGTTCCGTTCCAATGCACCAGGAACACACTGTCATTACTCCAGGCGGGTTC